>DATDBH010000215.1:0-21827 GCA_036524985.1 Microlunatus sp. | reverse complement strand
TCCCCGTCCACGGAGACGAGCCAGCACCACCGTGCGGCGGGGTGCGGGCGTGGTCGGCGGCGCCGCCCCGACGGGCCGTGGCGCCGACCTCGACGAGCTCGGTCAACGTGTGGGTGACCCGGAGTCGCCGCCGGAGCGCCGCGGGGAGCTCACCGGCCACGATGCGGCGGCCGGGCACCCGGAGGGCGGTCGCCGCGACCAGCCCGGCCGGGATGGCGATCAGGTGATCGGGATCGGCGCTGCGCAGGGCGCGCCCGAGGTTGCGCAGGCCGAGCCCGGCGTCGGCCACCACGATGGCCGCCCCCACCCGCCAGCAGGCGTAGACGGCGACCGTCAGCTCGATGCCAGGTCGGATCAGGAGCGCGACCCGCTGCCCCGGCCGGACCCCGGCCCGGTCCAGCCCGGCCGCGAGATCGGCGATCCGCTGCTCGAGGTCGGCGAAGCTGATCGGTTCCGCGGCGTGCGGACCGAGCTCGGCGATGGCGATCTCGTCGTCGGCGGCGCGGGCGAGCAGGCCGTCCCAGAGGGGGCGAACGGGCGCCTCCGTCCCGTGGTCGGGCTCATCGCTCGGCAGCTGCTCACCGATGACGGAGGCCTGCACCCAGTCCCAGATGTCGGTCGCGGCCTGGGGAGCGTCCTCGACGACCAGGTGTGAGGCCTGCGGATAGATCTGGACGTCGGCCCGGGGCAGCCGGCGTCGCAGATCGTGCAGATAGCGGATCGAGAAGACCGGATCCCGCGGGCCCCAGACCAGCAGCGCCGGCAGATCGGTGAGCTCGGACAGTCCGTCGACCACCCCGTCCAGGGTGGCCCGACTCGGGTGAGCGGACTCCAGCGGGATGTCGGCCACGAAGTCACGGACGGCGCGACGGCGGACCGGGAGCGCGTACGGGCTGGCGAACGCGTCCCGGATCGTCCTCGGGTGCGCCGGGCGCGACAGGGCGGTGGTGGCGCGGACGAACACCGGCGTCCGTGCGCACACGGTCTCCAGCAGCGGCGCGGACCGGGCCAGCGTGATGAGCCCGGGCGGAGCGGTGTCGGCAGGGAGGGTGACACCCGTGTTGGTGAGCACCAGGCCGGCCAGCAGCTCGCGGTGGCGCTCCGCCCAGCCGAGCAGCACCGGTCCGCCCCAGTCGTGGGCGACGGCGACGACCGGCCCGGTCACGCCGAGCGCGTCCGTCAGCCGACCCAGGTCATCGATCCGCTCGGCGAGCGTGCGGGAACGATCGAGTCGCTCCGACCACCCCATCCCGAGCTGGTCGGGTGCGATCACCCGCCAGCCGGGCGGGGCCGTTTCGAGGAACCGTCGCCACAGATAGGACCAGGTCGGGTTGCCGTGCAGGCAGAGCATGGTGCCGGTCGGCGGTCCGTCGGCGGACGCGTCCCGCTCCAGGAGATGCCAGGTGCGCGGGATCCCGTCCGCGTCGACCACCTCCACGCGTCGCGACCACGCCGGATCGAGTCCGGGGAGCGCACCCGCCAGGGGGACCAGGTCGAAGGACCGCGACCTCACCAGACGATCTCGGCGAACGAGGTGTTCAACCCCGAGCCGATGCCGAGCAGCAGGACGCGCTCGCCGGCGCGCATCCGGTCGGCGTTCTTGGCCAGCGTGAACGGCACAGCGGCCGGACCCATGTTGCCGTACGTCTCCACGGTCACCGGGAAACGCTGCGGGTCGACCCCGAGCGCGTTGGCCATCGCCCGCAGGTGCACCGTCGAGGTCTGGTGGGCGACGAACCAGTCGATCTGACCGGCCCAGGCGAACTCGGACTGGGCGTCGTTCCAGGTGTCCATGGCCAGGGCGATGCCGTGCTCGAACAGCTTCTTGCTGTCGGTCCGCATCCGCTCCAGGTCACCGACGCACAGGTCGTGGTGCTCGGTGCCGGCGCGGCTGACGCCCCCGACGACCCGGTGGCCCTCGGGGTGGGCGTCGGCGCGCCCGAGCACCATGGCGGCCGAGCCGGACCCCAGCGTGAGGGTGGCGAACTGGGACTTGATGTCCTCGGCGGTGGAGTCGGGGGTGTCCAGCCGGTCGAGGGTCACCTCCTGGGTGTGGCGCGAGCCCTCGGCGTTCACGATCAGCGCGTAGTCGGCCTGGCCGGAGTCGATCATCATCCCGGCGAGCTGGATGCCGTTGACGAACCCGAGGCAGGCGTTGGCCAGGTCGAAGTTCAGGCAGCTGGTGGGTAGACCGAGCTGATGGTGCACGGCCACGGCCGTGGAGGGCTCGAGGTGCTCCCGGGAGACCGACGTGTTGATCATCACGCCGACCTGCTCGGGCTGGATGCCGGCCTCGGCCAGGGCCTTGGCGCCGGCCATCGCCGCACCGTCGGCGAAGCTCACGTCCTCGGGCCACCAGCGCCGCTCGCGGACGCCGGCCAGCTTGACCAGCATGCCGGGCAGCAACCCGACCCGCTCGTACGCGGCGGACAGCCGGTCGTCGAAGGCGCTGGACGGCATCACCACCGGCGCCTCGACGGCGCAGACCGACAGGATCGAGGTGTTGCCCAGTCGAAAGCTTGCGTTCCCGCTCATCGTGTCCTCCCCCAGGGACGACGATCCCGGGTTGCTCGTGCCGCTCGTGCAGCGTCTATCGTGACACGAACGTTCCAGTTTGCCTCTTGCGCCCGAAATCGCACGACGACAATGTTGCCCCCATGGCGAGCAGCAAGGCTATCGATCACCAGCATGCGAGTCCCTCGCACCGGGCTCGATCGGTGCCGATCGGCGACTACGGGTTCCTCAGCGACGGTGAGGTATGCGCCCTGCTGGCGCCCGGCGGCTCGGTCGACTGGATGTGCGTCCCCCGGTTCGACTCCGGCAGCGTCTTCGGCCGGATGCTCGGCCCGCACGCCGGGTCGTTCCGGATCTCGCCGGTGGACGTCGAGGTGCCCGCCGACGTGCGCTACCTGCCGGGCACGATGATCGTCGAGACCAGCTGGGGCACGCCGACCGGCTGGATCGTGGTCCGTGATGCACTGCTGATGGGTCCCTGGCGGCACGAGGAGACGCGCTCGAAGACCCATCGCCGCACTCCCAACGACTACGACGCCGAGCACATCCTGCTGCGGACCGTACGCTGCGTCTCCGGCGAGGTGCAGATGGTGATGGACTGCGAGCCGGTGTTCGACTACGGCCGGCGCACTGCCGGATGGTCCTACACCGAGCACGGCTACCACCAGGGCCGCGCAACCGCCGACCGGGTCGACTTCGCGCTGACCCTGACCACCGATCTGCGGCTCGGCTTCGAGGGCGGCCAGGCCAGCGCCCGGACCCTGCTCAAGGAAGGCGACACCCGCTTCGTCGCGCTGTCGTGGGGGAGCAAGGAGCCGCCGCTCACGTACGCCGACGCCTACGCCCGGCAGGTCTGGACCGCCCACCACTGGCAGCACTGGCTGGCCCGCGGGCACTTCCCGGACCATCCGTGGCGGACCTACCTGCAGCGGAGCGCGCTCACCCTGAAGGGGCTGACCTACGCCCCCACCGGGGCGATCGCCGCGGCGGGCACCACGTCGCTGCCGGAGACCCCGGGCGGCGGTCGCAACTACGACTACCGGTTCACCTGGATCCGGGACGCGACCTTCGCCCTGTGGGGCCTCTACTCGATCGGCTTCGACTGGGAGGCGCTGGACTTCTTCTCCTTCATCGCCGACGTCGCCGAGCGGGACGACCACCTGCAGATCATGTACGGCATCGCCGGTGAGCGGGAGCTGACCGAGTACGAGCTCGACCACCTCGCCGGGTACGCCAACTCGCGGCCGGTCCGGGTCGGCAACGCCGCGTACGCGCAGCAGCAGCACGACGTGTGGGGCGCGCTGCTCGACTCGGTCTACCTGCACGCCAAGGCCGCCGACCATCTGGACGGCCGGATCTGGCCGATCCTGGACAAGCAGGTGAACGAGGCGCTGAAGCACTGGCGTGAGCCCGATGCCGGCATCTGGGAGGTCCGCGGCGAGCTCAAGCACTTCACCTCGTCGAAGATCATGTGCTGGGTCGCTGCCGACCGCGGCTCGAAGCTCGCCCGGCTGAGCGGGGAGAAGGCCAAGGCCGGCGAGTGGGAGCTGGCGGCCGAGGAGATCAAGGAGGACATCCTGGCCAACGGCGTGGACGAGCGCGGCGTCTTCACGCAGTACTACGGCAGCAAGGCCCTGGACGCCTCGCTGCTGCTCGCGCCCCTGCTCCGGTTCCTGCCCGCCGACGACCCGCGGATCCGGGCCACGGTGCTGGCCATCGCCGACGAGCTGACCGTGCACGGGTTGGTGCTGCGCTACAAGGTGGAGGAGACCGACGACGGCTTCGAGGGCGAGGAGGGGTCGTTCACGATCTGCTCGTTCTGGCTGGTGTCGGCGCTGTGCGAGATCGGTGAGTACCACCGCGCCCGCAAGCTGTGCGCCAAGCTGTTGTCCTTCGCCGGACCGCTCAACCTGTACGGCGAGGAGATCGACGCCCACACAGGGCAGCACCTGGGCAACTTCCCGCAGGCTTTCACCCACCTGGCCCTGATCAACGCGGTGCTGCACGTGATCCGGTTGGAGGGCCAGCAGCACAACGGCCACGTGAACGCCCAGGACCTGGCGGTGAGCGAGACCGCCCCGGAGGCCGGCCCCTGACCCGACTCCGCTGGTGGTGCAGCACCCGCGGAGTCGTACCCGCATCGGCGTGGGGCAGTCACGCCGTCGGCCCGGACTGTCGGTACGGCTTCGAGCTCCGGTGCGGAGGGCTCGATCGCCTGGGACTTCGAGCGGCTGAACGGGCGCAAGGTGTTCAGCGGACGCGGCGCCCCTCGGGTCAGTGGGGCCCGCCGCCCTGGATTCCCGGCACCACAGCGGCCGGGGTGCCGGACACCGCTCCGGCCGGCTGAAAGGTCCGCTGGACCTTCCAGCGCTTGGCCAGCAGGGACAGCAGCAGGGCGACGATGAGCAGCACCGCCATCGGCACCAGCATGAACGCACCGCCGGTGCCCGCGCTGCGGTCCAGGTTGATCTCCTGGCCGGCCAGGATGACCAGGCCGAAGGCCATCATGTTGTTGACGGCATGCACGACGACGGCCGCCTCCAGGCCGCCGGTCCGCCAGACCAGGAGCGACATCGCGGCGCCGAAGAGGAAGTAGTAGACGTTCAGCCACGGGTCGCCCGCTCCGTGGGCCGCCATGAACACCAACGACGGCACGATGGTGGCGATGATCAGCCCGGGCACCGGCGAGGCGACCCAGCTGCCGGCCGAGCGCATGATCAGGCCGCGAGCCCCGTACTCCTCACCGGCGGCCTGCAGTGGGGTGGTGACCAGCATGATGATCAACAGCGCGACACTCTCGCCGGTGAAGTTGCCGGGGCCGGTGATGCCGGAGGCCTGCGGGAACGCGACCGCGGAGAGGCACATGTAGACAAGCCAGAACGGGACCACGACCGCCGCCGTCCGACCGAGCAGCCGCCAGCGGACCACACCGGCGACCGAGTGCAGCCAACGCACCGGCTGCCCCCAGATCCACCACTGCAGGAGCATCGCCAGCGGGATGCACAAGGCGTTGCCGATGTTCGTGGCCAGGAAGATCGCCGGGGTGAACTCCACCGCGCCGGAGCTGAACGACTCCCAGGTGGACCGCCCGGTGGCGACGTCGAAGACGATCGCCACCAGCCCCACGACAGTGTTGATGATCAGGTAGCCGATCACGAAGCCGAGGATCGCGACGACCCCCTTCCACCACCTGTTGCGGGGGGTCCGCAGGAAACGGTGGTACTCCGTGCCGGGCTCGGGCAGCGGGTCCTTCCAGACGGGCCGACCGAGCGGACCGTAGCCCTGCGCTGCGCCGGGCGGAAGCTGCGCGCCCGGAGCGGGCTGATGGCCAGCGGGATAGGGGAGCTGCGCGGCGGGGTGGAGCGGCGGCGGGTGCGGATCGTAGGGCTGCGTACCGTACGGACCGGATCCGGGGAATGCGTCCGACCCGGGATGAGTTGGGCCGTAGGTCGACGGGTGCGGCGGTGGGCCGGGGAACTGGCCGGACGAGGAAACGGGGTGCTGTTCGGTCATGTCTCTGCCATCGTGTGAGGTGCGACTGCTCCGGGCGAATCCACCCGGAGTAGCGGACGGGCCGGCCCCGGGAAGGCGTTCCACGGTACCCGGGACGATGAGTTCGACCGGGCCGGGCAGTCAGAGGTGACGAGTCTCGCCGACCCGCGCCGGCCGGATGGCGGCACCAGATCGATGTACAGGAGAACCCCATGACGACCACCGACGTCGCTGACGGCGCGCTGAGCAGCCGAGACCGCAAGGTCATCGCGACACTGCTGGTGGCAACCTTCGTGGTGATCCTCAACGAGACCATCATGGGCGTGGCCCTGCCGGTCCTGATGGTCGATCTCGACCTGACGGCGGGCACGGTCCAGTGGCTGACCACGGCCTTCATGCTGACCATGGCGGTCGTCATCCCCACCACGGGCTTCCTGCTGCAGCGGTTCTCCACCCGGACGGTGTACGGCGCCGCCCTCGGGCTGTTCAGCGCCGGCACCCTGCTGGCCGGTGTGGCCCCGGGGTTCTGGGTGCTGCTGATCGGTCGGATCGTGCAGGCCTCGGGCACCGCGATCATGCTCCCGCTGCTGATGACCACGATCCTGACGCTGGTGCCGATCCAGCGCCGCGGGGTGGTGATGGGCAACGTCAGCATCGCCATCTCGGTGGCCCCGGCGATCGGTCCGACGCTGTCCGGCCTCATCCTGCAGTTCCTGCCGTGGCGATTCATGTTCCTGCTGGTGCTGCCCATCGCTGTGGCGGCCCTGGTCTACGGTCTGCGCACCCTGGTGAACGTGAACGCCGACGGCGACCAGCCGCTCGACGTCCCGTCCGTGCTCCTCTCGGTGCCGGGCTTCGGCGGCATCGTGTTCGGCTTGAGCCAGCTCGGGGAGTCGACCGGCTCGTCCGCGTGGGTCGCGCCGGTCTCGCTGGCCGTCGGCGTGGTGTGCCTGGTGCTGTTCGTGTTCCGGCAGCGCGCCCTGGTCACCGGCAAGGGCCCGTTGCTCGATCTGCGCGCGTTCGCCTTCACGATGTTCCGGCGGGGGGTGGCGCTGCTGTGCATAGCGGCCGTCGCGCTGTTCGGGGCGATCATCCTGCTGCCGATCTACTTCCAGAACGTCCGCGGCCTGAACACGCTGCAGACCGGCATGCTGCTGCTGCCCGGAGGTCTGCTGATGGGCCTGCTGGGGCCGTTGGTCGGGCGACTGTTCGACAAGTACGGGCCACGCTGGCTGTCCACGGCCGGGGCCACGCTGCTGGTGCTGACCATGCTGGCGCTGAGCCAGGTGGGTCCCACGACACCGATCCCGCTGCTGCTCGGTGTCCACCTGGTGCTGTCGACGGGCCTCGCCTTCCTGTTCACGCCCGCCTTCACCACGGCGCTGAACCCGCTGCCCCCCAGCCTCTACTCGCACGGCAGCGCGATCCTCTCCACCCTGCAGCAGGTCTCCGGCGCAGCGGGCGTCGCTCTGCTGGTGACGATCCTGACCCTGCGCACGCAGAGCGCGTCCGCGGCCGGTGCCGATCCGATCGCCGCCGAGGTGGCCGGTCTGCACCTCGCGTTCCTGGTCGCCGCCGGCATCGGTGTGGTCGCGGTGATCCTGGCCCTGACCCTGCGCAAGACCGAGCCGGAAGCACCCGGGCACGGTGTCCGGCCCGAGTCGGCGGACGACGAGATCACTGTGGCCGACGCCGATCTCCGCTGACCGGGGGACCGGCGAGCTCGCCGGGAAGACCGGCGACCGGTGGCCTCGGTCAGCCGGGGGCAGGAAGCAGCTGTTCGCGTCGTCGAGACGGCGGCCAGTGTCAGAGGTCCCTGTCAGCATCACCGACATGAACAAGTACCGACGCGGTGATGCAGCCCTCCTTCCCGTCAACGACTCCGACGCCGGCCGACCCGATGACGATGCGGTGCTGCTCGATGTGGCGGCCAACTTCGCGTCCGAGCACGGGGTGCCGGAGGTGGGGCGACCCGATGACCGGGAGCGGTCGCTGCGCCAGGCCGCTCGGCAGTGGCCGCTGCTCGAGGACCCGAGGCAGGGTGAGTCCGCGTCGGAGGACGAGGTGGTGGAGCTCCTGCGGGACGCGGTCGATGCACGGGACCGGTTCCCGGGGCTGTGGGCGGCGGCGACCGAGCGGGGGGCGCTGGGCGGGCGGGACCTCCGGCAGCTGGTGCACCAGCACCGCGACAAGGCACTGACCGAGACGCTCCGGATCGACGCCGATCAGGTCGTCGTGCTGCGGTCCGAGCCCGACCTGTGGCACGCCGTGTTCCGGGCCAGTCGCTTCCTCGGACGGCTGCACGCCCATGGGCTGACCGACGAGGAGATCCTCACCCTGGTCGACACGCACGTCCAGGACCCGGCCATTGACCTCCGGGCCGGCTGAGCCGACCGGCGTGACGCCCGGGACGACAAGCAGGCACCTGGACTTCGGACACCCCTGACCGGCTTCCGGCGGCAACCATTAGCGTTTCGCTCGTGACAGACGCAGAGCAGAGCAGTCCCGACGCCAGCACGACCGAGCGGCGGGTCGCCATCGTGACGGGCGGGGGCTCCGGCATCGGTGCCGCCTCCGCGGTCGGCCTGGCGCGCGAGGGCTGGACGGTCGTCGTGGCCGGCCGCCGGGTGGGGCCGCTGACCGCGTTGGTCGCCGAGCACGTGGAGCTCGGCATGGACTGCTGCGTCACCGACGTCACGGACCCGACCTCGGTGCACAACCTCTTCGCTCGCACGGTCAACAAGTACGGCCGGGTCGACCTGGTGTTCAACAACGCGGGTCGCGGTGCTTGGGCGACCGAGATCGACGAGCTCGATATCAAGGAGTGGAAGGCGGTCGTCGACGTCAACCTCACCGGGGCGTTCCTGTGCACCAAGGAGGCGTTCCGGGTGATGCGCCGGCAGGAGCCGCAGGGTGGCCGGATCATCAACAACGGCTCCATCTCCGCGCACGTGCCCCGGCCGCTGTCGGTGGCGTACACGGCGACCAAGCACGCCATCACCGGGCTGACCAAGTCGACCGCGCTGGACGGGCGGCGGTACGGGATCGCCTGCGGCCAGATCGATATCGGCAATGCCGCCACCGATCTGACCAAGGACATGGCCGCGGGCATCGTGCAGGCCGACTTCTCCACCTCGAGCGAGCCGCGGATGGACGTCGACGACGTTGCCCGGGCCGTGGTCTACATGGCGAGTCTGCCGCCGGGGGCGAACGTGCTGTCCATGACGGTGATGGCGACGACCATGCCGTATGTGGGCCGCGGCTGACCACTCGGCCGCTGGGGTCTGCTGGGTAGGGTTACCTCACCTGTCGTCGCCTCCCCAGGAGATCCGTGTCTGCCCTCGCCGTCTCGCCCCGGTCGATCCGTCGAACAGGCTTGGCCGCCGGTCTGGCCGCCATCGTCCTGCCGCTGACCGCCTGTGGGAACGACGACATGGCGACTACGCCGGCGCCGACCGACATCTCCATTGCGCCGCCCACGTCGATCGCCCCGAGCACCGCTGCACCGGCGCCATCGGCCTCGTCGACGAGCGCCGCCACCTCCCGACGGCCCTCGGCAAGTGCCGGACTCGATGCCCTCGGCGCCGTCAAGGCAGCCGAGACCGGAGTGGCCGACAGCACCGTCGTCGAGCTGTCCAAGGACGACGACAGCGGCTCGTCGTGGGAGGTGACCGTACGGGTCGGCGACGGTGGCCGGGAGCTGCGGATCGACTCCGGTGGCGAGATCACCAGCAACCAGGCCGAGATGCTGTCCGCGGTGCAGCGCGGGAGCCTGCCCGCTGTCACCGTCTCGGAGGCGATCAAGGCTGCCGAGAAGAAGGTGTCCGACGGCGAGGTGACCGACGCCGAGCTCAGTCGGGAGAACGAGCGCACCGTCTGGGACGTCTCGGTCGAGGTCGCCGGGGGAGACGACTGGGAGCTGTGGATCGACGCGTCGTCCGGCAAGGTCATCCGCGAAGAGCGCGACTGACGGGTGGGCCGACCGTCCGCCTCAGTCGAGGTGCTCGTCGAAGAAGTCGACGGTGCGCTCGATCGAGCGCTGCCAGGTAGCGCCCTCGAAGGTGTGCCCGGCGCCCTTGTAGCGGTGGAAGGTGACGTCCTTGCCCTTCTCCTCGAGAGTGTCGACGATGTCCTCGGACCAGGAGATCGGGCAGGTGTCGTCGGCGGTCCCGTGGTGCACCATGAGCGGGTCGGAGACCCGGTCGAAGTAGGTCTTCGGTGAGGCGGCCTTCCAGAAGGCCGGACTGTCCTCCGGCAGCCCGTAGGTCCGGTCGATCTTCCTGTTCACCGACTGCCGGTCGTCGCTGGCGCGATAGAACTGCTTCCAGTTCTGGGCGGCCAGGGAGCTGGTCGAGGCGTAGATGACGGCCGCGTCGACCAGGTTCGGCTGGGCGACGAGGGCGTTCAGCGTCACGTTGCCGCCCATCGACCGCCCGAGCCAGCCGACCCGGTCGCCGTCCAGGAAGTCCAGCTTCGATCGCTTCACCGCGTAGACGGCGTTGACCGTGTCCACCGCGTAGGGCAGCCGGAGCTCGTAGTCCACATCCTTGTCGTCGTCGCCGGACGCGTGCCCGCGGTAGTCGGTGTGGAAGACGACATACCCCTGACGGGCCAGGTGGTCGTGCTCGCGGGGCATCCCCTGGCCGGGGAAGTAGGTGTCCGGGTCGATGTAGCCGTGGTTCAGGACGAGCACCGGGAACGGTCCCTTGCCGTCCGGCACCAGCATCACGCCCGACACGGTGAGCTTCTCGCTGCGGTACGTCACGATCCGGGTCATGTACGCCGCCGTCCGGTTGATCACCCGACCCAGCTTCAGCTTGTCCCCGTTGTAGTCCTTCTCGATCAGCGCCTGCACCGAGATCGGATCGGGCTTCTTGCTCGGTGTGGGCGTCGGCGTGGGCGTGGGTGTCGGACGGGCTGTCGGTGAGGTCGGGGCGGTGGCGGTCGGGCTGGCCGGGCCGGCACTCGGCGGCGGAGCGGCGCTGCTCACGGCGCCGGAGGGTGTGTTCCCGGCCGTCGGCGCCCGATCCTCGGTGCAACCGGCGGCCAGCGCCAGCAGCCCGGTGGTCACGACCAAGGCGATCGTCCGTTTCATGCCCTGAGTATTCCCGCCCCACCCCAAGACCCGACTTCGCTCGGGTTTGAACCCGAGCGGAGTTGAGGAGTGCGCGCCCGTGCCCGACTTCGCTGGGGTTTGAACCCGAGCGGAGTTGGAGAGGCGGGTCCGGGATGCGGGGCTGTTTGTTTCCGTACCGGTTCCACGGGACGATCGGGAGATCATGCCGCTCCTCGATCCCGCTGCTGTCGCACCCGCTCCCGATGCTCTCTACGAGGCGTTCACCGGGTGGGCGGAGGGGCGGGGGCTGACGCCGTACCCGGCGCAGGCCGATGCGCTGCTGGAGCTGGTCACCGGCAGCAACGTGATCCTGGCGACCCCGACCGGCTCGGGCAAGAGCCTCGTGGCCACCGGTCTGGAGTACGCCACGGCGGCCCAGGGCGGCCGGACCTTCTACACCGCACCGATCAAGGCGCTGGTCAGCGAGAAGTTCTTCACCGCCACCGAGATCTTCGGACCGGAGCGGGTCGGCATGATGACCGGTGACGCCTCGGTGAATGCTGACGCCGACATCATCTGCTGCACCGCAGAGGTGCTGGCCAATCTGGCCCTGCGCCAGGGTCCGGGCCAGGGGATCGCCAGCGTCGTGATGGACGAGTTCCACTTCTACGCCGATCCGGACCGGGGTTGGGCCTGGCAGGTGCCGCTGTTGGAGCTCCGCGACGCCCAGTTCCTGCTGATGTCGGCGACGCTGGGTGACGTCACCCGCTTCGAGCGCGACTTGACCCGGCGCACCGGTCGCCCCACCGCCGTGATCGCCTCCGCCGAGCGGCCCGTGCCCTTGCAGTACGAGTGGGTGACCACCCCGGTGCACGAGACGATCGAGGAGCGGCTGGCCACGCACCAGGCGCCGATCTACGTGGTCCACTTCAGCCGGGCCGCGGCTATCGAGCAGGCCCAGGCGCTGAACAGCCTGCGGGTCTGCACCCGGGAGGAGAAGGACCAGATCGCCGACCTGATCGGTGGCTTCCGCTTCTCCGCCGGCTTCGGCAAGGTGCTCTCCCGCCTGGTCCGCAACGGCATCGGGGTGCACCACGCCGGGATGCTGCCCAAGTACCGCCGGCTGGTCGAGCTGCTCGCCCAGGCCGGCCTGCTCAAGATCATCTGCGGCACCGACACCCTCGGAGTCGGCATCAACGTGCCGATCCGCACGGTGCTGTTCACCTCCCTGAGCAAGTACGACGGCGTCAAACCCCGCCTGCTGACCGCACGGGAGTTCCACCAGATCGCCGGACGGGCCGGACGTGCCGGCTTCGACTCGTCCGGCACCGTGCTGGTGCAGGCTCCCGATCACGTGGTCGCCAACATCAAGGCCCTGGCCAAGGCGGGCGACGACCCGAAGAAGCGCCGCAAGGTGGTCCGCAAGAAGCCGCCCGAGGGCACCGTGGGATACGGCGAGCCGACGTACGACCGGTTGATCAGTGCCCCGCCGGAGCCGCTGGAGTCGAGCTTCGCCGTCACCCACGCCATGATCATCAACGTCATCTCGCGGCCGGGGAACTGCTGGACGGCCATGACCGAGCTGCTCACCGACAACGACGAGTCGCCCCGCCGGCGCCGGCGGCATGTGCACGACGCCCTGCGGATCTATCGGGGGCTCTCCGACACCGGCGTGGTGGAGCGGCTGGAGCAGCCCGACGATCACGGCCGGCTGGCCCGGCTGACGGTGGACCTGCAGGCCGACTTCGCCCTCAACCAACCGCTGTCACCCTTCGCGCTGGCCGCCGTGGACCTGCTCGACATCGAGTCGCCGGAGTATCCGCTGGACGCGCTGTCGGTGATCGAGTCCATCCTGGAGAACCCGCGCCCGGTGCTGTCGGCGCAACGCAAGCTGGCGCGCGGCGAGGCCGTCGAGGCGATGAAGCGGGAGGGGCTGGAGTACGAGGAGCGGATGGAGCTGCTCGAGGACGTCACCTACGCCCGCCCGCTGCAGGAGCTGCTGGAGGTGGGCTACCGGGCGTACGCGAAGAGCCATCCGTGGGTGCTCGACCACGAGCTCGAGCCGAAGTCGGTGGCTCGGGATCTCTATGAGCGATCGATGACCTTCACCGAGTACGTCGCCTTCTACGGGCTCGCGCGGGCCGAGGGGCTGGTGCTGCGCTACCTGGCGGACGCGTACAAGGCGCTGCGGCAGACCGTGCCGGAGACCAAGCGGACAGAGGGACTCGAGGACCTGATCGCCTGGCTCGGTGAGCTGGTGCGCCAGACCGACTCCAGCCTGCTGGACGAGTGGGAGAGCCTCCGCAACCCGACCCCCGAGGCCGAGCTGATCGCCGAGGCCGATCGTCGCCCACCCGCGGTCACCAGCAACGTCCGGGCCTTCACCGTGCTGGTCCGCAACGCGCTGTTCCGCCGGGTCGAGCTGATCGCCCGCCGCCGCTGGTGGGAGCTCGGCGAGCTGGACGCAGACAGCGGCTGGGGGGCCGATGACTGGGCCGCCGCGATGGAGGAGTACTTCGTCGAGCACGGCGCGGTCCAGGTCGGCGCGAACGCCCGCGGTCCGGCGCTGTTGATCATCGACCGGCAGCCGACCGGGTGGCAGGTGCGCCAGATCCTGGACGACCCCGACGGCGACCACGACTACTCGATCACCGCCGAGGTCGACCTGGCAGCCAGCGATGACGCGGGCGAGGCGATCGTCCGGATCACCGGGGTGGGACGGACCGCCGCCTGGTAGGGGCCGGGGCTGTCCGAAGAGTGTCGGCTCAGCAGTCCTCCGCGAAGCAGCCATCTCGTCTCGTTAGGTTACTGACGGTCATCTCGCGGTCCTTCATGCGTGAACACGCCTGCTCGCACGTCCGAAAGGTCATGGGACGCTAGCGGATCGCGACGACACCCTCGAGGAGAGCGGCCCGGTATCTCAACGCCGCCACCGCCGCGCGAGCACCTACCGTGGCCTTGAGTACGGCCCGAGACTCCAGCTCGACACCCGTGGGCGGTGAGGAGGGAAGATCGTTGTACGGCGTCTGCGCGTCCCATCCCATGCGTCAAACCACCTGACACTTCCCCGAGACGTTGCACTAATTCGGGATGATCATTACACGTTGGGGTGACGTGTCAAGCAACTTGGCGTTCCGCAGCCGAGGATCGAGGCTCAGGCGCCGGCGGGCCGCTCGACCCGCGGCTCGTCGGTGGTGGCCGACTGCACCGCGTCGGCCGCGGCACGCACGGCACCGGCCACGGGGTCGGGCAGCTTGTCGGCGTGGTTCTTCACCTCACCGGCGATGGAGGACACCCCCGAGCGGACCCGCGGGTCGTGGGCGAGCTCGTCGGCCTTGGCCTTGAGCTGCTCGAACTGGGCCCGCCCGGCCTTGGTGCCGAGCACGTACCCCACCGCTGCGGCGCCTGCGGCCACTACCAGAGTCTTCAGTTTCATCGTGCGAACTCCCTCGTTGTCGTCGTGCGGGACAGAGTCTAGTGACGCGCCGACCCGTCTCCCCTCCGCGGTCGCATCCGGCATCCGCTGCCCGCCACCAGAGGTCGGTCCGGAATGATCGCCTCATGAGCCTCATCTCCCGGCTGGCGGTGATCGGCGCCGGCAGCGTCGGCACCTCCCTCGCGTACGCCGCCCTGATCCGACGGTCCGCCTCCGAAGTGATCCTGTACGACATCGACGCGGCCAAGACCGAGGCCGAGGTGCTCGATCTGGCCCACGGCACCCAGTTCACCGGCACGTCCAGGGTGTCCGGTGGCGGCGACATCTCCTGCGTGGCCGGGGCGTCGGTGGTGGTGATCACCGCCGGGGCCAAGCAGAAGCCGGGACAGACCCGGCTCGAGCTGGCCGGGACGAACGTCGCCATCCTGGAGAGCCTCGTGCCGAAGCTCCTCGAGCAGGCGCCGAACGCCATCTACATCCTGGTGAGCAACCCGGTCGACGTGCTGACCGTCGCTGCCGCCCAGATCGCCGGTCTCCCCGACGGTCGGCTGTTCGGCTCCGGCTGCGTGCTGGACTCGGCCCGGCTGCGGTGGCTGATCGGTGAGCGGGCCCGGGTCGCTCAGCAGAGCGTCCACGCGATGATGCTGGGCGAGCACGGCGACACCGAGTTCCCGCTGTGGTCGCAGGCCAAGATCGGCACGGTGCCGCTGCGAGAGTGGACCGACACCGACGGTGATCGGCTCTTCTCCGGCGACGTTCGCGCCACCATCCACGATGACGTGGTGCACGCGGCGTACAAGATCATCGCCGGCAAGGGCGCCACCAACTACGCGATCGGTCTCAGCGGCGCCCGGATCGTCGAGGCGGTGCTGCGCGACGAGCACGCGGTGCTGCCGGTGAGCACGGTGCTGCAGGACTACCGCGGGATCTCACGGGTCGCGCTCAGCGTACCGAGCATCGTGGGGGCCAACGGCATCGAACGGGTGCTGTCCACGCCGCTGGACGACCAGGAGGTCCGCTGGCTGGACCGCTCGGCCAGCACCCTGCACGAGTCCCTGCGGAGCCTGGGCCTGGAGTAGCGGACCGGCCGACCGCCAGGAGACCGCTTACGATGTAAACACCCAGCGCGTACTGTCGAGAGCATGACTGACACCACCACCGAGTTCGAGCGGGTCGGCGAGCTGATCGCCAAGGCCCGCTTCGCCTTCGTCACCACCAGCGACCCCGACGGCCGCCTGCTCAGCCGTCCGCTCGCCGTGCTCGAGCGCGACTTCGACGGCGACCTCTACTTCTTCACCATGGCTCCGTCGGCGAAGACCGCCCAGGTGGCGGCCGATTCCCACGTCAACGTCACAACGTCAGCCTCCAGTCCGGCGACGACTACCTCTCCATCGCCGGGACGGCGTCGGTCAGCCGCGATCAGGCACTGATCGACGAGCTCTGGAACGCCCACGCGGCGGCCTGGTTCGAGCAGGGCCGGCAGGACCCGTCGGTCGCGCTGCTCCGGGTGCATGCCGACTCCGCCGAGTACTGGACCATGGACAGCCCGAAACCGGTGGCCCTGATCAAGTACGCGAAGGCGATCATCACCGGCGATCAGCCCGACGTGGCCACCAACAGGACCGTCGAGCTCTGAGTCCGAGCGAGCTCTCCCGGAGCTCTTGACCTCGCCCCAGCTCCGCCGGCCCGCCGCGCGAGATCTGGCACAACGCACCCGAGACCCCGAGCCCCTGCGGCTGACGATCTCCTGGCCGTACGCGACAGTCTGACCTCAGGCCCGAGCGATGGCCCAACCGTGGGCGGCAACGTGGTGGGGCTGGTCGGGGTGGCTGCTCTCGATCGCCCGTGCGCCCTCGGGCAACCCGGCCGCCTGGTCGGCCAGGTTCAGCACCAGCGTCAGCGGCGCCTCGGACGAGGAGCCGTCCCGCGGCGTCGCGGTGATCTGGAGGTAGGCGTTGCTGACGTCCCTGGTCGCGATCCGGGCGTCGGTCAGCCAGGACGTGCGCCGTCGGAACGCGATCAGCCGTCGGTAGAGCTCCAGCACCCCGGCATTGGTCCCCTCGACCTGGTCCGGGCGCTCCGGCATCGTCGGTCGGATCGCGTCGTCGCCGCCCAACCGCTGCTCCTTGACCCCGATCAGCCCGAGCTCATCGCCGTAGTAGAGGCACGGGATGCCCGGCAGGAACAGCAACAGGGCGATCGCGTGTCCCCAGTGCCGCGGGTCGCCGATCTGGCTGGCCACCCGGGACGTGTCGTGGTTGTCCAGGAAGGTGAACGGCACGATCCGCTCGCAGAGCTCCGCGTGCCGGCCCAGCGTGTGTTCGAGCTCGTAGAAGTTCCGGTTCTCGATGGAGGACCACATCGCCTGCCACAGCTCGTACTGGGTGATGCTGTCCAGACCCGCCGTCGCCGCGTACCCGGCGTAGTCGCCATGGATCATCTCGCCCAGGAACCAGGCGTCGGGGAAGCGTTCCCGGACCGCCGGGATGACGCTGGTCCAGAACTCGGCGGGCACCGCGTACGCCGCGTCCAGCCGCCATCCGTCGACGCCACGCTCCAGCCAGTACGTCATCACGTCGTGCACCAGGCGCTGCACCGCCGGGTCGCCGTGGTTCAGCTCCACCAGCTGCTGCTCGCCCTCGAAGACCTCCGCAGTGGTCACGCCGTCGTCGGTGTGCAGCTTGAACAGGTGAGCGGCCGGCGCCTGGTCACCACGCTCCAGCACCTCGTCGAGTCCGGGGTAGCCGCGCCCGACGTGATTGAACACCCCGTCCAGCACCACCCGGATCCCCCGGTCGTGGCAGGCCGCGACGAGGGCGTCGAAGTCCTCGAGGTCGCCGACCCGGGGATCGATCCGGAAGTAGTCGAGGGTGTCGTAGCCATGACTCATGGAGGCGAAGAGCGGATTGAGCAGCAGTCCGTTGCAGCCCAGCTCGACCAGGTGGTCCAGCCAGCCGGTCAGCCGCCGCAGCCGGTGCTCCGGTCGACGGTCGAGATCGTCCAGCACGTCCTCGCCACCGGTGAACCCGAGCGGGAACACCCCCCAGAAGATCGCGTAGCGGGTCCAGCTCGTGACCGCGGATCGCGGCACCGGATCGTCGTGCTCAGGCATACAGGCTTGTCTACCAGGGTGCGCAGCGCGGCTAGTCGTCGCCCAGCACGCCCGCCAGCGTCGCGGCCCGGTAGGCCGACCCGAGGGCCTGCCGGGTCAGGGCGACCGTGGCGTCGCGGTCGGGGAGCTCGACGGCCGGCACCGGGGTCGTGATGTCCGCCCGGAGGCGGTCCGCGGCGCCCAGCTGGGCGGCGGCGGTGCGGAAGTCGCCGGCCGCCACAGCGATCGCGGCCAGCTCGTCGTAGCCGCTCGCCATCCGCCAGCGGTCCCCGAGGCGGGAGTGGCCGGCGAGACTGGCCTCCTGCAGCTCCCGAGCCGTCTGGATCTGGCCCGTCAGGCGGGCGACGACGCCCAGCTGGTTGCGGGTCCAGGCAATCCCTTCGGCGAAACCGACCTGCTCGCAGACCTCGTACGCCTGGTGCAGCAGGATCTCCGCCCCGACCAGGTCGCCGCGATAGCGGGCCGTGACACCGCTGTTGATGAGTGCCCAGGCGATCTGCTCACGGTCTCCGCCGCGGCGCAGCCGGTGCATGGCCACATCGCCCAGCGCGTCGGCGGTGTCGAGGTCGCCGCGCAGCCAGGCGACGAAGCTCAGGTAGTTGAGCTCGGTGGCGATCAGCTGATCATCACCGAGGCGTTCCGCGATCGACAGCGAACGACGGTGCTGGGTCTCGGCGGTGTCGTAGTCCCCGAGCTCGCGGGCGATCGACCCGAGTCGGGCCAGGCAGTAGGCCATGCCCTTGTCGTCGCCGAGCTGCTCGTACAACGCGAGACCCTCGGTCAGCTTGCCGCGGGCGACGGCGTAGTCGCACTGCAGGAAGGACAGCATCCCGGCCCCGGCCAGCACGGGGGCGCGCAGCTCGGCGGGCGCGGCGGCGCCGGCGGCCAGGGCTCCGCGCATCCAGGTCCGCCCCTCGGTGTACCGACCCCGCAGATAGCACCAGCGCCACAGATGGCGGACCAGGCGCAGGGCGGACTCCGGATCCGTCGCGGTGAGGAAGTCGACCGCCGCGCGGATGTTGCCCGCCTCCGCATCGAGGATGCGGAGCCAGTGCTCCTGGTCGTCCGAGGTGAGATGGGTCGCCGCCTCGGCCGTCAGCCCGATCACGTAGTCCGCGTGCCGGCGGCGGGCCAGCTCCGTCTCACCGGCGATCTCGAGCTGGGCCTGGGCGAACTCCCGGACGAGGCGCAACAGCACGAAGCGGGCCGGCTCCTCGGCCTCGTACATGCGGCTGACCAGGGACTTGGTGGCCAGCGAGGACAGCGCATCGAGCACCTCGAGGGGTGTGTAGAGGTCGCCGCAGACCGCCGTGGCCGATTCGTGACTGAACCAGATGAACACCGACAGTCGCGCGAGGACGCGCTGTTCGACCGGGGTCAGCAGCCGATAGCTCCAGCCGACCACCCGATCGACGAGTCCCTCCTCGGGCTCCCCACCGGGCTCCAGCAGAGCTCCCACGGTGTCGTCGAGCGCATCGGCCAGGGCCTTGATCGACATCACCTTGGCTCGGGCGGCGGCGAGCTCGATGGCCAGTGGCAGGCCGTCCAGCCGTCGGCAGATGCGGGCCGCGGCGGTGTACTGGCCCGGCGACGGAGTGCCGCCGGCGGTCAGCCCCGAGCGATCCCAGAACAGCTGGACGGAGGGCGAGGCCGCCAGCTCCCTGCCGCGCGCGCGGGGCGGCGGGACGCTGAGCGGACGAACGGTCACGACCGCCTCGCCGGGAATCTGCAGCTGATGGCGCGACGTGACCAGGAAGGTGACGTCGGGACAGGCTTCGACGATCGCGTGTACGAGTTCGCGGGCCGCGTCGAGCAGGTGCTGGGCCCCGTCCGTGACGAGCAGCTGCTGTCGAGAGCGGAGTGCCTCGGTGATGTCGGCCACGCCCACGTCGGGGTCCCCGGTGACACCCAGCGCGGCGGCGAAGGCGGGCATGAGATCGACGGCTTGGGAGACGCCCGGCACCGGTAGCCAGCGGACTCCGTCGGCGTAGCCCGATGCGCCGACCGCGACCACGGCCGCCAGCCGGGTCTTGCCCACTCCCCCGGGACCGGTCAAGGTGACCAGGCGATGGTCGGCCAGCAGCTCGCGGATCGCCGCCAGATCGGCATCGCGCCCGAGCAGCGGATCCGCGAAGGTGGGCGGTTCGAGGGAGGGCAGCGTGCGTGGGAGCGGAGGTGTCGGGGGAGCGGGGAGGAGCGCGGCGAAGAACCTCTCGCGCTCGTCACTGGCGAGCCGGAGCGCGTCGGCGAGCAGGCTGAGGGTGGTCATCCGGGGCGATCGCCGGCCGCGCTCGAGCAGCGACACGGCCTCGGGGCTCAGCCCGGCGCGCGCTGCCAGGCCTTCCTGCGACATGCCAGCCCGCTGGCGGTACCACCGCAGCTCGCTCCCGAACGTGCTCACCCGCACCCACCTCGTCGGCTCCGCCGTGGTCCTCACCCTAGTGCCCGGCCCGCCGTCGACGCACAGGAATGTCCGGCTGTTGTCCGTGGCTGGCCATCCACGCGGACGGAAGACTTCCCGTGAGTCACGGGCCGTCGTGTCGGGGGAACCTCTGTGAACCCAGGAGATTCGGCTCTTGGCCGTGGGACTTGAGGGGCGTACCCCATGGGGAGCGACTCGGATCGGGGCCGAGAAAGCTGGGGACGCCCCTCAATCACGTCCTGACGAGGTCTTCTCAGGTTAGGCAACCCTGATCGGGGTCCGTAGACTCGCTCCGTGCCCACCCCGACGATGACCTGACGTGGACGCCTTCCGTGGTCTGCCGTTCCCGCTGGCGGTCGGAGCGCTGTTCGTCATCGTGCTGCTCCGCGCCGGGGGCACGTACGCCCTCGGTCGGGCGGCTCGGTCCGGGGCCGGCCGCACAGCTCGGGTCCAGCGTCTGGTCGACTCGCCCCGGTTCCTCCGGGCGCAGGATCTGGTGGTCCGATGGGGCGCGCCCATCGTCGTGCTGTCCTTTCTGACCGTCGGCTTCCAGACGCTGGCCAATCTGGCTGCCGGGGTCGGCAGGATGCCGCTTCGCCGCTATCTGCCCGCGCTGGTGATCGGCGGTCTGATCTGGGCGGTGCTGTACGCCACTGTCGGCCTGATCACGTTCGCCGCGCTGGCCCACCTGTACGAGATCTCCCCGGTCGGTGCGATCGTCGGTGGCCTGGCGCTGGTGGCAGGCCTGTGCGGCTACATCATCTGGCAGGTCCGACGCAGCCACCCGAGTTCTGCACCGGAGTCCACATCTGACGTGGTTGCTGCTCCTGAAGATGGAGCGGAGCGCGGCTGACTACGGTGTCCTGGTGACCTTCGACCCGCAGCTCTGGACCCCCGTACCCGGCTTCGACCTCACAGATGTCACCTACCACCGAGCCGTCGACGCCCCGGTCGTCCGGATCGCGTTCGACCGGCCCGAGGTGCGCAACGCCTTCCGGCCGCACACAGTCGACGAGCTCTATCGCGCCCTCGACCACGCCCGGATGAGCTCCGACGTCGGTGCGGTGTTGCTGACCGGCAACGGGCCGTCGCCCAAGGACGGCGGCTGGGCGTTCTGCAGCGGCGGCGACCAGCGGATCCGCGGTCGGGCGGGCTACCGGTACGCCGACGGCGACAGCGCCGAGAGCGTCGACCCGGCTGCGCTGGGACGACTGCACATCCTGGAGGTGCAGCGGCTGATCCGGTTCATGCCCAAGGTGGTGATCGCGCTGGTCAACGGCTGGGCGGCCGGCGGCGGGCACAGCCTGCACGTGGTCTGCGACCTGACCCTGGCCAGCCGGGAGCATGCCCGCTTCAAACAGACCGACGCCGACGTGGGCTCCTTCGATGCGGGTTTCGGCTCGGCGTACCTGGCCCGCCAGGTCGGACAGAAGTTCGCCCGGGAGATCTTCTTCCTCGGCGAGGTCTACGACGCCGAGGACGGCCTGCGGATGGGCATGGTCAACCGCGTCGTGGACCACGAAGACCTGGAACGGGTCGGGCTGGAGTGGGGGATGAAGATCTGCGGCAAGAGCCCGACGGCCCAGCGGATGCTCAAGTTCGCGTTCAACGCCATCGACGACGGGCTGATCGGTCAGCAGGTGTTCGCGGGCGAGACCACCCGGCTGGCGTACATGACCGACGAGGCGGTGGAGGGCCGGGACGCGTTCCTGGAGAAGCGATCGCCGGACTGGTCGGCGTTTCCCTACTACTACTGAGCCGAGTCGCCGAGACCGCCACGCCATCCTCGCCCACC
>DATDBH010000214.1:0-2108 GCA_036524985.1 Microlunatus sp. | reverse complement strand
TCGGGTCAGTGTGCTGGACCTCATCGGTCATCGCGTCCGTGTCCTCCTCCGGTGTGCCATGGGTCCTCCTCCTCCGGTGTGCCATGGGATCGTATCGGAATGGCCATCGCCAACATCACGCTCGATCGCCCACGGCTCGTGCAGGTCGCACTTCCCCTCGCCATCGGGCTGCTGGGCTGCCTCCTGCCGTACTTGACCATCACGTCGTTGAACGCGCAGATCGAGCAGGTCACGGTGACCCAGAGACTCTGGGGGTCTGCCGCGCTGGCCCGCACACTCGATCCGACGGACATGCCCAGCTTCTACACCGGAGCCGACCCGAACGCCCTGGGACAGTGGCTGAACGTCTTCAGCATCGCCTTGACCCTCCAGCAGGTCGGCCTGGTCGTGGCGCTGGTCACCCTGGTCGCTCTGCTGATGGACGAGATCAACAAGCTCTTCTTCTGGCCGCTGCACCTGGCCGGCTGGGTGCTGGTGCTGGCCACCATCCTGCTCTGGCTCGGCGCGGTCCGGCTCGGCCGACTCGGGGTCGAGCTGAGCCTCGGGCTCGGCTGGGTCCCGCTCCTCGTGGCCGGGGCGCTGATCCTGGTCTTCACGTTCCGAGCCCGGACCCGGATCGACACCTACGGTGGCGTCTGAGCGGCCGCCGCTGGCCCGTCCGTGGTTCTGATCAACCAGGCCTGAGAGGCCCCGGGCCAGTCGCCGACAACTCGTTTGCGTGCCCCGTGGTGACCTGGCGGTGTCGTACGGCAATAATGACCCCGTGGCTCTGCATACACACGAGATCAGCGGCTCGATGATCAAGCCGCACGGCGCGCTGCACCGCATCCCGCAGTCACGCCTGCGGGGACGAGAAGGACGCCCCGACATGGTCGCGGTGGGCACCATCGTGTGGCTGGCCTCGGAGCTGATGTTCTTCGCCGCTCTGTTCGCGGCCTACTTCACGATCCGCAACGTGACGAACGCCCAGGCGGCCGCCGCCGGCACCGACACGCTGTGGCACACCTCGACCGAGATGCTGAACATCCCGTTCGCCGTGGTCAACACCACCGTCCTGGTGGCCAGCTCCTTCACCTGCCAGATGGGCGTCTTCGCCGCCGAGCGCGGTCAGGTCAAGCGCACCGGTTCGTTGGGGGCGATCAAGAACTGGGGCCTCCGCGAGTGGTACATCCTGACCTTCCTGATGGGCGCCTTCTTCATCGGTGGTCAGGTGTTCGAGTACGCAGCGCTGTTCTCCGAGGGTGCCACCATCTCCACCAACGTCTACTGGTCGGCGTTCTTCCTGGCCACCGGCTTCCACGGTCTGCACGTCACCGGTGGACTGGTCGCCTTCGTGCTGTTCCTCGGCCGGACCTACCTGGCTCGCACCTTCACGCACGAGCAGGCCGTCAGCGCCGTGGTGGTCTCGTACTACTGGCACTTCGTCGACGTCGTGTGGATCGCCCTGTTCGGCGTCATCTACCTGCTTCGCTGATCGTGGGCGCATCCGCGCCCGACCACACAACTGAATGATCCGATGGGCGAACTTCCCATCAACGGAAACCGCCTCGACCGCACAACCGAGAGGGACCCCCACGTGCGATTCCTGACCGCAAGACGACGACACCCGGCAGCCAAGGGGCTGGTCCTGGTGTTCGCCCTGCTTGTCATGGGCGCTCTCTACTCGGCACTGGCGCCGAGCACGAAGTCTGCCGCCGACACCGGCACCAGCCAGCAGGTGGCGGAGGGAAAAGCGTTGTTCGCCGTCTCCTGCGCCTCCTGCCACGGTCTCAACGGTGAGGGTCAGGTCGCCGGCAGCATCCAGGGCCCGCCGCTGGTCGGCGTCGGCGCGGCAGCGGTGGAGTTCCAGGTGGCGACCGGGCGGATGCCGATGGCGCACCCCGGACCCCAGGCGCAGAGCAAGCCCAGCCAGTTCACCGAGGACGAGGTGCTCGCCGTCGCCGCGTACGTGGCCACCCTGGGTCCCGGCCCGGCTATCCCCGAGCCCGAGCAGTACGACCCGGCCGGGCTGAGTGAGGAGGAGATCGCCCGCGGTGGCGAGCTGTTCCGCACCAACTGCTCGGCCTGTCACAACTTCGAGGGCGCCGGCGGTGCGCTGCCGAACGGCA
>DATDBH010000213.1:0-31431 GCA_036524985.1 Microlunatus sp. | reverse complement strand
CCCAAGAAGCCCAACGACATCGTCTGGATGAACGCCCTGAACCAGGTCACCTGCAAGACGACCAGAGGCTTCGGCACCAGCGACGGTCGCACCCTCATCCGGGTCGCCAACTGGGGCTGGTCGAGCCCGCGCATCGACGTGGCCAAGCGCCTGGTGCAGCTGCAGGCGCAGGGCTGCAACGTGCAGGTGATGGTCAATCGTGGTCGCATCACCAAGCCGGTGCTGAAGACGCTGCTGACCAAGACCAAGCGTGGCCAGATCCCGGTCTACGACGCGTGGTACGACGGTGACGGTGACGGCTTCGCCCGTCTCTACGTGCACCACAAGATGATGACGATCAACGGCCGGATGGCCGGCAAGGACGTCAAGATCACCTGGACCGGCTCGCAGAACTTCACCGGTCCCGGCACCCTGACCAACACCGACCTCGTGCTGCGGATCATCGATCCGAAGGTCACGGCGGCGTACGAGACGAACTTCGCCTACATCCGCGGCAAGGCGACCAAGCGGATGAAGAAGGTGCCGTGGTCGGTGGGTCGCACCGGCCTCGCCGTGCTGTGATCACCCGCCTGGCCTGAGAACGACGAAGCCGGTCGGACCCTGCTGGGTCCGACCGGCTTCGTGCTACCTGCTGCTCGCGTACGAGGTCAGCGAGGCCCGCGCCCGTCGTTCTCGCCCGGTCGACCACCCGGCAGCCCGTTGCGGAAGTCGGTGTAGCCGCGGCCGTTCACCAGGTCGGCCGGCGGAGCGTTGAAACTCTGCATGACCTTGCCCTTCAGGTACGCCTCCATCGCCGGCTTCCAGATCTCCTGCCCGGCGTCACCGCTGCCGGAGCCCTCGAGCGCGCGACCGGTGGACGGGACCGCGTAGCCCTTGAGCCCTGTCGAGCGGTAGCTCGCCCTCCCCTTCAGGAACGGGGCCCGGGTGTTGTCGATGCTGATCATCGCCGCACCCGCGACCTGTGGGGTGTAGCCGGCGAACCAGACCGCCGCGTTGCTGTCGATGGTGCCGGTCTTGCCGGCCTGCGGGCGACCGTCGGCGGTCAGCACCCGGCGTCCGGTGCCCTTGGTCATCACCGACGAGAGCAGGGAGTTCATCGCGTTGGCGACGTCCTCGCTGATCACCCGCTGGCAGTCGGCGCTCGGCACCTCGCGGGAAGCGCCGGTGCTGTCGGTGATCGACTCGAGGATGATCGGCTCGCAGTGGATGCCACCGGAGGCGAAGGTCGCGTACGCCTCGGCCACCGACAGCGGACTGACCTCCAGCGTGCCCAGCGTGAACGACGGTTTGTCGTCGTAGGAGCTGACCGGCGCGTCCTTGGTGCTCGACTCGATCCCCAGCTTCTCGGCCATCTGCACGACGTCACACATGCCGACGTCGAGGGCGAGCTGGACGAAGTAGGTGTTCACCGAGGACTCCGCCGCCCGGTACATGTCCATCGTCCCGTTGACTCCGGTGGAGTTGCTGACCCGCCAGCTGCCCGCGACCTGGCTGGGACCGTCGCAGGTCTCGAAGGTGCGTCCGGAGAAGTCCATCGTCCGTGCGGCGTTGTAGCGCTGGGACAGCGGGATGCCCTGCTCGAGCGCGGCCGCAGCGGTGAAGGCCTTGAACGTCGAACCGGCCTGGAACCCCTGCGCGCCGCCCATCTCCGGGGTGACGGAGTAGTTCCAGTAGGTCTCACCCTTCTTGGTGTTGTCGCCCATCACCGGCCGGCTCTGCGCCATCGCCACGATCAGACCCGTACCGGGCTCGATCATGTCCATCGCCGAGATCACCGGATCGGTCGGACCGACGACCGCGGAGACCGCCTTCTGCGTGCGGTCCTGGGTGTCGGGATCGATCTTGGTCTTGATCACCAGACCACCGCGCTTGATCGCCTGCTGACGGGTCTCCACGGTGTCACCGAGGCTGGGCGTCTGCTCCAGCGAGCGGTAGACGTAGTCGCACAGGAACGGGTACTCCGTGCCCTGGCACCCGTTGATGGTCGTCGTGACCTTCTTCTGGCTGAACTTGGTCGTGATCGCCTTGGCGGCCTGGGCGTCGGTGATGACGTCCAGCGACGCCATCCGGTTGAGCACCACGTTGCGTCGCTGGAGGCCGGCGGTCGGGTTCTGCACCGGGTTGTTGGCGGTCGGGTTCTGGACCAGCCCGGCCAACATGGCCGCCTGCGGCAGGGTGAGCTTCGCCGCCGTGGTGCCGAAGTAGTGCTGAGCGGCGACCTCGATGCCGTACGCCCCGTCACCGTAGTAGGCGATGTTCAGGTAGCGCTCGAGGATCTGGTCCTTGCTCAGCGTCTTCTCCACCGAGATCGCGTAGCGCAGCTCGCGGATCTTGCGACCGTAGCTGTCGTCCTGGGCGGACTTGACCCCCGCCTCGTCGCCGGCTTTCTTGGCTTCTTCGATCTGCACCATCTTCACGTACTGCTGCGTGAGGGTGGAGCCACCCTGAGTGACCCCACCGGCGACGACGTTGGTCAACAAGGCGCGCAGGGTGCCGACCGCATCCAGGGGGCCGTGCTCGTAGAACCGGTGGTCCTCGATGGAGATGATGGCCTGCTGCATCACCGGCGCGATGTCGGCCAGCGGCACGTAGACGCGATTCTCGTCGTAGAAGTAGGCGAGCACGTCGCCGTTCACGTCCAGCACCTGGGAGCGTTGACTCTGAGCCGGCTGGTCGAAGGCGGCCGGAAGGTCGTCGAGCGTCCCCTGTGCCGCCTTCCCGGTGAACACCGCGGCACCCACGGCAGGCAGCGCGACAACGGCGATCAGCAGCCCGCACAGGGCACTGACCGCCAGGAACAACCCGCCGGCGCGCAGGCGTCGGAGCCGTCCGGGAGGCGTGGTACGTGCAGGAGTGGTCATATCAGATGGTCACAGCAGACGTGAGAAGTGGCAAAACCGGTCAGGGTGAGAGCAGGCATCAACAGAGCAACTCCCCCGGGCGTCCGAGCGTTCCGCCGGCGACGGGTGAGTCTCCTCACACGCGCCGCGCGCGCGGTCCTGCCGGCGGCGCCGTCGGCGCCCGACGCCACTGGCGGATCACCTCCGGCTACGCTACGTTGTGAATACCGACATATCTGTCGGTATTCACGAGAGGATCCCATGGGCGAACCCGCGCGGTCGACCGGCGCCTCGGGCACCACGCGGGGCGGCTACGCCAAGGGCGATGCCCGTCGCGAGCTGATCGTCGACATCGCCACCGAGATCTTCGGTACGCAGGGATTCCGGGCCGCCACGATGCTGCAGATCGCCGCCGCCTGCGGCATCTCGCGAACCGGCCTGCTGCACCACTTCCCCACCAAGGAGAGCCTGCTCGAAGCGGTGCTGGCCCGCCGCGACCGTGGCCCGGGCGACCCGGACGGTCCTGCGCCGGCAGGGTCGGGCGGCGGCCGCAACATGCTCCTGCGACTGCTGTCGGTCGTCGAGCACAACGCCACGCAACCGCGGATCGTCAACCTGTTCTCGGTGCTGTCGGCCGAGGCCGGGGACCGCACCCATCCGGCCCACGACTACTTCTCCCACCGCTACAGTCGCCTGCGCGCCGAGCTCGAGCAGGCGCTGACCCACCTGGCCCGCACCGGCGAGCTGGTGCCGGGCAACGACCCGCGCGCACTGGCCGTGGAGATCATCGCCTTGATGGACGGCCTCCAGGTGCAGTGGGTGCTCGCTCCCGACGAGATCGACATGGTCGCCGTGCTGCGTCATCGACTCGCGGCGGCGCTCACGGTGCCCCTCGATCCGAGCCCATTCGACCACCCACCAGCAACGAAGGAGCAGGGGTGACCCAGCAGATCAACATGACCAGCGACGAGGACGTCCGCGCCAGCGTCGACGCCCTCCTGGCCGAGATGACGCCCGAGGAGAAGGCGGGTCAGCTGACCCAGTACTTCTACATGGACTTCATGCGCGACCAGGCGCGTGACGGCGCGCCCAGCCAGCCCGAGATGGTCGAGGCCGCGATGGCCCGCGGCGGCGTGGGCTCGCTGCTGTTCCTGATGGACGCAGCCGAGATCAACCGGCTGCAGAAGGCGACCATCGAGGGCAACCGGCTCGGCATCCCGGCCCTGGTCGGCTTCGACGTCATCCACGGTTTCCGCACGATCCTGCCGGTGCCGATCGCCATGGCCGCCTCCTGGGATCCCCACATCATCGAGCAGGGGCAGGCCGTCGCCGGCCGGGAGGCCCGGGCCGTCGGCATCCACTGGGCCTTCGCACCGATGGTCGACATCGCCCGTGACCCGCGCTGGGGCCGCATCATCGAGGGTGCCGGCGAGGATCCCTACCTCGGCGGTGTCGTCGCGGCGGCTCAGGTCCGCGGGTTCCAGGGCAGGCGCCTGGGCACCCCCGAGCGCGTCATCGCCGGACCGAAGCACTTCGCCGGCTACGGCGCCGCGCAGGGCGGACGGGACTACGACGAGTCCAACATCTCCGACGCCGAGCTGTGGAACGTCTACTTCCCGCCGTTCAAGGCCGCCATCGACGCCGGGGCCGGCAACGTGATGAGCGCCTACACGGACCTGAACGGCGTGCCGGCGGCGGGCAACCGGTGGCTGCTGAACGAGGTCCTCCGCGACCATCTCGGCTTCGACGGCTTCGTCGTCTCCGACGCGCAGGCGGTGCACAACCTGGTCACGCAGCACTTCGCCGCCGATCTGCCCGACGCGGCGGCGCGCGCGCTGAACGCCGGCAACGACATGGAGATGACCTTCGTCGATCCGGCGTTCGATCACCTCCTGACCGCCGTCTCCGACGGCCGGGTCAGCACCGAGACCCTCGACACCGCGGTCCGCCGGGTGCTGGAGGCGAAGGTCCGGCTCGGGCTGTTCGAGGACCCGTACGTGGACGAGGCCCGCGCGGCGGAGGTGCTGGCCGATCCCTCCCACCGGGAGGTGGCGAAGGTCGCGGCGCAGCGATCCGCCGTGCTGCTGCGCAACGAGGGCGACGTCCTCCCGCTCGTGACCGACGCCCTGTCGTCGATCGCCGTCATCGGTCCGTTGGCCGACTCGAAGCGGGACACCCTCGGCCCGTGGATCTTCAACCAGGATCTGTCCGAGACGGTCACGATCCTGGATGGCATCAAGGCCCGGGTGGGCGATGACGTCGACGTCCGCTACGCCGCCGGGGTCCGGCCGTCGTTCCGCACCTTCGCGTCCATGTTCGACATGTGGGTGGGCAACACCCCCGAGGACCCGACCGACTTCGACGACGACGCCGAGCTCGCGGCAGCCGCGGAGCTGGCCGCGAGCAGCGACGTGGCCATCGTCGTCGCCGGCGAGTGGCAGAACATGATCGGCGAGGCCGCTTCCCGGTCCTCGCTGGAGCTGCCGGGTCGCCAGCTCGAGCTGATCCAGGCCGTGGTCGCGACCGGAACTCCCGTCGTGCTGCTGGTGATGAACGGTCGACCGCTCGATCTGCGCTGGCCGGCGGAGAACGTCCCCGCCATCCTCGACATCTGGTATCCGGGCAGCCAGGGCGGTCACGCCGTGGCCGCTCTGGTGTTCGGCGACGACTCCCCCGCCGGCAAGCTGCCGTTCTCCTGGCCGCGCACCGTCGGTCAGGTGCCGATCATCTACAACCACACCCGCAGCCACGATCCGGAGAAGCAGTGGCGCCGCTACTGGGACGAGGAGAGCACCCCGCTCTACCCTTTCGGCCACGGCCTCGGCTACGGCACCTTCACCTACAGCGCGCCGACCCTGAGTGCGGACAGCATCGCGGTGGGCGACAGCCTGACCGTGTCGGTGACCGTGACCAACTCCGGTGATCGATCGGCGGAGGAGGTCGTCCAGCTCTACCTGCACCAGCGGTACGGCACCTCGTCCCGTCCCGTCCGCGAGCTCAAGGGCTTCGAGCGAGTGGCCGTGGCGGCGGGTGCGTCGACCACCGTCGAGTTCACCCTCGGCCCGGACGAGCTCCGCTACTGGAGCGCGGTCACCAGGGACTGGGTGCAGGACGCGACGACGTTCGAGCTCGGGGTCGGCACCGACTCGACGGTGGAGCTCGGCACCACGTTCACCGTCATCGCCTGACCGTACGACCCGGTGTGACCGGCTTCCGGCTTCGGGGGCCGGTCATACTTGCCTCTCTCGGCGTCGACAGGGGTGGAGCGGTTGCTGACCTTGCGCTGGCGCGTCGCGCTCGCGGTGCTGGTGGTCGTCGTCGCCCTGGTCGGGGGAGTGCTGGTCGTTCTCCGCGCTCCGGCGGGCAACGACGTGGCGGGCAGTCTCGACCCCTCGGCTTCGCCCACGACCGGCGACGACGCCCCGTCGGCCACCCCCTCGATCAGCCCGACCACCCCCGCGGATCCGATCCCGACGGCCGGTCCGCCGGCGGGCACGGTGCACGTCGATGACCGTCGCCGGGCGCGCTACGGCGGCCGCCACCTCGGCTGGGACGATCTCCTCGACCGGGGCACGAAGCTACCCGCGGTGAGCGCCGGGTGCCGGTCGGACTGGAAGACCACGAGCCGCGACGACGCCCTGAGCTGGAAGAAGGCGTCCTTCCTGTGCCTCGACCAGCTCACCGGCAACGGTTTCCACCCCCAGGGCATCGGCGGCTCGGGCAGCACCGTCGGCTACCGCATCGGTGGGCGGGACGCCGGCGAGCGCAACATCGTGCTCGTCAGCTCCTACTCCTCGGAGGCGGAGGCGGGACTGCGGTTCCCGCACCGGCCGGGTCGCACCGACACCACGCGACTCACGGTGATCGACATCGACCGCAGGGTCTTCACCCACGTCGAGCTGGTCCGACCGGTCGGTCCCGACTCCTTCACGGCGCTGGACTCGCACGGCAGCGGTGTCGCCTGGGCCGGGCAGTACCTCTACTCCTCCAGCCGGGGCAGCCTGTGGATGTTCAACGCCGACGACCTGATGGAGATCGACGGCCGCTTCGTGCTCCCGGCGGTCGCGCGCTGGAGCGTGCAGGGCCGGGGCGGGCTCTCCAGCATCGGCGTCGACCGCTCCACCCGCCCCGCCACACTCACCGGGATCAACTACAGCGAGACCGGCACGGCGTGGTCGCACAGCTTCACGCTGACCGCGGACGGACGGGTACGCAACGGCGCGACCACCGGAGAGCACCAGCTCGACCTGATCCGCGGCTTCGGACCCGGATCGGCGGCCATTCGCAGCAGCAGGTCGGCCGTGGTCCAGGGCACCAACTTCCAAGGCATCGGCGCGTCGGGCCCCTATCGCTTCGTCAACTCGTCGTCGTTGATGCTGGACGGCAAGCGGCACGGGGACAACGTCGTGGTCCTGAAGAAGAACAAGGCGATCGCCCGCTTCTCCCTACCCCGTGAGAACGTCGAGTCGGTGTACGTCGACTACCGACGGAAGAGGTACGTCACCGTGACCGAGCACGGGCGTCAGTTCCTGTTCTCCCTGCCGATCGAGCACCTGATCGACCGCGCCGAACGCTAGTGGCTAGTGCGCGTGGTGCTTCTCCGACGTGGTTGCCTTGGCCAGTGCACCTTCGATCTCAGTGACCCAGCGCTCCTCGAACAGAACGACGATTCCCGATGTTCCTGGCGGGAGTGTCTCCTCGATGTCTGCCTTCACCTGTCGTCGTTCGAGCTGCTTCACCGTGGCGCCCGCTCCCGCACCGATACCCGCGCCGACCGCGGCGGACACCAGCAGTGCGGGTGGGAAGATCAGACCGATGACGGCGCCGGCGACCCCTCCGAGAGCGGCTCCAGCACCCACGCTGTGAGCGTCGTCCTTGATGTGGATCTTGCCGTCCGCATCTCGGCTGACCAGCACCAGGGCCTCGACCGAGATGATCTTGCCCTGCTCGAGCCGCTTGATGTCGTCCCAGTCCTGTTCGGCGGCGGCGGGGTCGTCGTACGCGGCGATGTAGAGGTCGAGCGGTACTTCGTCGACAGCCATCTGGGTTCTCCTCGTCGTGGTGGTCGATCTCGGACACTACTCGGAGGTCTTCGCCACGTGAAGGGTGCCGAAGTGCCTAAGCCGTGTAGGTGGCCAGGTGCTGACCGGTCAGGGTCGATCCGTCGGCGACCAACGCCGCCGGAGTGCCCTCGAACACGATCCGGCCGCCGTCGTGCCCGGCCCCGGGACCGAGGTCGATGATCCAGTCCGCGTGTGCCATCACCGCCTGGTGGTGCTCGATCACAATCACCGTCTTGCCGGCGTCCACGAGTCCGTCGAGCAGCCCGAGCAGCTGCTGCACGTCGGCCAGGTGCAAGCCCGTGGTCGGCTCGTCGAGCACGTAGACACCACCCTTGTCGGCCATGTGGATCGCCAGCTTGAGCCGCTGGCGCTCGCCCCCGGACAGCGTGGTCAGGGGCTGGCCGATACCGAGGTAGCCGAGCCCGACATCCCGCATCCGGGACAGGATGGCGTGCGCGGGGCCCTTGGTGAAGAACGCGTACGCATCGTCGACCGACATCGCGAACACGTCGGCGATGGTCTGTCCGTCGAGGGTGTACCGCAGCACCGCGTCGGTGAAGCGGCGACCGTTGCACTCCTCGCAGGTGGTCGCCACGCCGGCCATCATGGCCAGGTCGGTGTAGACGACGCCGAGCCCGTTGCAGTGCGGACAGGCGCCCTCGGAGTTGGCGCTGAACAGCCCCGGTTTGACCTTGTTCGCCTTGGCGAACGCCGACCGGACACCGTCCAGCAGCCCCGTGTAGGTCGCCGGGTTGCTGCGTCGCGAGCCCCGGATGGCGGTCTGGTCGACCGAGATGACCCCCGCGTCGCGCGGCATGGAGGAGTGGATCAGCGAGCTCTTGCCCGATCCGGCCACCCCGGTGACCACCGTCAGCACGCCGAGTGGGATGTCCACGTCGACGTCGCGGAGGTTGTGTCGGCGAGCGCCGCGGATGGCCAGGGTGCCGGTCGGTGTCCGGGTCGACGGCTTGAGGCGCGCTCGGTCATCGAGGTGGCGACCGGTCAGCGTGCCGCTGGACCGAAGACCCTCGACGGTCCCGGTGTAGCAGACCTGGCCGCCGTTCACCCCGGCCCGAGGACCGAGGTCGACGACGTGGTCGGCGATCTGGATGGCCTCGGGTTTGTGCTCCACCACCAACACGGTGTTGCCCTTGTCCCGCAACCGCACCAGCAGACCGTTCATCCGCTGGATGTCGTGCGGGTGCAGTCCGATCGTCGGCTCGTCGAACACGTAGCTGACGTCGGTGAGGCTGGAGCCGAGGTGGCGGATCATCTTGGTCCGCTGAGCCTCGCCGCCCGACAGCGTGCCCGAGGGCCGGTCGAGACTCAGGTAGCCGAGACCGATCTCCACGAACGAGTCGAGGGTCTGCTGCAGGGTCTGGACCAGCGGGGCGACCGACGGCTGGTCGAGAGCGGTTCGGACCCACTCTGCGAGGTCACTGATCTGCAGCCGGGCTGCATCGGCGATGTTGAGCTCACCGATCCGCGACGCCAGCGCGGCCCGATTCAACCGGGCGCCGCCGCAGTCGGGGCAGTCGGTGAAGGTCACCGCCCGGTCGACGAAGGCGCGCAGGTGGGGCTGCAGGCTCTCCTTGTCCTTGGCCAGGAACGATTTCCGCACCCGGGGCACCAGCCCCTCGTAGGTCATGTTGATGGTGGCGATCTTCACCTTGACCGGCTCGGAGTAGAGGAAGCTCTGTCGCTCCTCCGCGGTGTAGTCGCGGATCGCCTTGTCCCCGTCGAGCAGTCCGGACTCGCTGAACACCCGCACCAGCCAGCCGTCCGGGGTGTAGCCGGGGACGGTGATGGCGCCACCGTTCAGTGACTTGTCGGCGTCGAACAGCTCGTCCAGGTCGATGTCGGTGACCGAGCCGCGACCCTCGCAGGTCGGGCACGCCCCCGCCGGGGTGTTGAAGCTGTAGTGGAACGCAGGTCCGGCCGACGGCTCGCCCAGCCGGCTGAACACGATCCGCAGCAGGGCGTGTGCGTCGGTGGCCGTGCCGACCGTGGAGCGGGAGTTCGCGCCCATCCGCTCCTGGTCGACGATGATCGCCGCGCTGACGCCCTCCAGCACGTCCACGTCCGGCCGGGCCAGACTCGGCATGAAGCCTTGGACGAACGCGCTGTAGGTCTCGTTGATCAACCGCTGCGACTCGGCGGCGATGGTGCCGAAGACCAGCGAGCTCTTGCCGGAACCGGACACGCCGGTGAACACCGTCAGCCGACGCTTGGGGATGTCGACGTCCACCGAGCGCAGGTTGTTCTCCCGAGCTCCGCGGACCCGGATCACGGCGTGGCTGTCGGCTGGGTGCGAGGACGCGCTGTTCGGCATTCGCACACTGTAGGGACCAGGTCCGACAGCCAGCACCAGCCCGGGTAGCGGCGGACCGACCCGCCGTAGGCGTCCTCCTCGTCGTCCCCCTCGCCGCCGGGCGGGATGTCCGCGCTACCCAGCGCGACCCGACGGGACGAGCTCCTTGGCGAAGGACCGATCTGATGCAGGGGGAACGCCTCCGTCACCGGGTCGACGTCGTCGAGCGACACTCCGAGGAACGAGGCGACGAGCTCACCCAGCTAGGTCAGCTCGCCGTCGCGGTCGGCTTGCCGCAGCACCACCTCCGTGAACCGGTTGAACGTGGTCGCGAACTCGGCGACATCGGGTGCCATGGGTACTCCTGATCCTGACGTGGGGGTATCAGTCTGCCCAGCCCGCCGGTCACGTCCAGCAGCGGAATCAGCGGGATGATGCCGGGTATGACTGCCGACACCATGCGTGCGTTGGTCGTCCACGGACCCCACGAGGCCCGGGTCGACCACGTCCCGGTGCCCGAGCCGGGACCCGGTGAGCTGCTGGTGCGGATCGATCGGGCCGGCATCTGTGGCACCGACATCGAGCTCTTCACCGGCGAGATGGCCTACTTCGCGCGGGGCCGCACCCATCACCCGTTGCGGCTCGGGCACGAGTGGACCGGCACCGTCGTCGCGGTCGGATCGGCCTCCGAGGGACTCTGGATGAGTCGGCGGGTGATCGGCGACACCATGCACGGCTGTGGCGCGTGCGGGGACTGCCGGGGCGGTCGGCAGCACGTCTGCGCCGACCGACGGGAGGTCGGCATCACCGACGGCTCGCCGGGGATGCTGGCCGAGTACGCGCTCATCCCCACCCGCTTCGCCCACTACGTCCCGGACGCGGTGAGCACCGCCGCGGCCGCCCTGGTCGAGCCGGGCGCCAACGCGCTGCGGGCGGTGCGCGCCGCAGCCGTCGACCAACAGAGTCGGCTGCTGATCCTGGGCGACGGCACGATCGGTCTGCTGGCAACCCTGTTCGCGGTCGACGCCGGGGCGGAGGTCACGGTCTGCGGGCTGCGGCCGGAGCGCCTGGCGCTGGCCGGCCGACTCGGTGCACGCCATGTGGTGCCGGTCGACGACCTCACCGGCATCGCACCCGGATCGTACGACGCCGTGCTGGATGCCACGTCCGACCCGGCGGCTCCGGCCACCGCCGTGTCCCTGGTCCGACCGGGTGGCCGGCTTGCCCTGATCGGGCTGGCCGGCGAGCCGAGTCTGGTCGACACCCGCGAGCTGGTCCTGGCCGACGTGACCGCGGTCGGCATCCTGTCCGCCTCCCCCGCCCTGGCCGACACCCTGCGCGCGTACGCCACCGGCCTCGACCCGACCCCGGTCGTCGGCGAGACCATCGGTCTTGGTGAGGTCCCCGCCCGGTTGTCCGGACGCGGCAGCGTGGGACCGGGACCCAAGACACTCGTCGACCCGAGCCGCTGATCACGTCCGGCGGCGCCGGTAGGCCGTTGGCGACAGGCCCGTGTACGCCCTGAAGCGGGACGAGAAGTAGAGCGGGTCCTGGTAGCCGACCGTCCGGGCGATCTCGGCCACGGTCCGCGGACTGAGGTCGAGCAGCTGCTCGGCCAACCGCATCCGCTGCCGTTCCAGGTAGCGCATCGGGGAGACGCCGACCTGCGTGGCGAACAGGTGCGCGAACCTCGACGACGACAGATCCGCCCGCCGGGCCAGCTCGGCCACGGTGATCGGCTGCGCGAGCGAGGACGCCATGTCCTCCATCGCGGCGAGCACCCGCGGATCGAGGCGACCCGCGCCCGGGTCGGACGTGGTGCACCACAGCAGGGCGGCTTCCAGCGCGTTCACCCCGAACATGGTCGCCTGGCGCAGATCGCTGCGACCGAAGGAGTCCGCGGCCAGCAGCGCCTCCCGGATCCGGCGCCGGGCCTCACCGGCCGTCCGCACCAGCAGCACCCCGGGCACGGGCTGTGGCCAGTCCAACCAGGCCAGCCATTCCGGCCGGGGATGGAAGTGGGCGAACTGCAGCGACCAGCGGCGATCCGGACCGGTGGCCGACGGACCGGTGGCCGACGGACCGGTGCCGTAGTCGTGCGGCACCCCCGGCCGGATGATCACCACGTCGCCGGGTTCGGCGATCAGGTCCGGGTGACCGGCCACGCCGATCCGCCCGGCACCGTCGACGGTGCTGAGCAGCAGCCAGTCCTCGGTCCCGGACGGTCTCCACACGTCGTAGCGGTCGTCCGCCGTGAAGCCTCCGGCGAGCAGCCGGTCGACGACCGGAGCGGGTTGCCGATCACGGGCCACAGCAGGATCTTCCATGTTCTCGACCGGTTGCGCCATAGTCCCGCTGCGGTGCACCACGAAGAATTGCGGGTATGAGTCACCTCATGGTCGAATGCAGCGACATCGCCCAGCGGTACGCCGAGTCGGGTGTCGTGCTGATGCCGCAGCTCCTGAGCCCGGCGGAGGTCGACCGGATCCGCGACGTCTACACGACGCAGATCGAGACCGACCGCTCGTTCGGGTTCGATGACGGGCTGCCGGCGGACGACATCCTGTCCCGCTATCCGCGCATCGTGCACCCGCACCGCCGCCCCGACTCCGAGGTGGGCGAGATCGCTCTGGAGCTGATGCTGGACGAGCGGATCATGGGCGTGGTCACCGAGCTGATCGGTCCGGCGCTCGCGGCGCAGTCGATGTTCTACTTCAAGCCTCCGTCGGCCCGCGGCCAGGCCCTGCACCAGGACAACCTGTATCTGCAGGCACACCCAGAGACCTGCATCGCCGCCTGGATCGCGGTCGACGACTGCGACGCCGACAACGGCGGGCTGGCCGTCATCCCGGGCTCCCACGTCATCCACGTGATGTGCCCGGAGGAGGCCGACCCCGAGGTCTCGTTCACCACCATCACCGTGCACGTGCCCGACGGCGTCGAGGTGGTGCAGACCCAGATGAAGGCCGGCGACGTGCTGTTCTTCCACGGCAGCGTGGTGCACGGCTCACGCCCCAACACCACCACCGATCGGTTCCGCCGGTCGCTGATCTTCCACTACATCCCCGAGAGCAGCGTCGAGGTCTCGACGTTCTTCCAGCCGCTGATCACCCCGGACGGTCGCGAGGTCACGATCCCGGCCTCCCCCGACGGCGGTCCGTGCGGGGAAGGCTGGTCGTCCAGCGGTCACTGAGCGTACAGCTGCAGCTCGCTGCCGAACCGGTCGGCGATCATCACCAGCCGGTCGAGGTCGGGATCGCGCAGGATGATCATGCCGTCCGAGATCAGGGTGGCCCGCCAGTCCCGGCGGTGCGCACCGACCGGCAGCAGATCCAGCACGCAAACGCTGTCCCCGTGCTCAGCCAGCAGCCGGTCCAGACCGTCGACCCGGGTGATGTGACCGGATCCCCTGGCCCGCTTGAAGATGCTGACCGCGTTGTACGGCCGGGCGATCGGCTCGGCGGTCCCGGTGATCACCGCTGCGGCCCAGGTCCGGAACAGGTCGGCGTCGCAGGCGTAGTTCATCACGTCGACCGTGCGCGCACCGGGCGGCCGGGCGCCGATCTCACCGAACACGACCTCGCCGTCGATCTTGCGGTACCACTCCATGTGGGTGAACCCGGCCGTGAACCCGAGGGCGGCGATGACCTGGTGACCCATCTCGATGCCGCCGGCCAGCTCGGCTCGATCAAGATCACGCAGCGCGATGGTCTGCGGGCTGATCCACTCGTGGGAGCGTGCCTGCAGCGGCCGCGGCCGATACCAGGACACGTTTTCGTAGAGGATGTCTCCGGCCCCGCAGATCGTGTCGTAGGTGAACTCCTCGGCTTCGATGAACTCCTCGACGCTGACGGTCTCCACGTGGCCGATCATCGGCAGCACGGTCTCCAGCTCGGCCAGCGAGTCGACCCGGTAGGTGTCGGCCGATCCCGCTCCGGCGATCGGTTTGATGATCAGCGGGTAGCCGATCTGCTCGGCCGCGGCGTAGATCCCTGCGTTGGTGCCGGTGCTGGCGTGCCGGGGCGTGCGGATCCCGGCGGTGTCCAGGACCTGCTTCATCAGCTCCTTGTCCCGGAAGGGAATGGTCTGCGCCACCGTCATTCCCGGCAGGCCCAGCTCCTCGCGGATCCGGGCCGCGAGGACCATGTACGGCTCCCAGAGGCACTCCACCTGGTCGATCCGGGCGTGCCGGGACAGGCCGCGCAGGGCCGCCAGCACCGCGTCCTCGTCGGCCAGCGACACGTGCTCGTAGTGCGCCAGCGCCGCTCGCGCCTCGCCCGGCAGCACCTCGACCGGCTGATCACCGACACCGATCACCGTGGCCCCGACCTCGGCCAGGGCCCGGGTGAAGTAGGCCATCTCCAGCGGGAATCCCGGCGAGATCATCACGATGTTGGGCATGATCAGTCACGCTCCTCGATCATTGGCCCTCGATCAGCTCGACCCGCGCCGTGGCCAGGATCCTCGCCAAGGCATCCTCGACCACGTCGGTGTCGGGGTGTCGCACCGTGATGAAGCCCTCCCCCTCGTAGGAGCTGGAGGCCTGCTGACCCGGCTGCGGCAACCTCGAGTCGATCACCAGGTGCCCGATCTCTCGCTGCAGCTGCTCGATCCCGTGCACCGTGCGGACCTGGCCACGACCCATCCCGCGCAGGTAGACGGTGCCGGCGGCGTACCGGCGCTCGCGCGGCTCGAAGCTCCCCTTGATCACCAGCTCGGCCCAGCTGGCGTAGAAGTCCACGTCGTAGCTGAAGCCGATCATGGAGGCGAGCTGCGCTCCGGGCGGCCGCGCGCCCACCTCCGAGATCGCCACCGTTCCGTCGGGGCGCTCGAACCACTCCATGTGGGAGAACGCGTCGCGGACCCCCAGGGCCTGCAGGGCGGCCGGGCCGATGGAGCGGATCGCGTCGTACTCGCCACCGGAGATGTCCCGCGGCAGCAGCACCGTCCACTGCACCCACGGCGTCCGCAGCACCTCCAGCGGTGGCGGCCGGTAGTCCGAGATCGAGGCCCAGATCGTCTCCCCGCCGAGGGTGACGGAGTCGAACGTGTGCTCCCGGCCGGTCAGGAACTCCTCCAGCAACCACACCTCGCCCGGGTCGTGCCGAGCGGCCGACAACCAGGAGTCGAAGTCGCCGTCGTGGTCGAGGCGAAAGGTGGCCTTGGCCCCGGCCCCGTCCGGCGGTTTCGCCACCATCGGGTAGCCGACCAGGTCCCGGAAGGCCACTGCCTCCTCGGCCCGGCGCACCAGCTGGTGGCGGGCGCAAGGCACCCCGGCCGCCGTGAGCACCGACTTCATCTGCGACTTGTCCCGCACGTTGGTCGCGACGTCGGCCGACATCCCCTCGATGCCGAGCGCGTCGCGGGCCTGGGCCAGCGGCACCTGCAGCTGCTCCAGCGCGCCGATCAGCCGCTCGATCGGCCCGACCTGCCCGGACAGGCCGCGGACCGCATCGACGATCTGCTGCGGATCCAGCGCGTCGGCGACCTGCCAGTGCCCGGCCAGCGCCTCCCGCAGCTCCGGCGACAGGTCCTGCGACGACGAGGTGGTGATCACCGCCAGGCGGACGTCCGGCAGCCGGGCCGCCGACAGCACGAACCTCGCCGTGGCCTCCAGCAGATACGGTGCGACGAACGCGGCGACGACCATGGTCGAGAAACTACCGGCACGGCGACAGGAATCGCCAGGGGCGGGATGGAAGAGTCTCCCCATGCCAGAGGCCACGACGTCGTCCGCACCGCTGAACTCCCCGGGCCGGGTCATCACCGCGAGCATGGTCGGCACCACCATCGAGTTCTACGACTTCTACGTGTACGCCACGGCCGCGGTCCTCGTCTTTCCCCAGCTGTTCTTCAAGACCGGCGATCCCACCACGGCTCTGCTGGCCTCCTTCGCCGTCTTCGGCGCCGCGATGGTGGCGCGGCCGATCGGCGCGATCTTCTTCGGTCACCTCGGCGACCGACGCGGCCGCAAGACCACCCTGGTGATCAGCCTGCTGGTGATGGGCATCGCCACGTTCCTGATCGGCTGTCTGCCCACGTACTCCTCGGTCGGGCTGCTGGCGCCGTTCCTGCTCCTGGTGCTGCGGCTGACCCAGGGCTTCGCGCTCGGCGGCGAGTGGTCGGGCGCGGCCCTGGTCGCCACCGAGAACGCCCCGGCCGGCAAGCGTGCCTGGTACGGCACCTTCCCGCAGCTGGGAGCCCCGCTCGGCTTCATCATCGCCAACGGGATCTTCCTGATCATCGACTTCGCGCTGCCCCACCCCGACGGACCCGCCCAGCGCTCCGAGGCCTTCCTGGCCTGGGGCTGGCGGGTGCCGTTCCTGTTCTCGGCGGTGATGGTCATCGTCGGGCTCTGGGTGCGCCTCAAGCTGGTGGAGTCGGAGACCTTCCGGGCGGCCGAGAGGGCGCGATCCGCACGCTGCCGCTCTCGACGACCTTCCGCTACAACTGGCGCGAAGTCGTCCTGGGCACCTTCATCATGCTGGCCACGTACGTGCTCTTCTACCTGATGTCCAGCTTCACCTTGACGTACGGGACCGCGAAGACGGATGCCGCACCCGGCGGTCTCGGGTTCAGCTACACCGACTTCGTGCTGATGCAGATCATCGGCGTGGTCTTCTTCGGCCTGTTCACCCTGATCTCCGGGCCCGTCGCCGACATGATCGGACGCCGCCGGCTGCTGATCTGGACCACGGTCGCGATCATCGCCTTCGGCTTGAGCTTCCAGCTGTTCCTGCAACCGCGGGAGGATCTCGCCTTCACCGGGGCGCTCACCCAGGCGTTCCTGATCTTCGGCTTCATGCTGATGGGCACGACCTTCGGGCCGATGGGAGCACTGCTGCCCGAGCTGTTTCCGACCAACGTGCGCTACACCGGCTCGGCCATCGCCTACAACGTGGCCAGTATCCTCGGTGCGGCCGTCGCACCGATCATCGCGGTGGCGCTGTGGGCGAGCACCGACCCCGCCCGGGTGTGATCCCCTCGACCGGGCCCGCTCAGGTGATCCGCAGCACCCGCGCGGTCGGCCCGGACACCGTCGGCGTCAACCGCAGGACACGTTCATCGGCATCCCACTCCTGCGCCCAGGACGGCAGTGACCGCGGATAGACCGTCTCCAGCGTCGAACCGTCGATCGCGGTCGGCAGCGGCAGGTTGACGGCACCGTGGGCCCCCGGCCGGGGGAACCAGACATACAGGTACGTGGCCGCCGGCGCCCGCAGTCCGAGCACCACCACGTCGTCGAGACTGGTCGGCAACCCCAGCGGCCAGAACGGCACCGACTCGGCCAGGTCCGCCCGCAGTCCCTCGTACGCCAGCACGCCCTCCCGCACCAGCGCCAGCTCGTCGGCGCTCATCCGGTTGAGGTGCCCGGACAGGTAGAGCCGCCCGGCCAGCCCGGTGACCAGACAGAAGGCGATCTCCTCGGGCGGCATGCCCGGCTGCGGGTAGGCCCAGTTGCCCGCCTGCTCCGGGGTCAGCGAGGCCGGCGCAGCCGCCGCGATCGGCGCGTAGAGGGCCGGATCCATCTGGTCCGACGTCGACTGGAGCTCGAGCAGGGACAGCAGCGCGTAGTCCATCCGCATCGCCCCGGACGAGCAGTTCTCGATCAGCAGATCGCGATGGCGGTTCCGAACCCCTCGCAGCCAGTCGAGCTGGGCGCGGTTCTGCTGCAGCAGGCCGTCGCCGACGCTGAACGCGTCGCGGTCCGTGCCTGGCCCGGGGGTGACGTTGTAGTCGAACTTGAAGAATCGGGCACCGTGGTCGACGAGGCGGTCGACCACCTCGTCCAGATGGGCACGGGCAGCGGGATGGCGCAGATCGAGGAAGTACCGCTCCTGCTCGACGATACGGCGTCCGTACCGTTGCAGGAAGGCCTCGTCCGGCAGCCGCTCGGCGGCCGGGGACCGCACCCCGATCACCTCGGGCTCGACCCACAGACCGGGCAGCATGCCGCGGTCACGGATGTGGTCGAGCACCCGTTGCAGGCCACCGTCCGGGAAGCGGCTCGTCGAAGGCTGCCAGTCCCCCACACTCGGCCACCAGTGACCCCCGTCGTCGTACCAGCCGGCGTCGATGCAGAAGTACTCCGCCCCGATTTCGGCGGCCGCGTCGATCAGCGGCAGCAGCTTCTCGGTGGTCGGATCGCCCATCAGGGCGTTCATGTAGTCGTTGAGGATGACCGGCAGATCCGGCCGGACCAGCGGTCCTCGGATGGCCCGGCGGTGCGCGGTCAGGGCGGCGATCGCCCCCTGCCAACCCTCCCGGGAGACCGCGACCGAGGTCGGTACGGTGGCGAACTCCTCGCCCGGGGCCAGCCGGATCGTCCAGTGGTGGTCGACGTCGTTGGGCCCACCGGCGATCACCGCCACCTCGTCGACCCCCATCCAGCGACCGTCGACCTCCCAGCGCCAAGCCCCGTTGTGCTCGATCTGCCAGGCCAGGGCGCGACCGGTGACGGTGTTGTCGATCATCGCCGTGGGCAGCACCGAACCCGTCGACCAGGTCGACGTGCTGACTGCGGCACGGTAGGAGCGCGACTCGATGTCCCAGTCCGGCGGGGCGATCCGGCCGAGTCCCTCGTCGGAACGCAGCCGTACGCTGCTCCACCGGCTCTCCGCGCACCAGCTGTTCTGCGCCGAGTGGAGCACCAGGTCGTCGAGGCTCTCGCCGTCGTCGAGGACGCAGCCCAGGGCAAGCGAGCTGATCATCTGCACGATCCGGTCGTCGTCGGAGGTGTTCCGGACCGTGGTGTGGATCTGCAGCGTGGGCACGTCGGCGTACGCGGTGAGGGTGGAGCTCGTCGTCAGACCGGTCGCGTCGTCGCGCTGCACGATGATCAACCGGATCTTCTGGTCGTCCACGACGGTGCGGTGGGAGACGTGGCGCAGCCGTGCACCGACTCCGGTGCTGGTGAAGCGCGTGTTGTTCAGGGTGCGTCCGTCACCGAGCAGCAGCAGTTCGACCAGGGGCTGGCGCGCGGGTGACGTCCGCTCGCGCCCCGCGACGTCCAGGCTGTCGATCGTGGCGGGACGGTCGGCACCGATCCCGATCACGACACCGATCTGCGTGTTCCCCCAGCGGATGCTCGTCATGATCGATGAACCTAGCGGGCACCTGCCCGCGGTGATCAGGTCGGGCGCATCGCTTCGGCACGGGTGCTGCCACTGATGCGCCGAGCGGCGATCGAGGGACGTGTTCGGCGATACCCGGGCCAGCGGCACTGTCAGAGGTCCCTTCTAGAATCGACTACATGTTCGATCGTGGGCGGTTGGAGGGTGACGGCGGGTCTGGCGCCGGCCGGACACCGGGTCGTGCGCTCGCCGATCGGATCGTGGCGCGGGAGGCACGGATCCGGGCCGAAGATGTCGGCACCGTCCTGGATCTGAAGGCCTGGCTCGCGCTGCACAGCGTCGATCCCACGGACCCGCTGGCGAGGGGGATCGCCGGCGGGGCCGGTCAGCAGGCAGGTTCGGACGGCACGCCGCTGGTGGATGAGTTCGCGGTGTTCGAGTACGCGAAGCTCCGCGGCCAGTCCGACGGCACTGCTCGGGCGTTCCTCACCGACGTCGCCGATCTGGAGCACCGCTTCCCGAAGCTGTGGACCGCGATGCTGGCCTCGGCCATCCCCGTCTGGCAGGCCCGCAAGATCGCCGCCGCCTGCCGGGAGCTGTCGAAGGAAGCCGCCGGCACAGTGGATGACCAGATGGCAGCGATCGCGGCCGGGCTTCCGTGGAGCCGCATCCTCACCGTGCTCGGCGCGGCGATCATGCAGGCCGATCCGGCACTGGCGGAGAAGAAGCGGCAGCACGCGAAGTCGGCCCGCTTCGTGCGGCTGTGTCGCTCCGAGGACGGCATCAACACCCTGATCGCCCGCGCCGACCAGGGCGACCTCGTCATGGTCTACGGCCTGGTCGACCGGCTCGCCGACGTCCTCGCGGCTGAGGGCAGTCCCGAGTCCGCCGACGAACGACGAGCCACCGCCTTCGGGCTCCTCGCCCAACCGGCGATGATCCTGCAGATGCTGCTTCGCCACGCCGACGACGGCACCTCCGCGCCAAGCGACCCGCGGCCCGACGGGGACACGAGACCCGACGAGGCGCCGGCAACCGCCCCGGCTGATCCGCTTCCCGACACCGACCAGGGCGACACCACGGACATGGTCGAGGCGTCCGCAGGGTGCGACGATCTGCCGGAGTACCGGTCCCGGCCGGGATCTCCTCCTCCGATGCCGCCGCCCGACCCGGACGCCGAACCGCCCGCGTGGACCGCCGAGCACTACGGCGAGCCCCCTGACCCGGCGCCGGTCGATCACCCGAACATCCCCGACTACTGGCAGCAGCGTCTGCGACCACGCCCGGCGCCTGAGGCGCCCGCGCCGGGCTGGCAGCGCGAACCCGATGACGCCGACCCTCCCGACGGCTCCGGGCTGCTCGTCGACCTGCCCGGACTCGCCGACCAGCTCAGGCAGCAGGGTCTGCGCGCTGCCCGTCCGGGGGTCGTGCTCAACGTCTTCCTGACCGATCAGACCCTGCGTACCGGCGAGGGCGTCGTCCGGACCGACCACGCCGACCTCGGACCCATGCTCGCCGTTCAGCTGCGCGAGTTCCTGATCAAGCACGCCTGCCGCATCACGTTGCGACCGGTGCTGGACGTCGATCGGGTGCCGGCCGTGGATGCGTACGAGATCCCGCACGTGATCCGCGACACCGTCCGGCTCCGTCAGGTCGCCTCGGTCTTCCCGTACTCCGGCGCCACGAGCGCCCGGATGGACCTCGACCACACCGACCCATACCGGCGGGATGGCACCCCCGGCCAAACCGGCCCGACGAACCTCGGACCCCTCACCCGTGGCGAGCACAACGCCAAGACCCACGGCCGATGGACCGTCACGTCCCCGCACCCGGGCGTGTTCCTCTGGCGATCGCCCCACGGCTACTGGTTCCTGTGCACCAACCAGGGCACCCAGTCACTCGGTCCCGAACCGGGAAGCTAGCGGTCACGTCCGTCTACTCGCCGCGAAAGGCCTGGGTCGCGTGGTCCACCAGCGCGCGTTGATCGAGCAGCAGGCTGTCGCCATCACCGACGCGAAGCGGGGTGATGCCCTCCTGCCGGCAGAAGGACACCAGCACCTCATCGAAGCCCTCGGTGTCGTAGTCCCAGTCATCGAAGGTGACCCAGCGCGAGCCACCATCCGTGAGGACTGCCGCCCCCTGGACGCAGCGACCGGCCCGCCCGCTGCGCGCCTCGGCGAGATGCAGGCTGGTGCAGTTCCGGGTGCCCAGCAGCAGCGTCGAGGCGCCCAGGTCGTACGCCCGAGCCAGCGGCGATCCCTCACCCAACGACCAGGCCAGCTCATGATCACGCGTGACCGCGTCGCCGTGCCGACCCCAGGCAGCGAAGGAGACGTGTGGGTGACGGCTCCGCCGCACACCCGGCCAACTCCGGAAGGTCTCGGCGATCACCCCCATGCGACGCGTCGGCGTCAGGGCCGGGTCGAAACCCGGGGTGTCGTCCCGGATGGTCGTGAACCAGTCGGACGGCACGGGCGGATGTTGCCAGCCCGCCGGATCCGTCCGGTCCGAGGTGTGCGTCGGGACGATGAGGGTGCCGTCGGGGGTGAGGACGTCCTGCAGCGCCAGCAGGACCGCGACCGGCCCTCCGGCCACCCATCCGATCGCCGACAGGCTGCTGTGCACGATCACGACGTCCCCCGCGGCCAGCCCGATCCGGCGCAGGTCGGCGGCCAGGGATGAACGGGTGTGGGGTCGATCGGTGCGCTGGACGACCTCGGTCTCACTCATCCCATCACCCCCGATCCGATGCCTCCACGCGCTGCGACCGGGTCCGGATCCCGACACGGTACTGCACGAGCCAGACGATACCGGCCACCGCGATCACCACCCCGAACACGGTGAGCGCGTTCACGAAGGTGGCCGCGTACGCGCCGACGGCGGCGTACCCGATGGCAGGCACGATGTTGCCGACCGCCCCGGCCCAGGCCACCTGCCACCATCGCAGGTGCCCGGTGCCGGCCATGATCGAGACCGACTCGGCCAACAGCGGTACGGGGCGGGTGGCGATGATCGCCCAGACGCCGTACCGGTCGAGCAGAGCGACCGCGCGGGCCTGCTGCTCGGCGCCCGCCCACCGTTCCAGGACGGGTTGCCCCCGACGCCCGAGCAGGAAGCCGACCACGGTGGCCCCGGTCGCGCCGATCACCGACAGCACCGCTCCCACGCCGATCCCGTAGACGGCCCCCTGGACGATCATCACCCCGCTGGAAGGCACCGGCAGGATCACGTCGGTGATCAACAAGGTGACGCCGATGATCCCGGGCGCCCAGCCCTGGCCGGTCGCGCCGGGGTGCGGGTCGGTGAGCACGGGGAGCTGCAGCTGTTCGACCACCACGAACGCGATCATGAAGACGACCACCAGCGCGACGGTCGCGGTGCCGTACACGTGCCGACGCAGGAAGCTGATCACCTCACCCGCCCGAGGGCGGCTCGGCGGGGTGGCCGTAGCGGAACCGCGGGCCGATGGTCTGGGTCTCGTCGCCGGGCAGCGGGACAGGAAGCATCCGCTGCGCCTGCAGCCGGAGGGCGTGCATCTGGGCGACGGCCGAGCCGAGGCGCTGCGGCCGCCCGTCGAACGTGGCCTGCAGCTCGTCGACCAGCACGGTGTAGATGCCGTCGAACTGGTCCGCCAGGTCGGCCGCAGCCGAACCTGCCGGCAGCGGCACCAGCGGCGGGTTGTCGACCATCGGCCACACGCCGTCCTCCTCGAGGGGAATCACCGGGTCACCCCACGCGTAGCCGTCCCCCGCGCCCGGATCGGGGGTCAGGGTCTCCCCCATCTGGATCTGCTCGAAGCGGTAGTAGTGGGCCAGGCTCTCCGGCCCGGAGGCGGGGCTGGTGGCGGTGCCCTCGCCCTGGTCCACGATCAGGGTGATCGCGTCCCGGGCCGAGTCCGGCCCGGTCACCCGGGTGATCTCGTGCGGCCCGATCCAGCCGGTGACCTGGCGGTCGGCGTGCCCGGTGAACACGGTCGGCCCCAGTTCCCCCAGCAGCGCCGCCACGGCGGCGTAGAACTCCCCGATGGTGTGGAACTCCTCCGGCTGCAGCGTCGCGTGCAGATCGGGGAACTCGAGCGGGTGCTCGGGCTCCTCGATCACCATGAAGATGTCCCGCACCAGGTCTCGGCTCAGCCGTTGGAGCGGGACGATGAAGGGGTGCCCCGGCTGGTCCCCGATGCCCATCGGCAGGGGCCCGGGATACTGCGGCACGGTCGCGGCCAGACGCGGTCGGCCCCCCACGGCGTTCAGGATGTTGCCCACCAGGGACAGGTGCAGCATCTCCTCCATCACCACGCTGCGGATGATCGCGGCCGCGGCGGCGTTGACGCCGGGGCGGATCGGTCGGATCGAGTAGAGCGCGGTCAGATAGGGCGGGATGGTGCTGAACTCCAGCGCGAGGGCGTTCTGCAGGGCAGTGCGAAGATCGTCGATGTGGTCCAGCGGTTGGCGCGGCACGTAGAGCATGGAGCTAGGCCCTCCTGGCCGGTGTCGTGATCACAGCGGGCACCCCTCGTCCATCCAGCGCTCGAACACAGCGAGCTCGGCGGAGCCGATCGGCGGCATCGGCGGCGGCGGCATCGGGGTGGACTCGTCGGCGCCGGTCATCCGTTGGTAGAGCAACGACGCGTTGGCCTTGACGGACCCGTAGTCGAGCAGGTCGATCCGCCAGGTCATGTTGTCCCGGTACGGCTGCAGGATCGGCACGATGTCGGTCCGGAACGAGGTCATGAGAGAGCCTCCGGCAGGCGGTAGACGTTGAGGACACCGCCGGTGTCACTCGCGACCAGCGCGCCGGCCACGACCCAGTCGCCGGCGACGGCCGGGCCCATGCAGTAGCCGTAGCCGCCGCTCATGCCGCCGGTCTGCGGACCGAAGCTCTCGACGTCGGACCACAGCAGACGCCCGTCGACGGCGTCGAAGGCGTAGAGCGCGACCCGCGACGTGGCCATGAACACCACGTCGTTGACCACGGCGGGCACGCTGAGCCCGCTCTCCCCGGCCATGGCGTACAGCGGATGATCGCGCTGCGAGCCGGCCAGATACCGCGGCGGGTCACCGTCGTCGAGGGGCCACGCATCCTCCAGACTCGACCTGTCCAGAGCGCGCAGGAACGGCGTGGTGGCGGTGTCGATCCCGGGACTCAGGAAGTGGTAGTTGTTCCCGCCCAGCCCGATGAACAGTGCCCCGCGCTGGTGGCAGACGGCCGCGGTGCTGTAGGTGCCGGAGTAGTTCTCGCCCGGCGTCGTGTTGGACGCGGCGTTGTCGATCGTGGGGTAGGGCTGGCTCGGGTCGTCGGGGCCGTGCGGATCGACGGTCGCGATCTGACTGCCGTCGCGGTGCAGCGGCAGCAGCTGACGGGTGGCGACGATCTCGTACGTGCGGGCGTCGAAGGTCAGATAGCACCCGTTCTTGCAGCCGATCCCCACCAGGCGCCGGCCGTCGGCCTCGAAGACGGTCGGCGATCCCCCGATGTCGACGTCGATGTCGGAGGGCCGGTAGCTGGTCGACGCCGGGATCTGGACGGCCGCCCGCAGCGTTCCGGTGTGCGCGTCGAGGACGAGCACGCTGTTGGTGTAGCCGGGAGTGGGCAGCGGCCCGTCGGGTTGGGGGTTCCCGGTGGCGCAGTACAGCTGGTCCAGCACGGTGTCGTACGCGATGGAGGACCAGACGGATGCCCCGGTGGCCACGGGCGGGCCGGCGAAGGTGGTGAACCCCGGCGGGGTCCCGGACACCGTGTCGGCCGGGACCTGGTTGGGGACGTTGTCCACCCCCGCTTCGAACTGGCAGGTGCAGAAGATCCACTCCACGTTCCCGGTGGCGGCGTCGAGGCAGAAGACGAACCCGTACAGCTGGGGGTTCTCACCCTCGCCCATGCCGACGTAGACCCGGCCGTTCACGAGCACCGGGGACGACCAGCCGGCCGCCTTCGGTTGGCTGCCCACGTCGTTCGTGACGGGTTGGCGGTGCCCGGGATCGGCGTAGCGGAGGTCGGTGACCCACACCTGTGACAGGTCATCGGCCCGGAGCGCGTACAGCTTCCCGTTGAACGCGCTGAAGACCACCAGGCCGTCGGCCACGGACGGGGTGACGCCCATGCCGCAGAAGCCGTGGCTGTCACGCTCGTCGGCGGGGATGGCCCAGGTGTAGCGAGCCACCACCTCGCCGGTGTCGAGGGCCACCTTCAGGAACGCTCCGCCGTTCTGGTGGGCGATGTCGAGGGTGTTGGCCAGCCCGACGTAGACGTGCCCGTCGACGACCGCCGGGGTGGACAGGACCGACCCCGGCACCGGCAGCGAGTGGACCAGCTCCAGCCGGGCGACCGTCGCCGCCGAGATCCGGCTGCCGGTGCTGGCCCCGGTGTGCGCCGGGTCCCGGTGGAACATCCACCAGTCGTCGTTCATGCGACCACCACCACCAGAGCCGCGACGACGAAACCGGCCCCGGCCCACAGGTCGCGCGCGCCGCGGTCGGCGAGCGGCACCCATCGACGGGCCACCACCGATCCCGCCCAGAGCCCGAGCAGCATCAGGGCCGCGCTGCTGGCCGCCAGTCCGATCACCCCACCGGCACCCAGGGCGGGCGTGGGATAGAGCAGGTTGTCGACGGACAGCAGCACCGGCAGCACCAGGCAGGTGCCGACCCCCAGTCCGGGCACTGCTCGCGACCCCTCGGTCGCCCGACGACCGCCCCACCGCAGCCACGCGGAGCCGGCGAGGACGGCTAGGCCGTAGAGGGCCAGCAGCAGCGCGGGCAGCGCCTCCCCCGCGGCACCCCAGGGGCGTCCGATCAGGGCCCCGAGGGCGGAGGCGACGCCGTCGGCGACGCCGCAGGCGACGGCGAGCATGATCCGGCCGCGTCGACCGCGCAGCAGCGGCGCGGCGGCGAAGCCGACGACGGCGCTGTCGAGACCGAGCAGCAGAGAGTCCCAAGCCAGCACGAGTGCCTCCCGGTGGTCGACGGAGCGGAGCGGGTCAGCGCGGGGCGAAGCGCGCCGTGAGTGCGGCGGTCGCCGCCGCCACGGTCTGGGCGAAGTCGGAGGCGAGACCCACCGCTGCCGTGCCATCGGCGGTGACGAAGCTGGTCTGCCAGGTCAGCACCACGGCATCGTCGGCTCGGGTGACGCTCCATCGACCGGTCCAGTCGGTCACGGCGGCCGCCCCCGCGCAGGTGTAGGCGTAGGAGTCGTCGTCGGCGGCGGTCAGCTCCTCGGTCACCACCGTGCTGCCGTCGGCGAGCGTGCGGGTGCGGGTGCGGCCGTCGACGCGGTACGACCCGCAGAACGGGTCGTCGAACCGGGTGCCGACGACGCTCAGCACGGTCTCCAGCCCGGGGTCGAACCGCCAGTCGTGGCTCAGCACGACCGGGTCGGGCCCGGGCGCGACCACCAGTGGCACGAACAGCTCGCCGTAGAGCAGGGACGACAGCGCGTCGGTGTCCATCAGTCCCTGCGTGTACGTGAGGAACCAGCGGCCGTTCGGCGTCTGCCGTCCGGGCGGCGCGAGCCGCAGACCCAGGCCCGCGAGGTCGCACCCCGGTGGCAGCAGGTCACCGGCGGGTGCGGTGACGGCGCCGCTCAGGGTGTGGCCGTAGTTGAGCAGGATGGTGAGCCAGCCCACGGTCGTACCCCGCGGGCTGGCGACGTTGCGCAGCCGCTCGGCGAAGGAGATCGCGGTATCCACGGTGGCCCGGGTCCACGGGCCGACGTCGAGGCTGCTCGCCAGCTCGCCGGCGAGCACGTCGGCGCGCTGCTGGAGGTAGCTCATCGGGTAGCCGGCGTCGGCGAGCAGCGCCCGCTGCTCCGGACTCCAGGTCGCCAGCACCCACTCCGGGATGTGGCCGAGGTCGGGGTCGAACCCGCAGGGACCCCGGTTGGACAGCAGCCGCTGCAAGGGCTGCATCTCCAGCAGGGTCTTGCCCTCGTTGAAGATCTCCCGCTGCCACACCGGTCGACCGTCATCGAGGAGCGCGAACACGAACGGGTCGATCGGCTCGCCGTCCTGCCAGACCAGGTGGTTGTAGCCGTTCAGGAACGGGGTCCGACCATCCTTGGAGAGCAGGCTCACCGTCATGTCCCCGGCGTCCAACGGGGCGAGGTCGAGCAGGCCGTCGACGCGGGCGACCTGCTGGACGCCACTGGTCTGGATCGCGCCGCTCGAGCTGAGCTGCGACAACGGCACGTAGCCCGACGACACGGGTCCGCTCCCGGTGACGCAGAGGTCGGCGGCGAGCACGTCGATGCCCACCGGGGGCAGCTGGGCGCGCGGCTCGCGGAGGATCGCGCCCGTGCTCGACTCCGGCTGCCAGAACAGCGAGCGGTCGAAGACACCGGGGGCGTCCGCGGCGTGCAGCATGTGGGTGCCGGTGCACCCCGCCTCATCGGTCGGCGGATCGGGGTCGGTGGCCATCTGGACGATCTGTCGGCCACCGAACCGGAGCCGCAGCACCACCGACTGGTCGAACAGGCTCGCCTGGAACGCGTCTTCCTCGTACGCGTCACCGCCCGGATGCTGCAGCTCGAACTGCAGGTCGGGCGCCCGGTCGGAGTAGCCTCCCGCCTCGCGATAGGGGAACTGGGCCTCGAACTCGTCCAGGGTGCCCAGCGCCGCCAACCGGGAGGCGATGGCGCGTCGGACGTACGGTTCGACCGGCAGCTCCTCGGGCAGATCGGCCAACGACTCACGCGCCCAGCGGGCGACGTCGGACAGCGTCCGCAGGGCGTAGTAGTCCAGCCGGTCGTTGATGGCCTGGGAGCGCTCCGGGGCGGCATACAGATCGTGCAGCTGGCGGGCGTTCAGGGGGATCTCCGGCAGGGTTGAACCGTCGATCCGGAACAGCTGGCCCGTCTCGATCGGCAGGAACGACGCGAGCTCCAGCAACGGCCGGACGGCCAGCGACATCAAGGGCCAGGAGGCGAGCATCTCGATGCCCATCCGTCGCCGTCGATCGCTCTGCCAGGTGGCGGTCTCGTACATCCGACCCAGCCACATGACCAGGGTGAGGTAGGCGGCGTTGAACTGCTGGGGCAGCTCGGCGGTCAAGACGTCGAGCTCGACCGAGATCCCGGGGGCGAGCGGCGTGCGGGCCGGCCGGAAGGTGTCCCCCGCCGCGCGGGAGAGCGTCTCCTCCCGCGCGAGCTCGGCCATGGTGGTGGCGAACCGGTAGAGGTGCGACAGCCGCAGCCGCTGGGCCCGGGCCAGCCAGTCCGGCGTCGGGTCGGCAGCGGAGGCGTCCGCGTTCAGAGCGAGCAGATAGGCCCGCGCGCCCCCTCGCTGGTCGACGGTGGCGAGCAGCTGTCGGGCCTCCTTCACGAAGCCCTGCATGCCCTCGCCCTCTTCGACGATCTCGTCGATGACGTCGGTCAGCCGACGCACGTCGGTGATCGGTCGCTGGGCGTTCTCCTGGGCCTCGTGATCGAAGTTCTTGTCCCGGTGGATCGGCAGGATCGGCAGGAAGCCCTCGGCCGCGTAGCTCGGATCGTTCAGCTCCGCTTGCAGATCGAGGTTGTCGCGCAGCACCGTCCCGTCGTGGAACGCCTCCTGGTAGAGGGGCAGGATCGCCTTCTTGTACAGGTCCGCGATCGACTGGAAACGGACCTGCGACACCTCGATCTCCGGTGCGGCTTCCACCGCCAGCGCCCCCGTCAGCGAGGGCGGCTCGGCCGGGGTCAGGTTGTCGTACAGGTCGGCCAGCAAGCCCTTGAGGCGGTTCCGTTCACTGTCGTCGGCGACGTCGAGCAGCACGCTCTCGTAGCCGAGATCCATCTCGAACGCGAGCAGCGCGGCGAACAGGTCCAGGTTGTCCGGGCTGAACGGGTCGGAGTCCTGGAGCGAGTCCGTGGCCTCGTACAGGACGAAGCGGCGGATCGCCGCCTGGTCGAAACCCGCGACCGGGACCGTGGTGCCGTCCTCGGGTGCCGGGACGCCGCCGATCCGGGCCTTCCAGGCCGCGAACTGCCAGCTCCCGTCGGTCACACTGCGAGGCGGCAGTCCGAAGTGCGGGCGCCCGCCGACGGCCCGAAGGAGGCACTGGACGTAGTGGAGGTGGACCATCTCCTCGTGCGCCACCCCGAGCACGGCCTGCTTCCACGCCCGGGTGCGCTCGAAGTGGATGGCGCGGCGCCGGTTCTCGCGGCCGTCGGAGAGCGTCGCGAACTCCTCGGGCAACGACTTCAGCGAACAGGCGGCGAACAGGTAGGTGTTGAGCAGACAGTGCTCTACCTGAGCCGCCTCGTCCAGCAGCTGTTCCAGGAGTCCAGGCTCGGTGTCCGGCACGGTTGCCACCTTCTCGACCAGCAGCCGCGATCTTGATGGTCGGGGCACTGAGCGTCATTCTCGACCCCCGCGTTCGACCCGCGCAAGAACCTCTTCCGGCGGCCGAACCAGGCCCGCCACGAATCATCGGGACAGGGTGAGCCGGTCCCCTGTGGGTGCCCTGAGCACGTGGCGCGGACTGTCCGGGCCGTGGAACCCGTACTCGGTCTCGACGACCTCGACCCGGTCCGCGTAGGCCGACATGATCACGACGTCGACCTGGCCGCCGTCCGCGCGCGTCAGCACCCAACGCTCGCCCAGGCAGGCGAGCCCCCGATCCTCCAACGTGCTGACGGCCTCGGTGGTCGGGCCGGCAGCGGCCAGCGGGTAGCCGAACAGGGTGCGCGGGATGACGGTCGGGTCGGTGCCGTCCAGATAGCCGGCCAGCTCGCCGTCCCGCCCCCGGAAGTACGGCAGCCAGGTGCTCGGGATCATCGGGCCAGTAGATCGTCAGAGCCGGAGATCACGCCACCGAGTTTCGTTCCCGACCTGTGCCGCCCAGTCGAGGTGCCCCTCGGACCGGAGTCGTTCGACCAGCCAGGCCCGCCCCTCGGCGGTCAGGTGCGCGGCGTCGCGGTCGGCGCGGTCCTTCGGACGATCGTTCTTCGCCTTGAACAGCAATGCGATCTCGGGTCGGACGTACGTGACCCCGTCGACCACCTGATGCGCACGCGACCAAGGGAGCCGTACGCGGTCGTCCCGGCGGTACACCCAGGTCTCGCCGTCGCCCGGCACCAGCAACAGGTCCAGCACCCATGGTCGGGACGCGTCCCTGCGTAGCCACAGCTGGTGCACCGGTACGGACCTGCCGGCCCATGATCAGACCGCTGGGTTCGGCTGGGTGGCGTCGGGATCGTCCGCGGCCAGGACGCGGAGCCGCTTCTTCTCGCTGCGTCGCTCGACCAGCGAGTAGAGCACCGGCACCAGGAGCAGGGTCAGGACGGTCGACGACACCAGGCCACCGATCACCACGATCGCCAGCGGCTGGGAGATGAACGCCCCACCGCCGGTCAACCCGAGGCCCATCGGGATGAGCGCGAAGATCGTCGCGGTGGCGGTCATGATGATCGGCCGGAGCCGCAGTCGGGCGCCGTCGACGATGGCGGTCCTCAGATCCTCGCCCTTGGCGCGGTATTGGTTGATCAGGTCGATCAACACGATCGCGTTCGTCACCACGATGCCGATCAGCATCAGCAGACCGACCATGGACGGCACGCCGAGCGGGGTGTCGGTGATCAGCAGACCAGCGATCGCCCCGGTGGCCGCGAACGGGATCGCCACCATCAAGATCAGCGGCTGGACCAGGCTGCGGAAGGTGCCGACCATGATCAAGAACACCAGGGCGATCGCCACCAGCATGGCCAACCCGAGCTGGGCGAAGGCCTCCTGCTGATCCGTCGCCGCACCGCCCAGCTCGGCGCTGACTCCCGCCGGCAGGTCGGTGATGCCGGCGATCGTGGTGGTCACGGTGGCACTCAGGGCACCGAGGTCGGTGGTGTCCGGGGTCGCCGTGATGGTGACCGACGGGTCACCCTCGATCTGGGTGACCGTGGTCGGCGCCAGCACCAGGGTCACGTCGGCCACGCTCTTGACCCGGATGGCACCGGCCCGCAGGTCGGCCAGGTCCTGCTGGTCCTCGGCCAGCTGCTTCTGGTCGTCCGCGATCGCCTTCTGCTCGTCGGTCAGCTCCTGCTGGGTCTGGCGGGACTCGACGGTGTCGGCCTGCTGTTCCTGGACCTGGTCGATCTGCTCGTCGAGCTGGTCGATGGCCTTGTCGGACTGCTCGATCCCGGCCTCGAGCTGCTTGATGGTGGCTTCTGTCTGACCGACC
>DATDBH010000212.1:0-14169 GCA_036524985.1 Microlunatus sp. | reverse complement strand
GCGCAGGCAACCGTTCGACCCCAAGTGGCATCGTAGAAGGCGGTGAACTCCTGCCGAGAGTCAGCAGTCATGCCCGGCCTCCACATCCGACGGCTCGGTACCGTCCATGCCTCCGACACGCACAAGATCGCCCGCCGGTTGCATCCAACAGCATCACCACTGCACAAGAACCCACGATACGCAGCGGTCAGGATCCGCGCGGATCCGGCGCCCACGCCGCGCGTCCGGCTCAGAAACCTCCGATGACGTCCGTCGGGTGAGTCGAGATGACGAGCGGCCATTCACGCAACGGCCGCCTCATCGAGCGGCCTGGCTGCCGGGCGTCCGCCAGACGAGCGTCGTCCAGCGGCCGCCGGGCCATCGATCGTTCTGGGTCCAGCCCGCTGACCCAGCGGTCCAGCCTAGTCGCGCGGGTCGGCCGGCGCGGGACTCCTCAGACGCGGACGGCGTTCAGCCGGTAGCCGCGTTTGACGACGGTGGTGATCAGCCCGGGCACCCCGAGGGCCTGCCGCAGTCGGCTCATCGCCACCTCGAGGGCGTGATCGTCCGCCCCATCGGGCAGGCACCCCTGCAGCTCCTGCCGCCGGACCACGACATCGGAACGGGCGAGCGCCTTGAACAGGGCGAGCGAGTTGGGGCCGAGGTTCACCGGACGCCCGTTCACGGCCACGGCCCGACCGCGCAGCTCCAGCTCCGTGTCACCGCTGCGCAGGCGCAGCACCCGGTGCTGGGCGAGCTCCTCGGTGACCAGCCTGATCAGCGCCCCGAGCCGGTAGCGGTCCGGCATCACCACCGCGGCCCCGGCCTCGCGCAGCGGCTCCGCCGTCACCGGGCCCACGGCGGCCGCGACGACATCGTCCCTCAGCGACGCCACGAACTCCCCGAGCAGGCCCAGCTCACGCGCCGCGGCGAGGGTCGCCTCGGCGCCGGGAGCACTGGTGAAGGTCAGCGCGTCGAGCTGCCGGGCACAGGTCGCCTCGATCAGCTTGGGCAGCCGGTCCTGGGCGGTCGGCTGCACCCAGCGGTACGGGGTCACCGTCCACACGGCCGCGCTGAGATCGCGTAACCGGGCCAGCTGCACCTCGTCGGTGTAGCCGTGCAGCTGGATCGCGACCCGCCGGCCGGTCAGGCCGGCCGCCACCACCTCGTCCACCAGGGACGCGGTCGTCTCGCTGGCGCTGACCTGGACCTCTTCCAGACCGGCGGCGCGGACGGCGCCGACCGCCTTCGGGCCCCGGGCGAGGATCCGAGCCGACTCCAGCACCTCGGACAGCTGCGCGCCGAACCCGGTGGCGTCCGCGACCTCGAACCAGCGACGCATGCCGTAGCCGGTGGTGACCAGGACGACGTCGGGTCGCGCCTCGATCAGCGCGCGGGTCTCCGCCACCAGCGCGGTGTCCTGGTCGTTGGGGGCGATCCTGAGGGCGGGGGCATGGAGCACGGAGGCGCCACGCCGCTCGAGGGCCGAGATCAGGTCCTCCGACCGCCGATCGGAGGTCACGCCGATCCGGAAGCCGGCGAGCCGCTCGACCAGGCGACCCTGCCGGTCCGTGGGAGCCGGTGGCCGGTTCACCGGCCTGGATCGGGGAGCAGGGAGAAGCGCGAGGTGAGGGGATCGGCACCGACCTGGTCGGCCGCGAACGCCGCCACCTCTCCGATCACCACCACGGCAGGCGACGTTACCCCAATCCGTCCGACCAGAGCGGGCAGGTCGGCCAGACGGCCGGGGGTGGTGCGTTGGGAGTCGGAGAAGCCGCGCTCGACGATGGCGGCCGGAGTGTCGGGAGACAGACCGGCGGCGACCAGTCCGGTCACCGTCTGGGTCAGACTCGCCATCCCCATCAAGATCACCAGGGTGCCGCCCAGTCCGGCCAGTGCGGACAGCTCGGCGGTCGACGGCGGCAGATGGCCGGACAGCACGGTGAAGGCTCGGCTGGCGCCGCGATGCGTCACGGGGATTCCGGCGGCGGCGGGGACGGCGACGGCGCTGGTCACCCCGGGTACGACCCGGACGTCGACCCCCGCCGATCGGCAGGCCAGGATCTCCTCCCCGCCGCGACCGAACACGAACGGGTCCCCGCCCTTCAGTCGGACCACGGTCTGACCCTGCTGAGCGCGCTCGATGATCAGCTCCTGGATCCGGGACTGACTCGTGGGGTGGTGATAGGGGAGTTTGCCGACGTCGATCAGCTCGGCCCCCGGGGCGAGTCGCGCCAGGTCGTCGGTGGGGGCGAGCCGGTCGTAGAAGACCACGTCGGCGTCGAGCAGCGCCTCGCAGGCTTCGAGGGTGAGCAGTCGGGTCGTACTCGGGCCGCCGCCCACCAGTACGACCCGACCCCGCTGCTCGCACGGGCCAGGGGTCTGGTGGGTGTGCACGATCTTGAGCTGGCTGCACAGCAACCGGACCCGGTCGGTCAGCTCGCCCGCCGGACCTGCCGTGACGACCAGCCAGGCCGGCGCCAGCAGACGGAGCAGGCCGGCCGTGTCGCAGAGGTCGGGTTGGGGAAGGCGGAACACGCCGGTCAGGCTGTCATCGGGCGTGATCGGGTCGGCGGTGATCAGTCGGACCCGGGCTCCGCTGCGGGCGAAGCGGCGCGCCGTCGACGCCGCGGCCGACTGCTCGCCGAAGATCACGACCCGTCGATCGCGGAGGTCCAGATCGAGCAACATGGTGGTTCTCCGTGCGCCGGGGACTCGTCCTCCGAGCGTAGATCCACGATCATTTCCAGTGGGTCGCGATCGTGTTACCGGATGTGTCAGTCCCACCTCATCGCGCGACGCCAGCGTGAGAGTCCGGCGTAACCCTCACGAAACAAGGAGAACCTAAGTGGCTCTCGCCCCGGATCCGGGCGCTGTGAGATAACGATAACCCGCCGTTACACGAGGCTGCCAGCGATGTAACACCGGTTCCCCACGATGGGCACATGCCAACCGTCGACACCCGGACGCACTGTCCGTACTGCTCCCTGCAGTGCGGCATCGTGCTGACCGCGGGCGGACGGCCGGCCACCCTGCGTCCGCAGGACGACTTCCCGACCAACCGCGGAGGACTGTGCAGCAAGGGCTGGAACGCGGCGACCCTGCTGGATCACCCGCAGCGGCTGCTGCAGCCGCTGGTGCGGACGGTGCCCGGTGACCGGCGCAGCCCGCTGCGCCCCACCGACTGGGACACCGCGCTCGACCTGATCACCGACGGGATCGTCGCCATTCAAGAGAAGTACGGCCGTGACGGCGTCGGGTGCTTCGGCGGTGGGGGACTGACCAACGAGCAGGCGTACGCCTTCGGCAAGTTCGCCCGGGTCGCCCTGCGCACCGCCATGATCGACTACAACGGGCGGTTCTGCATGAGCTCGGCGGCCACCGCCGGCAACCGGGCCTTCGGCATCGACCGTGGACTGCCGTTCCCACTGGCCGATCTCGCCGAGACCAAGGCGATCCTGCTGGTCGGCTCCAACCCGGCCGCCACGATGCCGCCGGCCATGCAGTACTTCGACGCAGGCCGGGCCAACGGAGCCACCCACATCGTCGTCGACCCGCGACGCACCGCCACCGTCGCCGGCTCGAGTCTGCACCTGCAGCCGGTGCCCGGCACCGACCTGGCGCTGGCCAACGGTCTGCTGCACCTGGTGATCAAGGAAGGCCTGGTCGACGAGGCGTACGTCGCGGAACGGACCCGCGGTTTCGCGATGGTCAAGGCGGGGGTCGCGTCCTACTGGCCGGACCGAGTGGAGCGCATCACCGGCGTCGGGGTCGACAAGCTGCTGGCGACGGTGCACGCCCTGGCGGCCGCGGACTCGGCGATGATCTTGACCGCGCGCGGGGCGGAGCAGCACAGCGCGGGCACCGACACCGCCCAGGCGTTCGTCAACCTCGCTCTCGCGCTCGGGCTGCCGGGGAAGCCGTACTCCGGCTACGGCACGATCACCGGTCAGGGCAACGGCCAGGGCGGTCGCGAGCACGGCCAGAAGGCCGACCAGCTCCCCGGCTACCGCAAGCTCGCCGACCCGGCCCACCGGGCGTACGTGGCCGGGGTGTGGGGAATCGACCCCGAGGAGCTGCCGAAGCCGGGGCTGTCGGCGTTCGAGATGCTCGATCGGATGGGCACCGAGGGCGGGGTGCGGGCCTTGCTGCTGATGGCCTCCAACATCGCCGTCTCGGCGCCCGACGTGAACCGGGTCCGTGATCGCCTCGCTGCGCTGGACCTGCTGGTCGTCTCCGACATCTTCCTGTCCGAGACCGCCGAGCTCGCCGACGTCGTCCTGCCGACCGCCCAGTGGGCGGAGGAGGAGGGCACCATGACCAATCTCGAAGGCCGCGTCATCCGGCGGCGGCGGGCCCTCCCACCCCCGAACGGCATCCTCGACGACCTTCAGCTGATGAAGGCGTTGGCGGACCGGCTGGGTCGCGGGTCCTTCTTCTCCGCCGATCCCCGCGAGGTGTTCGACGAGCTGCGGCGCGCGTCGGCGGGTGGCATCGCCGACTACGCCGGCATCACCTACGAGCGCATCGACACCGAGGACGGGGTGTTCTGGCCCTGCCCCACCGAAGACCACCCCGGCACCCCGCGGTTGTTCGCCGACGGCTTCCCGACCCCCGACGGCCGGGCGTCGTTCCTGCGGGTGGACTACACCGCGCCGGCCGAGACGCCGGACGCCGAGTTCCCGTACGTGCTGACCACCGGGCGGCTGATGGCCCAGTACCAGTCGGGCACCCAGACCCGCCGGGTGCCCAGCCCGGCCCAGTCCAGCATCCAGCCGGAGGCCCAGCTCCACCCCGACCTGGCCCGGGCGCTCGGGGTGGAGAACGCCGACATCGTCGAGCTCTCCTCCCGTCGGGGCACCGCCACGTTCCGGGCGAAGGTCAGCGACGACATCCGGCCGGACACCGTCTTCGTGCCCTTCCACTGGGGCGGGGTGTCCGCGGCCAACGCCCTCACCAACCCCGTGCTGGACCGGCACTCGCGGATGCCCGCCTTCAAGGCGTGCGCGGTGAACCTGATCCGGCTCGGTGCTCCCGACGACGACCACCTGCTCGCCCGACCCCCGACCCATGACCGGCACGCAGCCGCCACCAGACCCACGCTCAACCAGCTGCTCCACCCGACTCGCCGGAAGGACCTTCCCATGATCGCTCGCAATCACTTCCTCCAGGGGATCTACAGCTTCGAGGGGGCCGGGCTGGACAAGCCCGCCCCGATCAGCGCAGAGCTGTCCCACGTGGTGCCCGATGGCGTGATCAGCCAGGCCCTCTACTTCCGCGGCGGGAACTCCACCGGCGAGCTGATCACCATCGTCTTGATGCGCGACGGGGTCCCGATGCGCTACTTCCCGATCGGAGCCAGGTCCGACGTGCACGTCCCGCTGCGAGTCGTGGAGGACATCGAGGGCGGCTCGGTGATCGAGCTCGCCCTGGTCGCGCCGATCGGTCTCAGCGGCACGGTCGTCATCGACCTCGGCCTGGTGGAGCACTGATGAGTGTGCTGGAGCGGGACCGGCTGGGGGCGGACCCCTGGTCGGGGAAGAGCCGCCTGGTGGTGATCGGCAACGGCATGGCCGGAGCCCGCACGATCGAGGAGATCCTCTCCCGCGGCGGCGCGGACATGTTCTCGATCACGATGTTCGGCGACGAACCGTACGGGAACTACAACCGCATCATGTTGAGCCATGTCCTTTCCGGGGAGGACAGCGAGGCCGACATCTTCTTGAACACGATGGACTGGTACGTCGAGAACGACATCACCCTGCACGCCGGGGTGCGGATCCAGCGGATCGACCGGTTCGCCAAGGTGGTCTTCGGTGACGACGGCTCGGCCACCCCGTACGACCAGTTGATCATCGCCACCGGCAGCCGCGCCTTCATGCCGCCGATGGACGGCATGTACAGCCCCGCGGGCGTCCTGCTGCCCGGCATCTTCGCCTTCCGCACCCTGGACGACACCCGGGCCATGGTCGAGTACGCCCAACGGACCGAGCACCATCGCGCGGTGGTGATCGGCGGCGGACTGCTCGGTCTGGAAGCGGCCCGAGGGCTCCAGACGCATGGTGTCGGCGTCGACGTGGTCCATTCCGGCAAGCACCTGATGAACGCCCAGCTCGGTCGGGCCGGCGGCGAGATCCTGCGTCGCAGCATGGCCGATCTCGGCATCGGGGTGTTCACCGGCACCCGCACCACCGAGGTGTGGGGACCGGACCGGGTGCGGGGGGTGAAGCTGCGCGACCTGACCGAGATCGAGTGCGACATGATCGTCTACGCGGCCGGCATCCGCCCCAACACCGATGTCGCCACCACGTCGGGTTTCACGGTGGAGCGGGCGATCGTCGTCGACGACCAGATGCGCACCGTCGAAGACCCGTGCGTGTACGCCGTGGGGGAGTGCGTGCAGCACCGCGGCGAGGTCTACGGCCTGGTCGCCCCGCTGTGGGAGCAGGCCGTGGTGCTGGCCGACCTGATCACCGGCACCGACCCGCACGCGCAGTACCTCGGCTCGCGGACCGCCACCAAGCTGAAGGTGGCCGGGGTCGAGGTCGCCTCGATGGGAGTCTCGGAGCCCGAGCGGGAGACCGACGAGCACATCGTGTTCTCCGAGCCCAGCCGCGGGGTCTACAAGTCCGTGGTGGTGCGCGACGGCAAGGTGATCGGTGCGACCCTGCTGGGCGACAGCAAGAAGGTCGCCTTCCTGCAGCAGGCGTTCGATCGCGGGCTGCCGCTGCCGGAAGCGCGGGCGGAGCTGCTGTTCGACCTCGGCGGGCCCTCGGAGGAGGTCGGAGTCGCCGAGATGGCCGACGACGCGCAGGTCTGCAACTGCAACGGGGTCTGCAAGTCCACCATCGTCGACACGGTCAAGGCCGGCTGCAAGACCGTCACCGGCGTGATGGACAAGACCCGGGCCGGCAAAGGGTGCGGCTCCTGCAAGGGCCTGGTCGCGCAGCTCGTCGAGTACGCGGCCGGCGGTGCGGTGGAGGAGGACCCTTCGATCCACTACTACGTGCCCGGCATCGCGATGGACAAGCCGAAGCTGATGACCGAGATCCGCGACCGCGGCCTGCGCTCGGTCGCCGAGGTGTTCGCGGCGCTGGCTCCCGACGGCGCCGAGGACGCCAAGTCCAAGATGGGGCTGGCGTCGCTGCTGAAGATGTTGTGGGGCAGCGAGGCCCCGGACGACCGCGAGGGTCGCTTCATCAACGACCGGGTGCACGCCAACATCCAGAAGGACGGCACCTTCTCCGTCGTCCCGCAGATGCGTGGCGGCGTGACCACCCCCGAGCAGCTCCGCCGGATCGCCGACGTGGCCGAGAAGTACGACGTGCCGATGGTCAAGCTGACCGGCGGTCAGCGGATCGACCTGCTGGGCATCAAGAAGGAGGACTTGCCGAAGGTCTGGGCCGATCTGGACATGCCGTCCGGCTACGCCTACGGGAAGTCCATGCGCACCGTGAAGACCTGCGTGGGCCAGGAGTTCTGCCGGTTCGGCACCGGCGACTCCACCAAGCTGGGGATCGAGCTGGAGACCCGGCTGCAGGGCATGGAGAGCCCGGCCAAGATGAAGCTCGCCGTGTCCGGCTGCCCGCGCAACTGCGCGGAGTCGCTGGTCAAGGACGTCGGCATCGTGGCGATCGAGGGCGGCCGCTGGGAGATCTACGTCGGTGGCGCCGCCGGGGCCCACATCCGCAAGGGAGATCTGCTCTGCACGGTCGACGACGCCGATCAGGCCAAGCTGATCACCGGTCGTTTCCTGCAGTACTACCGGGAGAACGCCAAGTGGCTGGAGCGCACGTACGCGTTCGTCCCCCGCGTCGGTCTCGAGCACGTCCGCTCCGTCGTGGTGGACGACAGCGAGGGCATCGCCGAGCGGCTGGACGCCGAGGTGACCAAGCACGCCGACACCTACCGGGATCCCTGGCTGGACGGCAAGGAGCCGGCCAGCCCGGGCCAGTTCCGTACGTCGCTGCCGTTGGAGGTGCTGCCCCACGTGCCGAAGGACCGGGCCGAGACGCTGCTCGGAGGTCCCTGGTGAGCACCGACACCCGGCCGACCGTGGCCGCTGCCCGACACGAGCTCGGTCCGCTCAGCCAGGTCCCGCACGGCGAGGGCCGCACGTTCGTGGTCGCCGGCGAGCAGGTCGCCGTCTTCCGGCTCCGGGACGGCAGCCTGCGGGCCGTCTCCGCGGTCTGCCCGCACAAAGGTGGCCCCATCGCTGACGGCCAGATCGACGGCCGGGTGGTGCTGTGCCCCCTGCACCTGAACGCGTTCGACCTCACCACCGGGTGCTCGACCACGGGCGCCGCGCCACTGAGCACCTACGACGTGCTGGTCGAAGACGACCAGATCATCGTCGAGTGCTGACCCCTCTTGCTCTGACCCCCTCTTGCTCTGACCCCGTGTGCTGACTCCCCCGAACAGGAACGACCATGAGCTCACCTGAGATCGACACCAGCCCCGCCACCGGCACCAACGCCCTCAGTCCGGCCGCCCGCCGCAAGCTCGGCGGGCACTGGATCGACGACTGGCGCCCCGAGGACCCGGACTTCTGGGCAGCCGGGGGCAAGGCCATCGCCCGCCGCAACCTGATCTTCTCCGTCACCAGCGAGCACATCGGCTTCTCCGTCTGGAGCCTGTGGTCGGTGCTGGTGCTCTTCCTGGGACCGAGCTACGGCTTCGATCCCGCCCAGAAGTTCCTGCTCACCGCGCTCCCGACGCTGGTCGGCGGCGTACTGCGGCTGCCGTACACCTTCGCCGTCGGCGTCTTCGGTGGTCGCAACTGGACCATCGTGTCCGCGCTGCTGCTGCTGGTGCCCACCATCTTGATCGCGATCTTCCTGGTGCCGGGGGTGTCGTTCAGCACCCTGTTGGTCGTGGCGATGTTCGCCGGCGTCGGCGGCGGCAACTTCGCGTCCTCGATGACCAACATCAACGCCTACTACCCGGTCCGGCTCAAGGGCTGGGCGCTCGGGATCAACGCCGGTGGCGGCAACCTCGGGGTGCCGGTGGTGCAGCTGGTCGGCCTGATCGTGCTGGCCACGCTCGGAGCCCAGTACCCGCGGGCGATGGTCGCGATCTACATCCCGCTGATCGTCCTGGCCGCGGTCGGTGCGGCGCTGTTCATGGACAACCTGACCCAGAACAGCAACGCCAAGGGCGCCATCCGCGAGGTGATGCGGCACCGGGAGACCTGGATCATCTCGCTGCTCTACATCGGCACCTTCGGCTCGTTCATCGGCTTCAGCTTCGCCTTCGGTCAGGTTCTCCTGGTGCAGTTCCCCGAGCAGTTCCCGACCCCGGTCAAGGCCGCCGCCCTCACCTTCCTCGGACCGTTGCTGGGCTCGTTGATCCGTCCCTTCGGTGGCGCGCTGGCCGATCGCTACAAGGGTTCCCTGGTCACGTTCTGGAACTTCGTGGCCATGGCCGTCGGAGCGGGCATCGTGCTGGCCGCCTCGCAGATGCACTCGCTGCCGATCTACATCATCGGGTTCACCTTGCTGTTCGTGTTCAGCGGTCTGGGCAATGGCTCCACCTACAAGATGATCCCGGCGATCTTCCACGCGAAGGCCCTCACCGACACCACGCAGGGCATGGACCCGGCGGCCGCGATGATCCGGGCGACTCGGCGGTCCGGTGCCCTGATCGGGCTGGCCGGAGCGATCGGTGCCCTCGGCGGCGTGCTGGTGAACCTGGCCTTCCGGCAGTCGTTCCTGACCTTCAAGACCGGCGACGGGGCGTACGTCGCCTTCATCGTCTCCTACGCGATCTGCTTCGTCGTCACCTGGGCGGTCTTCATCCGGCAGCGTGAGGGCAAGCTCGTCGGCGTCTGAGGTGGTGATCGAGCGGTAACACGGCGGAAACCCAGATCACCGATCCGCGCCGTAGCGTCATCTCAGTGAACCTTCAGTTTCGACCACTCAGGGAGCCGAGATGAGTGACGACGTCGCCAGCAGGACCGCCGACCCGGGCGGACACTCCGACTTCGAGGACACCCCCGGCCATCCCGCCGGTGACGGTCTGATCAAGGATTTCTACGACGACCGGCTCGCGAACTCCGACCTGGCCCCGTTGAAGAAGCAGACCTGGTCGTCGTACAACATCTTCGCGTTCTGGATGTCCGACGTGCACAGCGTCGGTGGCTACGTGACGGCCGGGGCCCTGTTCTCGCTCGGCATCGCCAGCTGGCAGGTGCTGGTGTCCCTGGTGGTCGGCATCTTCATCGTGATGGTGTTCTGCAACCTGGTGGCGAAGCCCAGCCAGGTGACCGGAGTTCCGTTCCCGGTGATCAACCGGGCGATCTTCGGGGTGAAGGGGGCGAACATCCCGGCCATCATCCGCGGCTGCATCGCCATCGCCTGGTACGGCGTCCAGACCTATCTGGCCGCCACCTCGCTGATGATCATCTTCTTGAAGTTCATCCCGTCCAGCGTGGCCCTGACCACGACCGAGTTCCTCGGTCTGTCGCCGCTCGGCTACATCTGCTACGCGATCCTGTGGGTCGCGCAGGCCGCGGTGTTCTGGCGCGGCATGGAGGCGATCCGCAAGTTCATCGACTGGGCCGGCCCGGCCGTCTACGTGGTGATGATCATCCTGTGCGTCTACCTGGTCGCCCGGGCCGGTGGTCTCGGGGCGATCAGCCTCAACCTGAGCACGGTCCAGCGCAGCTTCGGTGAGTCGATCCCGATCATGATCGCCGCCGTCGCCATCGTGGTGTCCTACTTCTCCGGTCCGATGCTCAACTTCGGCGACTTCTCCCGGTACGCGAAGAGCTTCAAGGCGGTCCGCAAGGGCAACTGGCTCGGGCTGCCGGTCAACTTCCTGTTCTTCTCGATCCTGACCGTGGTCACCGCTTCGGCGACCGTCCCCGTCTTCGGTGAGCTGATCACCGACCCGATCGAGACGGTCCAGCGCATCGACAGCGCGTTCGCCATCCTCCTGGGTGGTCTGACCTTCGTCATCGCCACCATCGGCATCAACATCGTGGCCAACTTCATCTCACCGGCGTTCGACTTCTCCAACGTGAACCCGAAGAAGATCAGCTGGCGGATGGGCGGCATGATCGCCGCCGTCGGTTCCGTCCTCCTGACGCCCTGGAACTGGTACAACTCGTCGGAGGGCATCCTCTACACCCTCGGCATCCTCGGCGGTCTGATCGGACCCTTGTTCGGAGTGCTGATCGCCGGCTACTACCTGGTCAGCAAGCAGAAGGTCTGGGTGGACGACATGTTCGTGATGACCACGAGCGGTCGCTACTGGTTCCGCAACGGCTACAACCCCAACGCGGTGGCCGCCACCGTCATCGGCGGGTTGCCCGCGATCGCGATGGTGCTCACCGCCGGGGTCCTGTTCGGGGACTCCGACAACATGCTGCTCTCCCACGGCGGTGACTTCAGCTGGTTCCTCGGCTGTGGCCTCGGCTTCGTGTCCTTCTGGCTGCTGGAGAAGTACAACCCCAAGATCACGGGTCTGGACGTCGAGCCGGAGCTGGCCAGCGACGGGACCTCGCTCTAGCCGGCACTCCAACGGTCGAAGCCGGCCCGGTCAGGGCCGGACGAGGCAACGGAAGCCGAGGTGCCCGGTGGAGGTGTCCTCGGTCTGGCCCTGGCGAGCCGCCGGTCGGTAGCGCAGACAGTAGGTGGGGGCACAGAGGTGGGAGCCGCCCTTGACCACCCGACGCGGGTACGGCTCGTCGGGTCGGGACGTGGGACCGGCCGGGGCGCAGCAGCTCGGTGCGTGATCGGTCGTCCACGGGTCGACGGTCCACTCCCAGACGTTGCCGGTCACATCCACGAGCCCGAAGCCGTTCGGTGGGAACGAGCCGATCGGCGAGGTGCCCGCGAAGCCGTCGTCGAGCGTGTTCTGCCAGGGGAACTCGCCCTGCCAGCTGTTGGCCTGCCGGCGGTGGTGGATCAGCTCCTCGTCGCCCCAGGCGAAGCGGGCACCGTCCAGCCCGCCGCGGGCGGCGTACTCCCACTCCGCCTCGGTGGGCAGCTCCTTGCCCGCCCAGGCGGCGTACGCCGTGGCGTCGAACAAGGACACGTGGGTGACGGGATGCCGGTCGCGACCGTTGACCGTGCTGCCGGGCCCCTCCGGATGACGCCAGTCGGCACCGGGGGTCCAGGCCCACCACTGCGTGTAGTCGTCGAGCCGGACAGGGCCGCTCGTGGGTCGGACGACCAGCGAGCCGGGCACGAGCGGGGCGGGGTCGGCGTCGGGGAAGTCCTCGGCGCTCGGCTCGGTCTCGGCGGTGGTCCGGTGGCCGGTCGCCTTCACGAACCGACGGAACTCCGCCACCGTGACCGGGTGCTCGTCCAGCCAGAACCCCTCGACCTGCTCGCGGCGGACGGGCTGCTCCTCGGGATAGAACTCGACGGAGCCCATCGCGAACTGACCACCGGGGATCCAGCACATGTTCTTCGGCGGCACCCGGGTCACTCTAGCCGGGGCGGTTCGATCAGGATTCGAGAAGCACTCCGGGGGCCTGGCCTTCTACCGTGGACCTCGAACTGAGCAGCGCCGATCGAGGAGGACTGACATGAGTGACACGAAGACCGGTTTCACCAGCGCCGAGCGCGCCGCGATGAAGCAGCGCGCGGAGGAGCTCAAGGCGACCAAGGGCGTCAAGGGTGCCGCCAAGCGGGCGAAGGAGTACGAAGCCTGTCTCGCCGCGATCGAGGCGTGCACCGGTGCGGACCGGCAGATCGCCGAGCGACTGCACGTGATCGTCACCGAGGAGGCACCGGAGCTCGCCGCGAAGACCTGGTACGGCTTCCCGTCCTACGCCCGCGACGACAAGGTGGTGGTGTTCTACCAGCCGGCCGAGAAGTTCAGCACGCGCTACGGCTCGATCGGCTTCAACGAGGACGCCGCGCTCGACGACGGCGAGATGTGGGCGACGTCGTTCGCGGTGCTGCAGGTGAGTGAGGCCGTGGAGAAGACGCTGCGTGCTCTGGTGCGCAAGGCCGTCGGCGGGACCGGCGCTGCGTGAGGACCTCCTGCACCAGCAGACCGGCCGCGGCGAGGACACACAGGGCGGCCGGCACGGCGAACACACCCGGCACTCCGAACCAGCGGACCCCGAGCGCCCCGGCGATGCCGCCGATCGCGGCGGCGAACCTGATCGCGGAGAAGTAGAGCGAGGACGCCAGACCGATGCCGGTGGGGTAGAGGTCCTGGGCGACCGTGATGCCGATCCCCCCGAGGGTCGCCCACATGGCCGCGTTGAGCAGGGTCGCCACGATCAGGACCGCCTCGTTGCCGGCGATCATGAACCCGATGTTCGCCAGGACGCCCAGCAGCACGTTGACGATCACCAGGCGGTGGGCGCCGAACCGGTCGGCCAGCACGCCCATGATCGGGATGAAGATCAGCATGCCGACCGACTGGGCCGAGATCACCACCCCGCGCAGCCAGTCCGGCGTGCCGAGCTGCAGCTCCATGTAGATCGGCAGGTAGGCGAACTTGATCGTGTCACCGCACATCGCCAGCACGCTCAGCCCGAGGAAGGTCAGCAGCGGCGCCAGACTCGGCTTGCGCACAACCTCCCGCTCGGTCGAGTCGACCTGTTCCCGCTCGGTCTCGGGCACGGCTCGGTCGACCCGCTGGCCGATCATCGGCACCGCCTGCAGCAGGGTGCAGGCACCGGCCGCGATCAGCGTGACCCGGAGTCCGGCCACCCCGCCGAGCACGCTGCCCACGATCGGGCCGGTCATGAAGCCCAGACTGAAGCCCAGCCGGACCGTCGACATGACCCGGTTGTCGGCCCCGGTGGGAACGTGGGTCAGCTGGTCCCGGACGGCCGCGAAGATCAGCGAGCTGGTCGCGCCGGCGAAGCCCAGGACGGTGAGGTTGATGGCGAACGCCATCCACACGTGCGTGGTGAAGGCCATCAGCACCCAGCCGACGAGGCCGACCACCGCGCCGATCCGGAACAGCAGGAGGCGGTCGGTCAACCGGTCCGACCAGCTGCCGACGAGGAAGCCGAGCACCGGCGCGGCGAGGTTGGTGAGGAAGAACAGGCCGGCCACCGGCAGGGACGCGCCCAGGTCCTGGACCAGGAACAGCGACAGCTGGGGCATGGCGATCGAGATCCCGAGGCCGGCGAAGTACAGACTCAGCGTGGCGCGGCGGTAGAGGGGAGAACGCAGCACCAGCCGGAACGGCGAGCTCGATCTCGTCCTCACGGCTTGC
>DATDBH010000211.1:0-5754 GCA_036524985.1 Microlunatus sp. | reverse complement strand
CGGATTTCCGTCACCGGGTCACGCTCACACTGTCCCCAGCACGCCGATTGTCCGATGGAAGCCCCCAAGGGTACTGTTGGTCAGGATACCCCAGGGGGTATCGACGACAAGTGGGAAGGCGAAGCGGGATGTGTCGAGCGGTGACCTGCAAGACCTGTGGCAAAACGACCTGGGCGGGGTGCGGTCAGCACGTCGACCAGGTGAAGCGGAACGTGGCGGCGGGACGCTGGTGCAGTTGCGAGCGCACGGCGAACGCAGAGCGGACCGGTTGGCTGTCGACGCTGCTGCACGGACCGTCTCGGGCAGCCAGGCGGTCGGGCTGAGGAGCCGTCGCCTACGGTGTGAACATGGTTGAACCGACGCACGGCACGACCCCGAATCATGCCGAGACGACGGAGGAGCACGACGCCGCCGACGAGCGGTCCGAGGGTCAGGTATCCGAGGGTCCCTCGGGCTTCGGCGGTGTCGAGACCTCCGCCGGCGGGGCGGACGCCGTTCCCGACACCCCGGACGTCAATCCCGGCACCTCCGCGCCGATCAGGTGATCGCACGACGGACGGGTTCGTGGCCGCGATGAGCGCACGACACCGGTCAGTACGCTGCCGCCATGGGGACCGAGTTCGAACACAAGCTGGTGGTCGTCGGCGAGGAGTGGCGTGACGCGGTCATCGTCACCAGCGCACTGAGTCAGGCCTACCTGTGCGCCAAGCCCGGCATGACCATCCGGGTCCGGGTGGTCGACGACAGCCGGGCGTACCTGACGATCAAGGGCAAGCAGGTGGGGATCGGGCGACCGGAGTACGAGTACGAGATCCCGGTCGACGATGCCCGCGCGCTGCTGGCCATGATCACCGACGGCTTCCCGATCACCAAGACCCGTTACGAGCTGGGTGATCCGTGGGCCGGCTGGATCGTCGACGAGTTCGCCGACGCCAACGCGGGTCTGGTCGTCGCCGAGCTGGAGGTGCCGGCCGAGGACACCCCCTGGGAGGTGCCGGTCTGGGCGGGCGAGAACGTCACCAGCGACTTCCGCTACACCAACTCCGAGCTGTTCAGCCGGCCGTACGGGCAGTGGGGTCAGGGGTAGGGCCCGGTGCGTCGGAGCGCTCAGCCGTGGTCGACGTCGGCGCCACCGGCCAGGTCGCCGCACTCGATCAGGCGCACGCCCGGCGTCGCCCGCAGGTAGGCACCGGCCCCTTGATCGCCCTGCAGGCCGGCGAGAACGGGCTCGAGGTGGGCACGGCCGAGCATCACCGGATGACCGGGTCGGCCCTCGTAGCTGGCCCGGGCCAACGAGCCGGCCCCGGCACCGGCGATCACCCGCCGGACCACCGCCGGACCCACGTCGGGCAGATCGACCAGGTGGATCACGGCGGCGTCGGCCTCGGTGAGCGCCGCGGCGATCAGGCCCGCGCGGACCGAGGCGGCCAGTCCGGTGTCCCAGTCGATCACCTCGACGACCTCGACGTGGTCGCGCTCGGCGTCGAGCTCGGCCCGCACGTCGCCGGCCCGGCACCCGACCGTGACCAGCACCGGCGCGCAACCACCCCGGGCCAGCGTGCGTACGGCGGTGGCGACCCACGTCAGCCCGTCAGCGTGTCGTCGCAGCGCCTTGGGACCGCCCGCGCGCCGTCCCGCACCGGCGGCGAGCAGGACGCCGACCGGGGGCCTGAGGGCCGCGGAGCTCATCCGCGCAGGATAGACAGATCCGCTGGAAGCCGGGGACGAGCGGGCGGCCTGGCTACGATGGCTGCCCGACCCCCCGACGGACCCAGGAGCACCGCGTGCGGCTCACCGTGAACGGCGCCGAGCGCGAGATCGAGCACGGTGACGAGCCTCTGCTCTGGGTGCTGCGCGACGAGCTCGGGTTGACCGGCACCCACTACGGCTGCGGTATCGGAGTCTGTGGCTGCTGTAGCGTGCTCGTCGACGGAGACGTCACCCGCAGCTGTCAGGTGCGCGCCGACAGCCTGGTCGGTCGCGAGGTCGTCACCCTGGAGGGTCTGGCCACCCGGGATGCCGCCGGCGAGGTCACGAGCTTGCACCCGGTCCAGCAGGCGTTCCTGGAGACGCCGTTGCAGTGCGGCTGGTGCCTGCCCGGGCACGTGCTCACCGCGGCCGCTCTGCTGGAGCGCACCCCCCGACCGACGGCGGCGGAGGTGGCCGCCAGCGCCGAGGCGAACCTGTGCCGCTGCGGTGGCTACAACAGCATCCGTCGGGCGGTGGCCCGCGCCGCCGAGCTGGCGCAGGAGCGCTGATGGGCGAACGCCCGTCCGGGCCGGAGGCCGCGGCCGAGGTGTCCGGGACGAGCGGAAGGCCGCCGGTCCTGACCCGGCGCCGTGTGCTGATCGGTCTGGGGGCCGGGGCTGGGGCCCTGCTGGTCGGTGCACCGGTGGCCCTGACCCTCGGTCGGCCGAGCCTGGTGGACGTCGTCACCGAGCGGGGTACCGGACCGCAGGAGACACCGGAGTCGGCCGTCGTCTGGTTCGCGGCGGATGCCGACGGCATCACCTTCTACGTCCCCAAGGTGGAGATGGGGCAGGGGATCCACACGACGTTGGCCCTGATCGCCGCCGAGGAGCTGGAGCTCGACCCGACCACCCTGACCGTCGTGCAGGCCGACACCGCTCGCGGCTTCCCGCTGGACACCATGTTCACCTTCGGCTCGTCGTCGGTGACGGCCCTGTTCACCCCGATCCGGGAAGCGGCCGCCACCCTGCGCGAGATGCTGCGGATCGAGGCCGCGCGCCAGCTGGGGGTGGACCCGGCGGAGGTGACAGCGCGCAACGGGACGTTCGTGGTGACCGGGACCGCACGGAGCGTGACCTACCAGCAGGTGGCGGACACCCACACCGGCGACTGGGCGGAGCCGGCAGACACCCCACCGCTGAAGCCGGTCGCCGAGTTCGCACGGATCGGGCGTACGACTCCGCGGGTCGACTTCCGCGCCAAGGTGCTGGGCGAGGCGACGTACGGCTATGACGCCCGGCTCGACGGCATGCTGTTCGGTGCCGTGGCGCACCCGCCGACCTGGGCCTCCACCCTGGACACCGCGAGCGAGGGAACGGCCCGGAACCGACCGGGCGTGGTCGAGGTGGTGATCGACAAGGAGGCAGGGTTCGTCGGAGTCGTGGCCGACACCCGGACCAGGGCGTGGCGCGCTCTCGAGGCGTTGGACCTGGCGTGGTCGGTGTCTGGCACCGAGGTCGACCAGGCGGAGATCGATCAGCTGGTGACCCCGGGTCAGGGCGCGGTGATCCGGCGTGAGGGTTCGGTCCGTCGGGCGCTCTCCGCGGGGACCGTCGTCGAGGCCGACTACCGGACTCCGCTCGCCGCGCACGCCCAGCTGGAGCCGGTGGCGGCCCTGGTCGACGTGGCGCCCGGAGACAACGGCACGGTCCGGGTCTGGGCCGCCACCCAGACCCCGGACTCAGTGATCAGCGGTATCCAGGAGGCGCTCGGCAAGGATCGTGAGGTGCTGGTCCAGCCGACCCAGATCGGCGGGTCGTTCGGCCGCAAGACAGGCGTGGGGGCGGCCGTCGAGGCGGCCCGGTTGTCCGCTGCCGTGGGCCGTCCGGTGCACGTGGGCTGGACCCGCGAAGACGATCTCCGGCAGGGCTACTACCGGCCGCCCACCCACACCCGGCTCCGTGGCTCGGTCGGCGACGACGGCCGGATCCGGGGGATCGAGCAGCTGACCGGCACCGGCGACATCATCTGGGCGGTGGCCGGGCTGCCGGAGCTCGTCCGTGATCTGCTGGGCTTCGATCCCGGCGGGGTGCTCGGGCAGTTCCTGCCGTACGCGCTGCCCGCGTACCGGGTGGTGAACCGGCGCGAACAGCTGCCCGTACCGACCGGCCCGTGGCGCGGACTGGGGTTGTTCCCCAACACGTTCGCGCTGGAGAGCTTCGTCGACGAGCTGGCCCTGGCCGCAGGTGCCGACCCGTTGCGTTTCCGGCTCGACCATCTGCCGGACACCGAGGACGGTCGGCGGCTGCGAGCCGTCCTGGAGCGGGCCGGCGTGCTCGCCTCGTGGGGCACCCCTCTGCCGGCGGGCCGCGGTCGCGGGATCGCCTGCAGCCTGGACCTGGGCACGGCGGTCGCGCAGGTGGCCGAGGTCGAGGTCGTCGACGACCGCGTCATGGTCCGCGACGTCAAGGTGGCCGTCGACTGCGGTCTGGTGGTGAACCCGGCCGGCGCCACGTTGCAGGCGCAGGGCTCGGTGGTGATGGGTCTGAGCTCGACACTGCGCGAGGAGCTCACCGTGTTGGACGGGATGATCGAGCAGACCAATCTGGACAGCTATCAGCTGCTGCGGCTGGGTGACACCCCGCCGATCGAGGTGGTCTTCATCGAGGGTGGGGATGAGCCGCGCGGGATGGGCGAGCCGGTGATCGGTCCGGTGGCCGCCGCCGTGGCCAACGCGGTGGCCGCCGCCACCGGTCGACGGCTGCGTCAGCTGCCGCTCCGCCTCTGATCTGGGAGACACCTTCGAGTAGCGGAGAAGCAGCCACCCGCTTCGCCGCCGAAGAGCGCCAGCACGCTCAGGGCGAGCTCGACTGCGTCCGAGCCGTCGCCACCCAGACGAATGTCGCCCCCGGCCAGGTCGCGCTGGTGTGGTTGCTTGAACCTGGCGGGCACTGGCCGTCAGCTGTTGGGGCTGCGAAGATCGCCTTGAGGGTTGCGCCGTGGAGGGGGTTCCAGCGATGACCGACCTGCCCACTCCGTTCCCGCCGCAGACGATCAGCCGCCACGGCTCGACCACCGCAGCACCTCCCGGACCGCCGCGGTACCCGACCAGGTTCGTCGGGCGACGCACCGAGGTCGCTGCGCTACGTGGTCTCTTGCGACCAGGTCGACTTGTCACCGTGGTGGGTCTGGGCGGCGCCGGCAAGACGCGGCTGGTTGCGGAGCTGGTTCGCGGTGTCAGCTGCGTATGGGTCGATCTCACCGCAGTGGGCGGCCCGAGCGACGTGGCGAGGGCAGTTGCCGAAGCCCTGGGCCTGTCCGCCGGAGGTGGGGCCGACCCGACCGTCGGAGTCGTGAACGCCCTCCGTGATGAGCCGAGGCTGCTGGTTCTGGACAACTGCGAGGTCCAGCGCGTCTCCTGTCGAGAGCTGGTCGACACGCTGCTGGTCGAGGTGGCGGCGTTGACGGTCTTGGCCACGAGCCGGGTGCCGCTCTCCACGGCGTACGAGTGGCTGTATCCGTTGCCTCCGTTGGCGGAGGGCAACGAGCTCTTCGCCGACCGCGCGGCCCGAGTGGGGTATGCGCCACGCGCCGAGGAAGCCGATGCCGTCACGGAACTGTGTCGCCTGGTCGGCGGTCTACCGCTGGCGATCGAGCTGCTGGCCGCCTGGTCGTCTGTCAGGTCACCGGCCGAGCTGGGACGGGCCGGAGCGGGAGAGGTGTCGTCCCGGACGGCCACCGTGCTGCCCCGGCACCGGGACATGACGGCCGTCCTGGACGCATCGATGGCCTTGCTGTCCGCTGACCAGCAGCGGGTGCTGGCGGACCTCGGCGTCTTCGTCGGCGGTTTCACCGTGGAGGCGGCCGAGGCGGTCGCTGACACCGATCTCGAGACCCTCGCAGCCTTGGTCGAGCGCGGTCTGATCTCCCGCGACCCGACCGTTGGGCGGTTCGCGGTGCATGAGCTGATCCGCAGCCACGCGCTGAGCCAGTTGCGATCCACCGGCGACGGCCACGAAGACGCGGCCCGTCGACGGCACTTCGACTACTTCGCCGCTCTGGCCG
>DATDBH010000210.1:0-2576 GCA_036524985.1 Microlunatus sp. | reverse complement strand
CAGCTCACCTCTCTCGCCCGGGACATCGACACCACCTGTCGTCTGACGGGTGAGTTCACCCTGCGGTCGGGGCAGGTCGTGCCCGAGTACTTCGACAAGTACCTGTTCGAGTCCCAGCCCCAGCTGCTCCGGCGGGTGGCGGAGGCGATGGTGCCGCTGCTGCCCTCCGATGTCGAGCTGCTCGGAGGACTGGAGCTCGGCGGCGTCCCCATCGCGACCATGGTCAGCTCCCTGACCGGCACACCCGCGGTGTTCGTCCGGAAGCAGGCCAAGACGTACGGCACCTGCCGACTGGCGGAAGGGGCCGAGGTCGACGGCCGTACGGTCGTGCTGATCGAGGACGTGATCACCACCGGCGGAGCGGTGCGTGCGGCCGCGGTCACCCTCCGGGAGCGGGGCGCCCGGGTGCACACCGTGGTCTGCGCCATCGACCGGAGCCCGGTCGGAACCCGCCCGCTCGACGACGTCGCCGTCGGCGTACGGGCGGCGCTCACCCGGGACGACCTCGATCGAGCACGACGCTCCACTTCCTTTTGAATTCCGCCATGCGGTAGTTCGGACGCTCTCAGCGGAAACTGGGGCTTGACCGAGCCGACCTCCGCATGGTGTGCTTCTCCCACTCCGAGCTTCGGAGCACCTGGATCAGCAGACAGGTCAATCACTGAGCTGGCACCCAATGTCGTGGGGAGCCGCTCCGTAGGCCCACCCACCCGAGCTAGACGGAGTTGGTGGTATGGACCGCATCTGGTTCAAGAACCCCCTGGCCGTGTTCACGGCAACCGGCGACGACGCCGCCGGCGGCGTGGTCGTCGAGGGAACTCAGATCGTCGAGATCGTGCCCGGTGACCGCACTCCCAGCCGCGGCCATGACCAGGTCTTCGATGCCGGCCGCCACGTGCTGCTGCCCGGCTTGATCAACACCCATCACCACTTCTACCAGACCCTGACCCGGGCCTGGGCTCCCGTGGTGAACACTCCCCTGTTCCCGTGGCTGACCAACCTCTACCCGGTCTGGGCCCGACTCACCCCGGCAGATCTCGAGCTCGCCACCACCGTGGCCCTGGCCGAGCTGCTCCTGTCCGGCTGCACCACGGCGGCCGATCACCACTACCTGTTCCCCGCCGGGATGGAGGCCGCGATCGACGTCCAGGTCGAGGTCGCTCGCAGGCTGGGGGTCCGGGTGCTGCTGACCCGCGGCTCGATGACGCTGGGCGAACGCGACGGCGGGCTGCCGCCCCAGAGCACCGTGCAGGACCCGGACGTGATCCTGGCCGACTCCGAGCGCTTGATCACGACCTACCACGAGCGCGGTCCGGGCGCGATGGTCCAGATCGGACTGGCCCCGTGCTCACCCTTCTCGGTCACCCGCGAGATCATGCGCGACACCGCCGCCCTGGCCGAGCAGCACGACGTACGACTGCACACCCACCTCGCCGAGACCATCGACGAGGAGGACTTCTGCCGGGAGATGTTCGGTCTGCGTACGGTCGACTACCTGGACAGCGTCGGCTGGCTGTCGTCCCGCACCTGGCTGGGCCACGGCATCCACTTCGACGACGCGGAGATCGCCCGACTCGGTGCCGCCGGAACAGGGGTCGCGCACTGCCCGAGCTCGAACATGCGCCTGGCGTCCGGCATCGCCCGTACGGTCGAGCTGGAGGCCGCCGGCATGCCGGTGGGCATCGGGGTGGACGGCTCGGCCTCCAACGACGCCAGCAACATGATCTTGGAAGCCCGCCAGGCCCTCTATCTGCAACGACTTCGCTACGGGGCCGAGCAGGTCACCCCCGAGCGCGCCCTCGGCTGGGCGACGGCCGGCTCCGCCCGGGTGCTCGGGCGTGACGACGTCGGCACGATCGCGGTCGGGAAGCAGGCCGACTTCGCGCTGTTCACCCTCGATGATCTTCGTTTCTCCGGCAGCCACGACCCGCTCTCGGCCCTGCTGCTCTGCGGGGCGGACCGCGCCGACCGGGTGATGGTGGCCGGGCAGTGGCGGGTCGTCGACGGCGCCGTCGTCGGCCTCGACCTGCCCGAGCTGATCACCGCCCATCGCGCCGCCGCCAGCCGGCTCGTCGGCTCCACCCGCTGAACGACTCCCTTCGCCGAATCCTCACCATCGTCGACACTCCTCGAGAGCCGACCCGGACAACAAGGACGTTGCCATGACCCGCTCCACCAGCCCCGCATCCGCCGCCACACAGGGAACTGCACGGCCCGAGGACGAGAGACTGCCCGCAGGCAGCACGATCGCGTACGGCCTCCAGCACGTGCTCACCATGTACGGCGGGATCATCGCGCCGCCCTTGATCATCGGCCCGGCCGCCGGGCTGACGCCGGCCGAGATCGGCGCCTTGATCACCGCGTGCCTGTTCATGGGCGGCCTCGCCACCCTGCTGCAGACCATCGGGGTGAAGTGGTTCGGCTCCCAGCTGCCGCTGGTGCAGGGCGTCTCGTTCGCCGGCGTGGCGACCATGGTGGCGATCGTCGACGGTGGCGGCGGCCTCCCCGCCGTGTTCGGCGCCGTCATCGTGGCCTCGCTGATCGGGTTGGCGATCGCGCCCCTGTTCGCGACGATC
>DATDBH010000209.1:0-82520 GCA_036524985.1 Microlunatus sp. | reverse complement strand
GGTGCTTGGGCGCCTTGCGGAACCACATCGCGCTGAACGCCTTGGCGGTGGCGAGGTTGACCATCCGGTTGGGGAAGACCTCGGGGATGGTGCCGAACGAGGGCGCACCGAACCGCAGCGGCTCGGTGCGCAGCTTGGCCGGCAGGTCGGAGGTCGTGGCCTTGTTGCCGCGCGTGAGCACCGCCCGGCCGAGGTGCTTGCCGCGGGTGACGGCATCGAACCAGGCCACCGAGTACGTGTAGTCCTCGTCACCAGCGGTCATGGTGGCCATCAGCTCGTCCAGGTCAGCGCACCGCTGGGTGTCCACGGTGAAGTAGGCGGTCTCGGTCCGCTGCACCGCGACCGTGGCCCGCAGGATCACCCCGGTCAGCCCCATCCCGCCGACGGTCGCCCAGAACAGCTCCGGGTCGTCCCCGTCCGGTCCGATGGTGCGGATGACACCGTCGGCGGTCAACAGATCCAGGTCCCGCACGTGGTTGCCGAAGCTGCCCTGGGTGTGGTGGTTCTTGCCGTGCACGTCGGCCGCGATGGCGCCGCCGATGGTCACCTGACGGGTGCCGGGCAGCACGGGAACCCACAGGCCGAACGGCAGCAACGCCTTCATCAGGGCGTCGATGCTCACACCGGACTGCACGCTCACCGTCGGCACCTCGCCCTCGGCGTCGACCTGCAGGATCTTGTTGAGCCGGGTCAGATCCAGGGTGGGGCCGCCGGCGTTCTGGGCGGCGTCGCCGTACGAGCGGCCGAGTCCGCGGGGGACCACCCCACGATCGCCGGCGTTCCGCAGGGCTGAGACGGCCCCGGCGATCGTGTCGATCCGTGCGAGGTGGGATCGGCTCCCGGCCGCGCGACCCCAGCCGTGCAGCTCGACGAGCTGCTGGGGGACCTGGAGCTGGCTCTCCACCAGAGGAGAGGGCTGGATCCGCGTCCCCTCCTCGCTGCCGCTCACGCGAACACCGCTATCGAGATGGTGGCCAACCAGATCACTCCCAATCCTTGCAGTACGCGGTCGTGCAGCACGACGTCCTCCGGCTCGCCCGCCTGTCCGGCGTCCACTTCCAGCGCGTACTGCAGCATGCCCAGGGTGAACGGAGCGATCGAGATCGCGGTCCACGGTACGCCGAGGGGCGGGTTGCCGCGGTTCTCGAAGGCCCACAGGCTGTATGCGGTGACCACCAGCACGGCCGCCAGGATCCAGACGAAGCGCAGGTAGGACGCCGAGTAGCGGTCCAGGGACTTGCGGGTGCCGGCTTCGGCGCCGACCGAGACCAGCTCGGAGTAGCGCTTGCCCGCCACCATGAACAGGGAGCCGAACGACGCGACCAGCAGGAACCACTGACTCAGCGGTACGCCGACCGCCACACCACCGGCGATCGCTCGGAGCAGGAAGCCGCTGGACACCACGGCGAGGTCGATCACCGGCAGGTGCTTCAGCACGGTGGAGTAGAGGACCTGGATGACCACGTAGACGGCCAACGTGATGGCGAGCGCCGGGTCGACCAGGTACCCGAGGGTCAGACCGCCCAGGCCGAGGACGATCGCCATCACCGCGGCTACCGGCACGCCCAGCTCCCCGGCCGCGATGGGGCGGAACCGCTTCTTCGGATGGAGGCGGTCCTCCTCGACGTCGCGGATGTCGTTGAGCAGGTAGACCGCCGAGCTCACCAGACAGAAGGCGATGAAGGCGAGTGCCACGCCGCGCAGCACCTCGGGCCGGAACAGCCAGCCGGCGGCCAGCGGCGCCAGGACGACGAGGAAGTTCTTCACCCACTGGCGTGGGCGGAGCGCTCGGATGGGGGCGGGCAGCCGGCTCACCGGTCGCTCGAGGGTCTCGGACATCGTCTGAGAGGGTATCCGTCCCGGCGCCGTCGAGGCCGCGACACGTCACTCGCCGGTCATCGCTCACTGGGCCAGAGCCGTGCGTACGGTCGCCAGCACCCGCTCCGGGTACTCCTCGATCATCGTCCAGGTGAAGCGCAGGACCCGCCAGCCGGCGAGCACCAGGGCGTTCTGCTGCCAGCGGTCCTTCTCGAAGGTCGCGTCGCCGTGGAAGTGCCGGCCGTCGATCTCGATGGCCAGTCGCTGCGCGACGAACGCGACATCCACCGGATGGTCGCCCACCGGGTAGTTCCCCTGCCAGCTCGTCAGACCGGCGTCGCGCAGCATCCGGTGGAGCTTCCGCTCGGCCGCCGACCACGGGTTGCCGCTCGACTCCTCGACCAGTCGGCGTCGGCTGTCGTGCCCCTTCCAGCGGACGGTCGCTTCGTACGCCCTCGCGACTTCGGCGAGGGTGATGGCGCCCTCGCGCAGGGCGTGGTCGATGACATCGGGACCGGCCTCGAGCGCGGCCAGAGCCGGCTTCGCCACCTTGGTGCCCCCGATCTCGGTCACCCAGTCCGCGGGAACCGTACGGCGCACGAAGCGGAAGCCCGCTTGCGGAGCCAGCTTGCGCGTCACGGCCGCAACCACCGTCTCCACGTCCAGCGCCGGCCAGAAGGCGAGACGGGCGGCGGCTTCGCCCAGCAGCACGGCGTTCGGCTCGTACCGGCGCAGTGCGGCGATGCGTACCTCCGGGTGCGCCTTGTGGTGCGCCCGGGCGTAGACGCCCGGCAGCACCGCTTCGATCTCGCGCCGCCGGAGCGCGTAGTCGATGACGCCGACGGCGACGAGATCGGCGCGCCGAGCGAGGACGTCTGCCGTGGCGAAGTGGGCTTCCAGAGCGCCGTCCATGCCGATAATCAACCACACCTCGCACCTGCTGAGCAGGAACGAGGCTCGTCCTTCGTCAGGGAGTGGTTGATTATCGAAAGCCCCGCCCGTACGGCTAGGTTGGCGGGCATGTCGGTGAGGCGCTGGTGGGTGCTGGCCGCCGGCTCGGCTGCGGCGGCGTGCCTCGTCGGCTGCGGTGCCGAGCCCGCGCCTGCGGACCCGACGCCCAGTGCGGCTCCCACTACGGCGACCAGCCCCGCGCCGACGACGGCCCTGCCCCCGACGCCGAGCCTGACCGCGAGCCCGACCGGCCTCACACTGCGTCAGCTCGGTTTCGTGAACGGTCCGCTGGACGAGTTCTCGCTCCCGGACGACCTCGTGATCGCCACCCGGGTGGATCAGCCGAACGTGGTCACCATCGTGCTGGCGGGGCCGAACCCGCAGACCGTGGAGGACCATCTCCGAGCGACTCTGCCGGAGAACGGCTTCACCATCGACGCGCGCGCCGATGCGGGCGAGGCGATGACGTTCCGGGGCCACGGCTGGACCGGTGGGTTCACCGGCTCGGGAGCGACCTCGGCGATCGTGCTCCGTCCGGCCTGACCTCAGGGGAGAGCTGTCGCAGGTCGGCCCAGCTCACGCCGAGATCGGCCAGGAGCTGTCGGAGCAGCGGAAGGCTGATGCCGACGACGTTGTGATGGTCGCCCTCGATCCGGGTGACGTAGGGACCGCCCAGGCCGTCGATGGTGAAGGCCCCGGCGACCAGGAGTGGTTCGCCGGTGGCCACGTACGCGTCGATCTCGGCGTCGTCGAGATCGGCGAAGTGGACGGTCGTCGAGGCGGTCGCCGTACGGGAGGCGCCGCCGGGCAGGCGGAGGAGGTGGTGGCCGGTGTGCAGCATCCCGGAGCGGCCCCGCATCAACTGCCAGCGACGGACCGCGTCGGTCTCGTCGACCGGCTTGCCGAACCCGACGCCGTCCAGCTCGAGCAGCGAGTCGCACCCGACCACGATCACGGCCCCGGTCGAGGCCCGGCGCTGCGCGACGGCTTCGGCCTTGGCCCGGGCGAGCAACGCGACGAGGTCGGGGACGTTGTCGGCGTGGATGGCCTCCTCGTCGACACCCGACACCTCCACCTCGGGGCTCAGTCCGGCCCGGCGCAGGGTCTCGAGGCGGGCCGGCGAGGCGGAGGCCAGGACGAGTGTCGGCACGCTCATCGCACTAGGTTAGGCAGATGCCTCTCAACGATGACCCCCAGTGGTGGCGCAGCGCCGTCGTCTACCAGGTCTATCCGCGTTCCTTCGCCGACGCCGACGGCGACGGCACCGGTGACGTCCGCGGCATCATCGACAAGCTGCCCTACCTGGCCGACCTCGGCGTCGACGCCGTCTGGGTGAGCCCCTGGTATCCGTCCCCGCTGGCCGACGGGGGCTACGACGTCAGCGACTACCGCGGGATCCTGCCGGAGTTCGGCACGCTCGAGCAGGCCGACGTGTTCGTGGCCCGAGCCCACGACCTCGGGCTGCGGGTGCTGATCGACCTGGTGCCCAATCACAGCAGCGACGAGCACCTCTGGTTCCAGGCGGCGCTGGCGGCCGCGCCGGGCTCGGCCGAGCGCGATCTCTACCTCTTCCGCGACGGCGTCGGTCCGGACGGGAACGAGCCACCCAACAACTGGCCGGCCATGTTCGGTGGCGGCGCCTGGGAGCGGACCACGGACGCCGCCGGTGCGCCCGGCCAGTGGTACCTGCACCTCTTCGACATCAAGCAGCCCGACTGGAACTGGGAGAACCCGGCGGTCGCCGACGAGTTCGATGCGATCCTGCGGTTCTGGTTCGACCGGGGCGTCGACGGCTTCCGGATCGACGTGGCCAACTCGATGGCCAAGGCGCCGGGACTCCCCGATCTCGATGTCGACCCCGAGACCGGCGAGCCCGTGTTCAGCACGCTGACCGGCAGCCCCTACATGAACCAGCCGCACGTGCACGACATCCTGCGACGCTGGCGGACGGTGGCGGACTCGTACGCCGACAGCGATCTCGGCGCGCGCATCTTCGTGTCCGAGGCGTGGGTGACCCCGGCCGCCGAGCTGGCGAAGTACGTCCGCGACGACGAGCTGCACAGCACGTTCAACTTCGACGCGCTGATGTGCGAGTGGTCGGCTGAGTCTCAGCGCAACGTGATCGACCTGACGCTGGGGGCCACCGGGGCCGTCGGTGCGCCGCCCACCTGGGTGCTGGCCAACCACGACACGACCCGCGTGGTCACCCGCTACGGACGCCCGATCACCGGCGCCCGCTTCACCCGGGACGGCATGGACCTGGAGTCCTTCGCCGGGGTGGGATCGGTGCCAGACGGCGCCACCGACGTCGCCCTGGGCCGCAAGCGCGCCCGGGCCGCAGCCCTGCTGGAGCTGGCGCTCCCTGGTGGGGCGTACGTCTACCAGGGCGACGAGCTCGGTCTGGAGGAGGTGGAGGACATCCCCGAGGACCAGCTCCAGGACCCGACCTGGGAGCGGTCGGGGCACACGGTCCGTGGCCGGGACGGCTGCCGGGTGCCGATCCCGTGGTCGGGCACCGCGGCGCCGTTCGGTTTCGGCTCCGCCGACAACCCGCCCTGGCTGCCGCAGCCCACGAGCTGGGCGGCCGTCACTGCGGAGGTGCAGGACGGTGATCCCGGCAGCCACCTCAACCACTACCGGGCGGCGCTGGCCGAGCGGCGCCGCCACCCCGCCCTCGGTGACGGCACCCTGACCTGGGACGACGACGTGCCGGCGGGCGTGCTGTCCTTCACCCGGGAGCCCGGCTTCCGCTGCGTGGTCAACTTCGGCCCGGACCCGTACGCCCTCCCCGCCGACGCCGAGATCCTGGTCGCGTCCGGCGACGCCTCAGCGGGGATGCTCGGGGTGGACGAGGCGGTCTGGCTGAAGGTGTAGCCCCCGACGACTACCTTCTGCCGCCACCGAGCAGGCCGCCCAGCATGTCCAGGATGCCGCCGCCCCCGCTCTGCTGACCCTGGCCGCCACCGAGGCCCCCCAGGATCGAGCCGAGCAGGTCGTTCAACCCGCCGCCGCCGGCCGCGCCCGACTGGGCATCGCCGCCTCGCATCCGCTGCGACAGGTAGGACAGCACGATCGGGGCGAGGATCGGCAGCAGCTTCTGGATCAGGTCGGAGTTGCCGCCGAGCTTGTCGCCCAGGGTCTGGGCGACGGCGCCGCTGTTCTCGCCGAACACGTGCCCGACGATCTTCTCGCCGTCGGCGGTGTCGACGTCGTCCAGGTTGACCCCACCGTCGACCAGCTTCGGCGAGTGGCTGTCCACGGCCCCGGCCAGCGAGGCGGCGCCCTGGGGATCGGCAGCGTTGGCCTGCATGCCGCCGACCAGGGCCGGCAGCGCTTCCCGCACCGCCGACTCAGCCGTGGCGGGGTCCACGCCGAGCTGATCGGCCAGGGAGTTGATCGGGATGCTGGCGAGGATGTCGTCGATCGAGCTCATCGTCGGGCCCTTTCGGGGGTCGGGGCCCACGCCTGGGGCCCGGTGCTCGCAGACTACCCAGGTCACCGGCCCGAGAGTCGCCAGCCGTCGGGTCCGGGCCGCAGAGTTGTCCGCAGACCTCGGGAGCGATCAGACCAGCCACCGGTGGCGGCCGGCTTCGGGGAGTCGGCGGAGCCTGTGGTCAGCGCCGAGAACACGACCACCACAGCGGCCAGCTCGTCGGCGCTCGGTCGGCCGGACACCACCCGGAGCACCGGCGCGGGATCTTCGGTCACGGCACCCGCCTCACAGGGGGATGTTCCCGTGCTTCTTGGGCGGCAGGGTCTCCCGCTTGGTCCGCAGCAGACGCAGGGCCCGGCTGATCTCCACCCGGGTCTCGTGCGGCATGATCACCGCGTCGACGTAGCCGCGCTCGGCGGCCAGGTAGGGGTTGGCGAGCTCGTCGTCGTACGCGCTGATCAGCTCGGCTCGGCGCGCATCGGGATCGTCATGAGCGGCGAGCTCCTTGCGGTACAGGATGTTCACCGCACCCTGCGCACCCATCACCGCGATCTGTGCGGTCGGCCAGGCCAGGTTGATGTCCGCCCCCAGGTGCTTGGAGCCCATCACGTCGTAAGCCCCGCCGTACGCCTTGCGGGTGATCACCGTGACCAGCGGCACGGTGGCCTCGGCGTACGCGTAGATCAGCTTCGCCCCACGCCGGATGATGCCGTTCCACTCCTGGTCCGTGCCGGGCAGGAAACCGGGCACGTCCACGAAAGTGATCACCGCGATGTTGAAGGCGTCGCAGGTGCGGACGAAGCGGGCGGCCTTCTCGGACGCGTCGATGTCCAGGCAGCCGGCGAAGTGCAGCGGCTGGTTGGCGACCACCCCGACGCTGCGGCCCTCCATCCGGCCGAAGCCGACCACGATGTTCGGCGCGAACAGGCTGTGCACCTCCAGGAACTCACCGTCGTCCAGCACGGCGGAGATGACCTCGTGCATGTCGTACGGCTGGTTCGGCGAATCCGGGATGACGGTGTCGAGGGCGCGGTCGTCGGCGCTCGGGACGAGATCGCCGCCGACGTCGAAGGCCGGCGGCTCCTCGAGGTTGTTCTGCGGCAGATAGGACAGCAGCGCCTTCACGTAGTCGATCGCATCCTGCTCGTCCGCCCCCAGGTAGTGGGAGTTGCCGGACAAGGTGTTGTGGGTGCGTCCGCCGCCCAGCTCCTCCATCGACACGTCCTCACCGGTGACGGTCTTGATCACGTCCGGACCCGTGATGAACATCTGCGACGTCTGGTCCACCATCACCACGAAGTCGGTCAGGGCGGGGGAGTAGACGTGTCCGCCGGCGGCCGCGCCCATGATCAAGGAGATCTGCGGGATGACCCCGGAGGCGTGGGTGTTGCGGCGGAAGATCTCCCCGTACAGACCGAGGGAGACCACGCCCTCCTGGATGCGGGCCCCGCCGCCCTCGTTGATGCCGATCAGTGGGCAACCGGTCTTCAGGGCGAAGTCGATGATCTTGACGATCTTCTCGCCGTACACCTGACCGAGGCTGCCGCCGAACACGGTCACGTCCTGGCTGAAGACGCAGACGGGGCGGTCGTCGACGGTGCCGAAGCCGGTGACCACCCCGTCCCCGTAGGGCCGGTTCTGCTCCATCCCGAAGGCGGTCGAGCGGTGCCGGGCGAGCTCGTCGAGCTCGATGAAGGAGTCCTCGTCGAGCAGCAGCGCGATGCGCTCCCGCGCGGTCTGCTTGCCCCGGGCGTGCTGTCGCTCGACCGCCGCCGCGGATCCGGCGTGCACCGCCTCGTCCACCCGTTTCCGGAGATCGGCGAGCTTCCCGGCGGTGGTGTGGATGTCGACGTCGCCCATAGCTCCGCACCCTAGTGCCCGCGGACCCGGTCCCGGCCCGCACTACGGTGGCCCGGTGACGTCCGCAGATCCGCTCGACACCGAGCGCCTGAACGCCGAGCTGGCCGGCGCGGACCGGCTGTGGCGGACCGCCGAGGTGGTGGCCGAGACGGGGTCGACCAACGCCGACCTGGCAACCAGGGCACGCGCCGGGGAGCCCGCCGGGCTCGTGCTGGCGACCGATCACCAGGTGTCCGGGCGCGGCCGCCTCGGCCGGACCTGGAGCGCACCCGCGGGCAGCTCGATCGCGATGTCGGTGCTGCTGCGGCCCGAGCGGGATCCGGCGACCTGGACCTGGCTGCCCCTGCTGGCCGGCCTCGCGGTGGCCGACACCCTGCGCGCGGTGGCTCAGGTGCCCGCCCTGCTGAAGTGGCCCAACGACGTGCTGGTCGGCGACGCCAAGGTCTGCGGGATCCTCGCCGAGCGGGTCGACAGCCCGCAGGGCCCGGCCTGTGTGCTGGGTCTGGGGATCAACATCCATCTCACCGCCGACGAGCTGCCGGTGTCCACGGCGACCTCGCTCGCGGTGCTGCGACCGGGGAGGAGCTTCGTCCGGGCCGAGATCATGGCCACCGTGCTGGCGACCCTCGCCGTGCTCTATCACCGCTGGGAGGACGGGCTGGACGCGGACCTGGCGGCGCAGTACGTCGCCCGCTCCGGCACGTTGGGCCGGAGCGTGCGGGTCCTCACGGGCGGCGGAGCGTCGGTGACCGGTGAGGCAGTCGGTGTGGACGCCGAGGGTCGACTGCGCGTCCGCACGCCGGCGGGGGTGGAGATCTTCGCCGCCGGCGACGTCACGCATCTGCGCTGACCACCCGGCGGCACCCCCGGCCAGGGTCTGATCGGGGGCCTCCCGGGTCGGCCCGCGGTCTGACGCCGGGATTGCGCCCCTGTGTCAGCATGGAGAGGTGGGGTTGTCGGCCAAGCTGCTGGGCGCGGACGAGCGCGTCCTGATGCACATGCGCACCCACGGCAAGGTCCTGTTCTGGCCGGCCACCGGGCTGATCGCCTGCGGGGCCCTCCTCGGGGTCGGGGCCGCCCTCATCCCGCACGACTTCCGCCCGGTGGGACAGTTCGCCGTCGCGATCGTGACCGGGGTGCTGGCGACCTGGTGGACGGTCATCCCGTTCCTGCGCTGGCGGACGACGACGTACACGCTGACGAACTACCGACTGATCACCCGGACGGGCATCCTGAACAAGTCCGGCACCAACCTGCCGCTGGCGCGGGTCAATGACGTCACGTTCCAGCGGAGTCTGTCCGATCGGATGCTCGGCTGTGGCACCTTGCGGGTGCAGACGGCCGCCGAGGCCGGGCCGGTGGTGCTGGACGACGTGCCCGACGTGGAGGACGTGCACGTCACCATGAGCGAGCTGATCGAGACGTCCCGGGGCCCCTACGTGCGATCCTGAGGCGATGGTCAGCCTTCTCAGTCACGTCACCGTCGACTCCCGCGACGCGTACGCGCAGTCGGTGTGGTGGTCGCAGGTCCTGGGCTACGCGGAGGATCCCGACGACCCGAACGAACCCGGGCACGAGGAGTGCATGATCTTCTCCGCCGACGGCGCCATACGGCTGCTGTTCATCGAGGTGCCGGACGCCAAGCAGGTCAAGAACAGGCTGCATCTGGACCTGCGTCCGGTCGAGGGCGGCCGCGACGCCGAGCTCGCCCGGCTGCTGGGACTCGGTGCCACCCAGGTGGACGACCGGCGGCTGCCCGACGGGCGCGGCTGGGTGGTGCTGGCCGATCCGGAGGGCAACGAGTTCTGCATCCTGCGCAGCGAGGCGGTGTGATCGTCACTCGCTGTTCGGTCGCTCGTGGCGGGAGTCCCCGGTGAACACGAACTTGCGGTACGACCAGAACCGGAACAGGGTGCCCAGGCCGAGGCCGATCACGTTGCCGGAGAGGTTGTCGGCCAGGGGAGAGACCAGCCCGAGCACGTAGTGCGAGAACGCCAGGCAGATCGCCCCGATCGCGATGGCGATGCCGTTCAGCAGCAGGAAGATCGGCAGCTCACGCCAGGGGTTGCCGCGCTCCCGGTGCTGGTAGGTCCAGTAGCGGTTGCCCAGGTAGGTGATCACGGTGGCGGCGCCGATCGCGATCACCTGCGCGGTGATCGGCTTGGTCTCCAGGACTCCCTGTCCATCGGGACCGGCGTAGCGAAGCACGTTGAAGACCACGAACTGCAACGCGACACCGGTCAACCCGACGATGCCGAACCTGATCGCCTCGGGGCCCAGGTGGGCGATCTTGTCCCGGAGCCGCCCGAGGGCTCCTGCGGTGGGGCGGTCGGTGGTCACGGAGCGGCCAACAGGGCGCGAGCGGTGGAGAGGTCGGTCACCAGCACGTTCACCCAGTGTCCGGTCAGAGCGGCGTGGATGGCGTCCTGCTTGCGGGCCCCGCCGGCCAGGCCGATGCGCCGGGGGATCGCCCGGAACGTGTCCGGGTCGATGCCGACCACCCGGGAGTCGAGATCGCTGTGCACCAGCTGGCCGTCCATGGCGAAGTAGCGGTTGCAGACGTCCCCGACCGCACCCAGCTCGAGCAGGGTGGCCTCGTCGGCGGGGGCGATGGCGTTGCCGCTGGCCCGCAGGAGCTGGGAGGGCCGCAGGCTGCCGATGCCGACCAGGGCCATGGTGAGGTCCTGCCAGGCGCCGGCGACGCTCTGCATGGCGGGGTCGGCGAGCAGGCTCTCCCGGACCCTGTGATCGCCGACCAGGCCCGGCGCGGGCACGAACGTGGGTGCGGCGCCGATCAGACCGGCGAGCTCCGACAGCAGCCGGTTGGCCTGGGCCTGAGCGGCGGCGACACCGAGCCCGCCGACCAGCTGCACGACCTGATCGGCGCCGGAGCTGCGCAACGGGGCCAGCCGGTCGGCCACCGACAGCAGGGTCTGGCTCCAGGAGGAGACACCGATCCGCTCCCCTCCGGACAGGGTGGCTTCCAGGTAGCTCGCCCCGGCGGAGCCCAGGCCGGCGAGCACGGCGGCCTCGTCGCCGTCGACGTCGGCCACGACCGCTTCGAGCAGCCCGTAGCGCTCCTCCAGAGACTGTTCGAGGTCGGTGTGCACGCCGGCGGAGACGACCACCACGGTACGGACGATGCCGACCTCCCCGGCCCGCTTCAGCAGCCGCGACACCTTGGCCTGGGAGATGTGCAGGATGCCCGCGATCTCGCTCTGCCGCAGGCGCTGCTCGTGGTAGAGGTGAGCGATCTTGGTCATCAAGCGCACCTGGCCGTCGGGCGAGGTGCGGGCCACACCGACAGGCTGCGTCACCTCACCTGCTCCTCTCCTCGCGAGAGGTCGACCCTATCCGTCGGCAGACCTCAGACCGTCGCGAACGCCGTGGCTCAGTGTCGCGGTGCCGTACGGAGCCAGGCGACCTGCTCCCGCCAGCGATCCCGACGATCGCCACGCGTGCGCTGGTCGAGGGCGGGCTCGAAGACCCGTCCGGTCGGGCGCGGGGTCGCGCCACCGCCGAACCGGCGACGGGCCAGGGCGGCTGCGCCGTGCGCGGAGACCTCGGGCAGGTCGGCCACCTCCACCGGGCGACCGAGCAGATCGGCCTGGGTCTGCATCACCAGGGCCGAGGCGGTCATGCCGCCGTCGGCGCGGATGCTCGCCAGGGGTGCTGCCGAGTCGCGATCGATCACATCGACGATGTCGCAGACCTGGTGGGCCACCGCGTCGACCGCCGCCCGCGCCAGCCGAGCCGGATCGCTGTCCGGTTCGAGCTGGGTGATCACCGCGCGCACCTCGCGGTCCCAGTGCGGGGCCCCCAGGCCGGTGAAGGCCGGGACGAGCGTGACCTCAGCGGCGTCGTCGACGGTCGCGGCGAGCCTGAGCAGGTCCGGTACGCTCCCGCCGAGCAACCGCGCCGTCCAGGCCAGGGTCGCCCCGGACGACACGATGTTGCCCTCGCGGGCGTACGTCGGGTTCTCGGTGAGCCAGGCCAGGGTGGACGGGACGGGCGAGGAGCCGGCCACGAAGGCGGCCGTCGGGGTCATCACCGAGGTGCCGGTGCCGTACGTGGCCTTGGCCGTGCCCACCTCGATGCAGCCATGACCGAACAGTGCGGCATGCGAGTCCGCCAGCACGGCCGCGATCGGCGTACCGTCGGCGATCCCGGGCACCGAGCGGCACACACCGAAGTCGCCATCGGATCGCAGGACCTCGGGTAACGCGGCGGCCGGGACACCGAACAGCTCGAGCAACGCGGGGGACCAGGCGAGATCCACGATGTCGTACAGCAGGGTGCGCGACGCGTTCCCGGCCTCTGTCACGTGACGGGCGCCGCCGGTCAGCCGCCAGATCAGCCAGGAGTCGACGGTGCCCACGCAGACGTCGGCGTGGCTCACCCCGGCCGCGGACTCGCGCAGCAGCCAACTGATCTTGGGGGCGGAGAACATCGGGTCGATCCTCAGCCCGGTCCGGCTGCGGACCAGGTCGTCGTCGCCCGGCTCGGTCCGGTCGCGACACCACGCGGCGGTGCGGACGTCCTGCCAACCGATCACCGGACCCAGCGGGCGTCCCGTACGCCGGTTCCAGGCCAGCACCGACTCCCGCTGGGTGGACAGGGCCACCCCGGCGAGGTCGGCCTCCGCCCCCTCGACCGACGACAGACACCGGTCGATCGCCGACAGCACACTGGTCCACAGCAGCTCGGCGTCCTGCTCGACCCAGCCGGGTCGTGGGTGCGCGATCCCGACGGGGGCTGAGCCGACAGCGCGCACGAGACCGCCGTCGTCGACCAGCAACGCCTTGCTGTTGGTGGTGCCCTGGTCGATGGCCAGGATCTGGGTCATCGGTGACTCCTTCCGAACGGAACGGACGCTATCGCTTGACTCGCAGACCAGGTTCGAGAGAATATGCGGTGTCGAATAGATATGCACTGGAAGGCTCGTGCCCGTGGTCACGCACCGACGCGCCATCATCAACACCGACGCCAAGAACGAGGGCGACGACCAGTACGCCATCGTGCACGCCCTGCTCTCGCCGAGTCTGGATGTGCGCGGCATCGTCCCGGCGCACTTCGGCACCTGGCGCAGCGACCAGAGCATGATCGACTCGCGGAACGAGGTCGAGCTGCTGCTCGAGCTGATGGGCTTGAGCGGCCAGGTCACGGTGGCCGACGGGGCCGCCGTTCCGATCGCGGACGAGCTCACTCCCGCGGACTCGCCCGGCGCCCGGTTGATCATCGCGGAGAGTCTGCTGGCGACGGCGGACGATCGGCTGTACGTCGCGTTCCTGGGCCCCCTGACCGACATGGCGTCGGCCATCCTGCTCGATCCCGCGATCGTCGACCGGCCGGTCACGGTGATCTGGATCGGCGGTGAGGGACACGGCGAGCTCGGCTTGCGCCGGAAGATCGAGTTCAACCTCTCCAACGACATCGCGGCCGCCAACGTCGTGTTCGACTCGGGCATCACACTGTGGCAGGTGCCGCGTCCCGTCTACTCCCTGGTGTCGGTGTCCTACACCGAGCTGGAGGAGAAGATCGGCGGCACCAGCGAGCTGGCCGACTACCTGATCCACCAGCTCAAGGAGTGGAACGCCACCTACCACCCCGGGCCGATCGAGTCGCGCTCGCTCGGTGACTCACCGGCGGTCTCCCTGCTGCTCTACCCGCAGAGCGGTGTGTTCCGTACCGTTCCGGCTCCGCGGTTCGGGGCCGAGGGGCACTACGTACCGGGCTCGGGCCAGCCCCTGCAGGTCTGTGAGTCCGTCGACGTCCGCTTCCTGCTGGAGGACATGTTCGCCAAGCTCCGCCGGTTCGGAGCCGGCAGACCTCCCGTCTCCCTTCGCTGATCGCTGTCCTGAGAGGACGACCATGACCACCTTGCCTGTCTTCGGAGCCGGCATCTGGCACTTCGCCACCTACCTGGACCGTTACGCGACCGAAGGGTACGGGGAGCCCGTCGGCCTGATCGAGCAGATCGACCGGGCCGGGGCGGTCGGGGACCTGTCGGTCGTCGACCTGAACTGGCCGTTCGCCGGCTTCGAGGGCACCCTCGACGACGTCCGCGAGGCGTTGGCGCGCAACCACCTGCGGGCGGTTGCGATCACGCCGGAGATCTACAACAAGGACTACATCAAGGGCTCGATCACGAACCCGGACCCGACGGTGCGGGCCAAGGCCCTCGCCTTGCTGAACGAGGCCACCCTGCTGGCCAAGGAGCTCGGCTGCGACTACGTGAAGCTCTGGTTCGGCCAGGACGGCTGGGACTACCCGTTCCAGGTGAACTACCACGACATCTGGACGGCCGCCGTCGACGGGCTGCGGGAGCTGTGCTCGGCGCACCCCGACATCAGGTTCGTGATCGAGTACAAGCCGCGCGAGCCCCGGAACAAGATCATCTTCGGCAACGCCGCGCGGACCCTGCTGGCCATCCAGCAGACCGGTTGCGACAACCTCGGGGTGCTGTTGGACTTCGGGCATTCCCTGTACGGGTTGGAGACCCCGGCCGATGCGGCCCAGCTCTGCATCGACCACGGGAGGCTGTTCGCCATCGACGTGAACGACAACTTCCGCGGCTGGGACGACGACATGGTGGTCGGCTCGGTGCACCTGGTGGAGACGTTCGAGTTCTTCCACACCCTTCGCCGCAACAACTGGCAGGGGGTCTGGCAGCTCGACCAGTTCCCGTTCCGGGAGGACTCGGTGCAGGCCGCCAAGCAGGCCATCACCTTCCTGAAAGCCATCCACCGCGCACTGGATGCCCTCGACGAAGGCGCCCTCGCCGCGGCCCAGGCCGACCACGACGCCCTTGCCGCCCAGCGACTCGTCCAGAAGGTGCTGCTCAGCTCGATGCTCGACCAGGACGACCGATGACCACGCTGGCCACACAACACGCGACGATGCCGGTCCTGGGTCGGCTCGACCCCGACGCGACCCGGGACGAGGTGGTCGCCCACGTCGCCGAAGCGGCCCGACAGATCCGGATCCAGGACGCGAAGCTGGTCCACCACGCAGGCGCCGGGCACATCGGCGGCGACTTCTCGGCCATCGACGTGCTGGCGACCCTGTACGGGGCCGTGCTGAACATCACCCCGGATACCGTCGACGACCCTGAGCGGGACCGCTTCATCCTGTCCAAGGGCCATGTGGCGGGGGCGCTCTACACGACCCTGGCCGCGTTCGGGTTCCTCCCGGTGGAGGAGCTGGCGACCTTCCTGAAGCCGCTGTCACGGTTCAACGGACACCCGAACCGGACCAAGGTTGCCGGGGTGGAGGCGAACACCGGGCCGCTCGGCCACGGTCTGCCGATCGCGGTCGGACACGCCCTGTCGGCCGTGCTCGACGGGTCCCGCCGCCGGACGTACGTGCTGGTCGGCGACGGAGAGCTGCAGGAGGGCTCGAACTGGGAGGCCATGATGGCGGCCAGCCAGTACGAGCTGGACTCGCTGACGGTGATCGTGGACCGCAACGGGCTGCAGCAAGGCGCCACCACCCGCGAGACCAACGACCTCGACCCCCTCGATCAGAAGGCGTCCGCGTTCGGGTTCGCCGTCGTCGAGGTCGACGGTCATGATCACGGCGAGCTGCTGGACGTGCTCGGCTCGGCGCCGTTGCGAACCGGCAGGCCCACGTTCGTGATCGCGCACACCCACAAGGGCCACCCGATCTCGTTCATGGCGGACGACGTGGCCTGGCACCACAAGGTCCCCGACGCCGCCCAGCTCGCCCAGGCACTTGATGAGCTCGGGTCGGCCGCCGTTCCCGAGCTTCGAGGGGGGGCACCGATGAGCACCACCACCGAGGCGTCCGCGACTGCGGGACCGATCGCGGACCGGCCACGCTTCGACTGCCGCGACGCCTACGTGGCCACGCTGGCCGAGCTCGCCGAGAGTGATCACCGCATCGTCGGCGTGGTGAACGACTCGGTCGGCTCCTCCAAGCTGGACGCATTCAAGAAGGCGTTCCCCGACCGGTTGATCAACGTGGGAATCGCCGAGCAGGACATGGTCGGTGTGGCCGCCGGCCTGGCCAACGGGGGCCGGATCCCGTTCGTCTCGGCCGCGTCCTGCTTCCTGACCGGCCGGGCGCTCGAGCAGATCAAGGCCGACGTCGCCTACTCCGACCGCAACGTCAAGCTCTGCGGGATGAGCCCGGGGATGGCGTACGGGGAGCTCGGTCCGACGCACCACTCGATCGAGGACATCGCCTGGCTGCGAGCGATCGACAACATGATCATCGTGGTGCCGGCGGATCCGATCGAGACCGCCGCTGCGATGCGTTGGGCCGCCGCGACCGAGGGTCCGGCGTTCATCCGCGTCTCCCGGATGGCCGTCCCACAGGTCTACGACACCGACTACGAGTTCGTCCCCGGTCAGGCCCACACGGTGCGACACGGTGACGACGTCAGCATCCTCAGCAACGGCACGGTGTTGTGGCGCGCGATCGCCGCGGCCGAGCAGCTGGCCACCGAGGGCATCTCGGCCCGGGTGATCTCGATGCCCACGGTCAAGCCTCTCGACACCGGGGCGGTCCTGGCGGCCGCCCGGGAGACGAGGGGCATCGTGACGGCCGAGGAGGCGACCACCGCCGGCGGGCTGGGGGGAGCGGTGGCCGAGACCGTCGTCCAGCACCATCCCACGCGGATGACCATCCTCGGTGTGTCGGAGTTCGCGCCCACCGGGTCCGCCGGGTTCCTGCTGGATCGCTACGGCATGTCGGCGGCGGGCATCGCCGAGGCGGCTCGGGACCTGGCGACACGATGAGCGGCGACGTACCGGACTTCCGCCTGGAGGGGCGGACGGCGCTGGTCACCGGCGCCGCCAGCGGGATCGGTCGCGGTGTCGCGCTGGGTGTCGCAGGCTCGGGGGCGGCGGTGGCCTGTCTCGATCTGCCCGGTCCCGGGCTCGAGGCGGTCGTGGCGGAGGTCACCGCGATCGGCGCCCGCGCGATCGCCGCACCGGCCGATGTGACCGACCCGGCGTCGCTGGCCGAGGCGGTCCGCCGCGCCGAGGTCGAGCTGGGTCCGTTGTCCCTGGCCGTGAACAGTGCCGGGATCGCGAACGCGGCACCGGCCGAGGACATGTCGCTGGCGCAGTGGCAGCGGGTCGTCGACGTCGATCTGACCGGGGTGTTCCTGTCCTGTCAGGCCGAGGGCCGCGCGATGCTGCGCAACGGTGGCGGCTCGATCGTCAACATCGCGTCGATGTCCGGCACCATCGTCAACCGCGGTCTGGTGCAGGCGCACTACAACGCGGCCAAGGCGGGCGTCGTCCAGCTCACCAGGAGCCTGGCGATGGAGTGGGCCGACCGGCGGGTCCGGGTGAACGCGATCAGTCCCGGCTATACGGCCACGCCGATGAACACCCGCCCCGAGGTGGCCGAGCAGGTCGCGACGTTCGAGGCCGAGACGCCGCTGGGTCGGATGGCCACGGTGGACGAGATCGTCGGACCGGTGATCTTCCTGCTCAGCGACGCGGCCGGCTTCTGCACCGGGGTCGACCTGCTGGTGGACGGTGGTTTCACCTGCTGGTGATCACCCCGGAGCCAGGCTGAGGATCAGCCCGCCCGTCGCCCGTCGCCCGTCGGCTCGACCTCGATCGACCACGAGGGCCCCGGTCGATGTCCAGGAGCCGTCAGTCGTGGTCCGCCACGGTGCCCGTGGCCACGGCCACCTCGTTGGGGGCGGCGGAGAGAGTGGCTTTCTTGATCACCACGCCCTTGATCAGGTCCACCGCCATGATCGAGCTGCTGGCCGGGTCGCTCACGTAGGCGATGTCGCCGCTCACCTTCAGCGTCGGCCGCGGCGACTGCCACGCGTCCGGCTCGGTCCAGGATCTCATCAGCGGCACCGAGTCGGTGATCTTGCCAGAGACCTGGTCGATGACGTGCAGCTTCCCGTCGGTGCCCAGCACCAGCGCCTCGCCCTTCGGCCCTCGACCCAACGACCGGAAGGTGTACGACGAGGGCAGCTGCACCAGCCGGAGCTTCGCCTGCTCGGTGTCGATCAGGCTGACCTGGGTGGGCCGCTCCAGGTCGGCGTCCTCGTCGACCTTGTAGTCGCCCAGCACGATCGGGGACACGTCGCTGCCGGCCTGGTTGCCGATCCGGCCGTAGTCGTCCGCGCTGTCGACCTTGGTGATGGTGTCGCTGCGGTAGACCAGGACGCCGTCGGTGCAGCCGATCACCACCGTCTCGTCCTGCGCGGTGGCTTCACCGTGCACCCCGGGGCACTGGGTGCTCTCCTCGATCTCTCGGTCGTCCGCGGAGAGGACGCGGATGCCGGTGCGGGCCTCCGCGGTGCCCTCCGACACCACCAGACGCCGGTCGGCCAGCTCGAGGGCGACGCCGTGGTGCGGTTGCGGGGTCGTGTACTCGCGACGAGGGGCGGCCGGATCGGCGATCTTGTCGCTGTCGACCACCGTGACCCGGCCGGCGCCGTCGTCGAACAACGCGGTCCGGCCGTGGTGCGGCACCACGTGACCGGGTTCCTCAGCGGCGTACGTCAGGTCGGTGAGGGCGGGAGCGGACGTGTGGTAGTGCGCGTGATCACCGTGGGAGGAACCCCAGGTGCCGGTGTCCAGGACGCGGAAGCCCCCTTCGGTCGAGACCAGCACGTGCCGACCGTCGCCGGCGGGGTTGAGCCGGTTGAACCCGGGCAGGGGAAGGTCGGCGATCAGCTCGAGGCTGGCGGCGTCGAGCACCTGGACCCCACCGTCGTAGGTGACGGCGAGACGGGGCGTGACTGCGGCCGCCTCGGCGGGACCGTCCGCGGTCGTCGGCGTCGTCGCGGTCGTCGCGGTCGACGGCGAGGCGCCGCCGGTTCGGGCGCCCGGGTCGACGGCCGTGCCACAGCCGCTGAGGACCGCGGCCGTGGCGAGACCGGTCAGCAGGGCCAGAGGTCGAAGGATCGGTCGGCGGGGGAGGGCTGGGGACATGGCGGTTCGCTCTCTGGTTCGTGAGTGACCAGCTGCGTGTGCAGCGGCGTCCGCAGCCTAACAAATATGAGAATCGTTTTCATTTATGTTCGCGGTTACCGCCTCGCGCCGACTCGCCCATATCCTTCGACGAGTGACATCGGACTCTCAGCGACCGTTCGTGGTCGGCGTGATCGGCGGCGGCCAGCTCGCCCGGATGATGGACGAGGCGGCTACCGGCCTGGGGCTGCGACTCCGGCTGCTGGCGGAGGGCGCGGACACCTCTGCCGCGACGGTCGTCCACGACGTGACCGTCGGGGACTACACCGACCCGGCCACCGTGAAGGCCTTCGCCGCCGGCTGTGACGTGATCACGTTCGATCACGAGCACGTCCCGACCGCCCTGCTGCACGAGCTCCAGGACGCCGGGATCGCGGTGCGACCCGGCCCGGAGGCCCTCGTGCACGCCCAGGACAAGACGGTGATGCGCGACCGGTTGAGCGCGCTGGGAGCTCCCTGCCCGATCTACCGCGTGGTCGCCGCCCCCGCGGAGCTGATCGCCTTCGGCGACGAGATCGGTTGGCCCATGATCGCCAAGACCTCCCGCGGAGGCTACGACGGCAAGGGTGTCTGGAAGCTGGACTCGGCCGCCGACGCGGAGCAGCCGTTCGCTGGGCTGCCCGACGGTGTGGCCGTGATCGCCGAGGAGTTCATCGCGTTCCGCCGCGAGCTGAGTGCCCTCGTGGTCCGGTCGCCGTCGGGCCAGGCGGTGGCGTACCCGGTGTCGGAATCCGTGCAGCGCAACGGGATCTGTGTGGAGACGACGACCCCCGCGCCCGGTCTGGACGACGACCGCATGGTACGGATCCAACAGCTGGCCCTGGGCATCGCGAACGAGCTCGGGGTCGTCGGGTTGCTCGCCGTCGAGTTGATGGAGCGCGCCGATGGCACCGTGGTGGTCAACGAGCTCGCCATGCGTCCGCACAACACCGGCCACTGGAGCATCGACGGCGCCCACACGTCGCAGTTCGAGAACCACCTGCGCGCCGTGGTCGACCTGCCGCTCGGCGATCCGGCAGCGCGCGAGCCGTTCACGGTGATGGCGAACGTGCTCGGGGGCACGGTGAGCGACCTGCCGTCCGCGCTGTTGCACTGCTTCGCCCGGGATCGGCGGCTGCGCGTCCAGCTGTACGGCAAGCACGTCACGCCGGGCCGCAAGGTCGGCCACGTGACCACGTACGGTCGTGACCTCGACGACGTCCGCAGCCGAGCCCGGCACGCGGCCGGCTACCTGATGGGAACAGACGCATGAGTGCAGGAGGCAGGCCGCGGGTCGGCATCGTGATGGGCTCCGACTCCGACTGGCCGGTGATGAGGGCGGCCGCTGACGCACTGGCCGAGTTCGACATCGCGTACGAGGCCGACGTCGTCTCCGCCCACCGGATGCCCGAGGCGATGGTCGCCTACGGCCGAGAGGCTCACACCCGTGGGCTCGAGGTGATCATCGCCGGAGCCGGCGGGGCCGCCCATCTCCCCGGCATGCTGGCGGCCTTGACCCCGCTGCCGGTCATCGGTGTGCCGGTGCCGCTGAAGTACCTCGACGGGATGGACTCGCTGCTGTCGATCGTGCAGATGCCCAGTGGCGTCCCGGTGGCCACCGTCGCCATCGGCAACGCCCGCAATGCCGGCCTGCTCGCCGCCCGCATCCTGGCCACCGGGGATCCGGCGCTGACCGAGCGGTTGGTCCGCTTCGCCGACGAGCTGCGGGCGACGGCCGAGGCCAAGGGTGCCAAGGTCCGGGCCGCTTCCCGGGACGCGGGATGATCACCGAGGCCGTGGGCGGTGCCGCCCTGCTGGTGAAGGGCTTCCGGTTCCTGACCCAGCGACCGAGGCTGTTCTGGCTGGGTGCGGTGCCCCCGCTGATCATGTCCGTGCTGTTCGCGGTCCTGTTCGTGCTGCTGGTCACCAGGCTGGGCTGGATCAGCGACGCGATCACCCCGTTCGCCGACGGGTGGGCGGAGGCGGCCCGGACCGCCATCCGGGTGCTGGCCGGAGCCGGGGTCCTCGGCGTCACCCTGCTGGTCATGATCATCTCCTTCAGCACGTTGACGATGGCGTTCGGAGCGCCGGTCTACGACAAGATCAGCGAGGCGGTCGACGCCGAGCTGTCGGGTGGGCTGCCGGACACCGGTGAGCCCTGGAGCAGCTCGCTGCCGCGGGCTCTGCGTCAGTCGGTCGGGCTGATCGCGATCTCCGTCGCCGCCGCCTTGCCGCTCTTCCTGGCACAGTTCATCCCGGTGGTCGGCCAGACCGTCATCCCGGTGGTCGCGGCGTGCTTCGGCGGGTGGATGCTCTGCTTCGAGCTCATCGGGCCGAGCTTCGAGCGGCGCGGCCTTCCGAGGCTCACCCAACGGCGGACCGCCATGCAGCGGCGTCGGTGGCGCACCCTGGGATTCTCGGTGCCGTGCTTCCTGCTGCTCGCCATCCCGTTCGTCGCGGTGGTGGTCTTCCCGGTGGCGACGGCGGGCGGAGTGTTCCTGACCCGCGAGCTGCTCGCCACGCCCGCGGAATCGACGGCCCCGCCGGCCTGATCTCAGCTCAGCTCAGCGCGGAGCCGGCGCGGTGCTCTCCCGCTCGACCAGCACCGGGGTGGAGTCCAGATGCGCCGCCGATTCGGCCCCCTCGAGCAGGTCGAACAGCCGTCGACCGACGTGCGCACCGAAGGACATCACGTCGTGACTCAGGGCGGACAGGGTCGGGTGGGTGATGGTGCACAACGCCGAGTCGTCCCAGGCGAGCATGCTGACCTCGTGCGGCACCGAGACCCCCAGCTCGGCGAGGGCCGACAGGCCGGCGATGGCCATCAGGTCGTTGTCGTACACGATCGCCGTCGGCCGGTCGGCCAGACCCCAGAGGCCGCGGGTCGCCTGCCCGCCGGCCGCGTCGGAGAAGTCCGCGTGCAGGATCGTGCCGGACAGGCCCGCGGCCGCGACCGACTGCTGGAACGCCAGATCACGGACCCGGGTGTGGCTGAGACCGGGGGGCCCGGCCACCCGACCGAACCGGCGATGGCCGAGCTCGACCAGGCGTCGGATCGCGGCCGCCATCGCGGTGGCGTCGTCGGTCCAGACCGTGGTGAAGCCGCCGGTCATGGCGGGGTCGCCGACGAACACCGCCGGCATGCCGAGATCACGCAGGGCCGGAACCCGCGGGTCCGTGACCCGGATGTCGACCACCACCACCGCGTCGACCCGCCGTTCGGACCACCACCGTGGGTAGAGCTCGAGCTCGTTGGCCGAGGATGACGTGAGCTGCAGCAACAGGGCGAACCCCCGCTGGGAGAGCTCGCTCTGCAGCCCGGCCACGAACTCCATGTAGAACGGCTCCGAGCCCAGGGTCCGCGGGTCGCGGGCCAGCACCAGTCCGAACGTCTCGGTGCGCGAGCCGGACAGCATCCGTGCTGTCCGGTTCGGGGCCCAACCGAGCTCCTGGGCGACGTCCAGGATCTTGTGGCGGGTCTCTTCCGAGACGCCCGGCCGACCGTTCAGGGCGTACGAGACGGCACCCTTGGAGACACCGGCCCGACGCGCGATGTCGTTGATGGTGACGCGGGGCATGGTGGTGCAGACACTAGCGACTGAACCGGTTTTGCGAAATAGCGGATGGAGAAAGGACCCGCCCTTTCCCGAATGAACGTTTAGTGAAAGGCTGGCGGAGTCCACGACCACACCGAGCCGGATCCACGGCTCCGTACGAGGAGAAGCATGCCCAACCCCGACCAGCTGTCGGTCCAGCTCTACACCGTGCGTGGAGCTCTTCAGGAGGACTTCGACGGCACCCTGGCGAAGATCGCCGCGTTCGGCTACAAGCAGGTCGAACCCTTCGCCTTCACCACGTTCTTCGACGATCTCAAGACCGGGCTCAGCGCGCACGGTCTGACGGCACCGACCACGCACATGGGTCTGCTGGCTGCCGACGACCAGGACGCGATCTTCGTCGCCGCCCAGGAGCTGGGCGTCAAGACCGTCATCGTGCCGTCCAGCCCCCGGACCGCGTGGCAGACGGCGGAAGGCATCGCCGGTGTCGCCGCCGACCTCAACGCGGCGGCCGCCAAGGCCTCCGAGTACGGTCTGACCGTCGGCTACCACAATCACGAGTACGAGCTGACCTCTCGGATCGACGGTCGGCACGGGCTCGAGGTGCTGGCTGCGCAGCTCGATCCGGGCGTGGTGCTGGAAGTCGACACCTACTGGGCGTACGTCGGCGGCGCCGATGTCCCCGCACTGCTGGAGAGGCTCGGCGAACGCGTCGTCGCGCTGCACATCAAGGACGGAGATGGATCGTTGGACAACAAGTTGCAGGTGGCGGTGGGGTCGGGCTCGGTGCCCGTCGACGACTACATGGCCGCCGCCCCGAACGCGCTGTTCGTGGTGGAGCTCGACGACTCCGAGGGTGACCTCGTGGAGGCCGTCGGCGCCAGCCGCGCGTACCTGGTCGCCAGTTCTGCGGACAAGGGGGGTGCTCGCTGATGACCGGCAAGGGACCCGTCGGCGTCGGCATCATCGGCGCGGGCGTGATCAGCGGCACCTACATCGAGAACCTCACGTCGTTCGCTGACGTCGAGCTGCTCGCCATCGCCGACCTCTACCCGGAGATCGCGGCGGCCAAGGCGGCGGAGTACGGCGTCGCGCTGCACGGCAGCAACGACGTGGTGCTGAACCACCCCGACATCGAGCTCGTGATCAACCTGACCCCGCCCGCGGTGCACACCGAGGTCTGCGGCAGCGCGATCGCGGCCGGCAAGCACGTCTGGAGCGAGAAGCCGCTGGGCCTGGACCGGGAGAGCGGCAAGGCCCTGCTGGAGGCCGCCGAGGCAGCCGGTCTGCGGGTCGGTTGCGCGCCGGACACCTTCCTGGGCTCGGGTCTGCAGGCGGTCAACGGCGTGCTCGCCGGCGGCGCCATCGGCCGACCGTTGAGCGCGCTGTTCTTGATGCAGCAGCCCGGTCCGGACCTGTGGCACCCGAACCCCGCCTTCTTGTTCCAGGAGGGCGCGGGCCCGCTGTTCGACATCGGCCCGTACTACTTAACCGCCGCGGTGCAGATGTTCGGTCCGGTCGAGTCGGTGGCCGCCGTGGGCTCCAAGGCCCGCGAGCGACGCAAGATCCACGCCGGTCCCAAGGCCGGCGAGGAGTTCGACGTCACGGTGCCCAGCCAGACCACCGCTCTGGTGCGGTTCGAGAGTGGCCAGGCGCTGACCCTGGTGCTCAGCTTCGACTCCGCCGTGCCGCGGATCCTGCTCGAGGTGACCGGCACCGAGGCGTCGCTGGAGATCCCCGATCCCAACATGTTCGACGGTGACATCAGGCTGCGCCGTCCGGGCGGCGAGGACTGGGAGCCACTCGAGTCGACGGTGGCCAAGTCGCAGCGCGGCACCGGGGCGCTGGACATCGCCCGGGCCATCCGGGAGGACCGTCCGCACCGGGCCACCGGCGCGCTGGCGTACCACGTGCTCGACATCATGGTCTCCATCGCGGAGGCGTCGGAGTCGGGTGAGGTGGTCGCGGTGCAGAGCACCGTGCAGCCGTCCGAGCCGCTGCCGGCCGACTGGGACCCGCTGGCCGCCACGGTCTGAAGCAAACCCCGAGTTGTCAGACGCTGTGGTCGCCATGGCGACCACAGCGTCTGACAAGTCGGCTACAGCAGGTCGTTGACGCTGCGCAGGACCGGCTTGCCGGTGAGCGCCACCTCGTCCAGCCCGGCGCCGGACACTCGGAAGGTGTGGCTGGCGCCGGCTTCCAGGGTGATCAACACCGAGTCGACCCGGGCGGTGGCGTCCAGCCGGTCCACGAACAGAGCCGCGTCCTTGACCAGCGCCTTCGCCAGGAGCCGAACAGCGTACCCACCGTCGACCGGCAGGACTGCCACCTCGTACGCCTCGTCGGGTCCGACGAGCTGCAGCGCGATGTCCTCGACGAAGTAGCCGAACGCCGGGGCCGCCGTGTCGCCGGACACGGTCGCCCGCAGGAACTCGGCGGTCTCGTCGTCGGCCGTCACCACATCGGTGTCCAGGGCGACGGTGATGGCCGAGCGTGCATCCAGGTGCACCGGCAGCCGTTGCTCGGCCAGCACCGGCGTGCCGACTCCGGTCCCGCACCGGGTGATCACCAGCTCGCCGTGCCAGGCGACCGAGGTGTCGTTGTGGGCGATCAAGGCCGGCACGTCGTCACCGTTCTCGTCGGTGCGGGGCTGGAAGGTCAGTAGCCGGTCGGCGTATACGCGCTTCAGGGCGTACCACAGCGGCTTGCGGATGCCGGCGTGGTCGACGGCCGCCCAGGACACGACCGGCCAGTTGTCGTTCAGCTGCCAGACGATCACGCCGGTGTTGCGGGGGTAGAGGCTGCGGAAGTGCTCGATCCCGTACGCGACCGCGCGGGCCTGGTTGAGCGAGGTCAGCCAGTGCCAGTCGTCCATGTCCGCGGTGGGATCGGATCGCCAGGACGGCAGATGGTCGCCCAGACCCCTCTCCAGCTTGAGGTTTCCCTCGTGCGCCTTCTGGTGGACCAGCATCTGGGCGCCGTAGGGGTCGGCCGGTTGATCATGGACCACGGAGAACAGGGTCGACCAGGCGGCCGGCCCCTGGAACCCGAACTCGGAGACGAAACGCGCGGGGTAGTCGCGGTAGTGGGAGTAATCGAGCCGGTTCCACACGTCCCAGATGTGCATCGTGCCGCTGCGGAAGTCGTTGGGGTGGTGGTAGTCGGCGTAGGAGAACGGGCTGCCCGGCGAGTAAGGAGTCCGCGGGTCCAGCTCCGCCACGATCGCCGGCAGCAGCTCGGTGTAGTAGCCGATGCCCCAGGTTCGGCCGGCCAGCTGCTGTCGCCAGCCCCACTCGACGTAGCCCCAGATGTTCTCGTTGTTGCCGTTCCACACCACCAGGCTCGGCCGGGACGCCAGCCGGGTGACCGCCTCCCGAGCCTCGGCGACGACCTCGCTGCGCAGCGGCTCCTCCTCGCTGTAGGCCGCGCAGGCGAACAGGAAGTCCTGCCACACCAGGATCCCGAGCTCGTCGCACACGTCGTAGAAGTCGTCGCTCTCGTAGATGCCCCCGCCCCAGATCCGCAGCAGGTTGGCCCCGGCGGCGACGGCCTCCTCGATCGAGGCGCGGTAGGTGTCCGGCGTCAGCCGGGTGAGCAGCGCGTCGTCGGGAATCCAGTTGAAACCCTTGACGTAGATCGGGGTGCCGTTGACGATCACCGCGAAACCGTTGCCGTGGCCGTCGGGGGTGACCGACAGCTCCGCCGTGCGGAACCCGACCGCCGCGTCGTAGGACTGGTCGGCGACCTCGACGGTCACGTCATAGCGGGCCTGGGCGCCGTAGCCGAGCGGCCACCACAGCTCGACGTCGGCGACGGTGAGCTCGAGGACGACTTCGGTCTGCCCGGGCTCCGCACTGGCGCTGACGGTTTCACCGGCCAGGGTGACGGTCACCTCGACCGACTCGTCGGCGTCGGCCGTCCACGCGAGCTCGACCTGCGTCTCCAGCCGACCGGTGGTGCCCTCGACCAGAGCCAACGGACGGACCGGGCCGAGCCGTGCACCGCTCCACGACTCGATGCCGACCGATCGCCAGATCCCGACCCCGGCGAGGTCGGGGCCCCAGTCCCAGCCGTAGCCGGCGGCCATCTTGCGGATCGCGTTGAACGGGTGCGCGTACGCCCGCGGTCGGTCCCCGAGCTCGGTGGACAGTCGCTGAGCGGCGGTGACCGGACCCTCGAAGCGGATCTCGAGAACGTTGTCGCCGTCGCGGAGGACGGAGCTGACGTCGAACCGGTACGACCGGTGCTGGTTGGCCGTCCGGGCGATCTCCGTGCCGTTCAGCAGCACGGTCGCGATGGTGTCCAGGCCGCCGAAGACGAGATCGTGCCGGTGCTCGTCGCCCCGCTGGAATCCGAACGTCGTCCGGTACGACCAGTCGGTCGAGCCGATCCAGTGCAGCCGGTCCTCGTTGTCGCCGTCGAACGGATCGGGGATCAGACCGGCGGTCAGCAGGTCCGCGTACACCTCGCCGGGAACGTTCGCCGGGATCGGGGTAGCGCCCACCGCGCTCCAGTCGGCAGGCACGTCGGTCAGCGGCGAGAGCCGCCAGGCGACCCCGGCGGAGGAGTCTGTGGTGTCCAACGAGGTCCGGCGGAGGGAGCGGGTGAGGGTGGGAGGCGTCACGGAGTCCGAGGCTACTTGACCGGTTAAGTTCGAACAAGGCGCCCTCCTTCGCAACTCCGCTCGGGTTCGAACCCCAGCGAAGTCGGGGATGACTGACTTCGCTGGGGTTCAAACCCGAGCGAAGTGGGGGAGGGGTGGGTGAGCTTGTTACTCACCAGTAGGGTTCGGGTCTATCGTGGGCCCGTGAGCGCGTTCGACGAGATCTACACCCCCACCGAGGAGCACCAGGCGTTCCGGGCCGCGGTTCGTGAGGTGTGCGACGAGAAGGTGGCCCCGCACGCGGCCGAGGCCGATGAGCTGGGCGAGTTCCCCAAGGCCTCGTACGAGGCGCTGCGGGCGGCGGACTTCCACGCCCCGCACGTGCCCGAGACCTATGGAGGCGTCGGCGGCGACGCTCTGGCCGTGGCGATCGTGATCGAGGAGATCGCCCGCGCCTGCGCGTCGTCGTCGCTGATTCCCGCGGTCAACAAGCTCGCTTCACTGCCGTGGCTGCTGGCGGGCTCCGACGCGCTCAAACAGCGGTACTTCCCGTCCCTGGCCACCGGCGACGCGATGGCCTCCTACTGCCTGTCGGAGCCCGAGGCAGGCTCGGACGCCGCCGGGATGACGACCCGAGCGGTACGCGACGGTGACGGCTGGGTGCTGAACGGGACCAAGCGCTGGATCACCAACGCCGGCGTCTCCGACCTCTACACCGTGTTCGCTGTCACCGATCCCGACCGGCGCACCAAGGGCATCAGCGCCTTCGTGGTCGAGAAGACCGACGAGGGTGTGTCCTTCGGCGCACCGGAGAAGAAGCTGGGGATCAAGGGATCACCGACCCGGGAGGTCTACCTCGACAACGTCTCGATCCCCGGCGACCGGCTGATCGGCGGTGAGGGCACCGGCTTCGCCACCGCCATGAAGACCCTGGACCACACCCGGGTCACCATCGCCGCCCAGGCCGTGGGCATCGCCCAGGGAGCACTCGACTACGCACTGGGCTACGTCAAGGAGCGCCAGCAGTTCGGCAAGGCGATCGCGGAGTTCCAGGGCCTGCAGTTCATGCTCGCCGACATGGGCATGAAGCTCGAGGCGGCCCGCCAGCTCACCTACGCGGCGGCAGCCAAGTCGGAGCGCGGCGACGCCGATCTCACCTACTTCGGTGCCGCGGCCAAGTGCTTCGCCTCCGACGTCGCGATGGAGATCACCACCGACGCCGTCCAGCTGCTCGGCGGCTACGGCTACACCCGGGACTACCCGGTCGAGCGGATGATGCGCGACGCCAAGATCACCCAGATCTACGAGGGCACCAACCAGGTGCAGCGGATCGTGATGGCACGTCAGCTGCTGACCGGACTGCCGCAGGCCTGAGCCGAGGCCCGCTCGGGATGCTCTGGTCTCCGAGGGTGGAGATCAGCCAGCACCTCCTTCGCGAGGTCAGGCGGGGGCGTCGCCGAAGTCGTCGATGGTGAGCCGCTCGCCACCGCGGCGGGCCGACTCCAGGGCGTAGATGCCCGGCAGCGTGTAGCGGGAGGCCTGCCACGCGTTGACCGGCGGCAGGGTGCCGCTGTTGACCGCGGTGACGAAGTCGTCGGCCAGGAAGTGATGGCTGCCCTCGTGCCCGTTCGGCGCGCCGGTGAACTCCTTCGGGAGCCGGCTGGCGTCGTGCACCGGGGCCAGTCCCGACAAGAAGGCGTCCCGCAGGGTGGGGGAGATGTCGGTCAGCTGGGCCAGCTCCTCTTCGGTGGCCTTGCGGGGCTCGATCTGCTCGGACACGTCGACCACGCCGGTCTTGTCCTGCCGGTACGCGGTGGTGGTCATCTCCTCGAAGGTGGCCTCGGTGCCGAACCAGCGGAACCGTGACTCGCGGATGTGAGACGGGAAGCCTACTCGGCGGAACTCGCTCACCCGGAAGCTGCCGCCGCCGGCGACCTCGAACAGGCCGGTCATGTTGGAGAAGTCGTTGTCGAACTGGGAGACCTCGCGGTCGAAGACCCCGTCGCCGCGCTCGTCGACCACCCCGATCGCCGACACGCTGATGGCGTGGGTGCCCCAGGCGCCGAGGATGCCACCGATGGAGTGGGTGGGATAGAGCATCGGGGGGTAGGACGCGGTGGCCTTCCAGTTGTCGCCGCCGGAGTACTTGTACGCGTCGTAGAACCCGAGGTCCATGTCGTGCAGGTAGTCGCCCTCGGCGTAGAAGATCTTGCCGAACTCGGAGTTGGCGATCATGTCGCGGGCGTAGACGACGGCCGGGTTGTAGTGACTGGTCTCGCCCATCATGTAGGTGAGCCCCGTCTCGCGGACGGCCTCGATGATCGCGGCGATCTCCTCGGCGCTGACCGCCATCGGCACGGCGGAGTAGACGTGCTTGCCGGCTCGCAGCGCCCGTACGACGAGCGGTCCATGGGTCCAGCGCTGCGTCAGGATCGCGACCGCATCGACCTCGGGCGAGGCGATCGCCTCCTCGAAGGACGCGAACGTGCCCGCCAGGCCGTACCGGCTCACCAGGTCGTCCGCCCGTTCGGCGAGCGTGTCGACGGCGTACACCTTCGACACCCCCGGATGGAGATCGAAGAGGTGGGCGAAGGATCCGGAGAACTGACCGGATCCGATCATGGCGACCGAGAAGGGCATGGTGGTGACTCCCGAGGAGGGGTGGTGGCTGGAAGAGGAGTCCCCACGCTAGTCGCCCTGTCGGCGGCCGGACCTAGCATTTCATCGATGGAACCCCGGAAGTCGCCGCCGGACGGCTGGCTCAACCAGCACCCGGTGCGCCGTATCGCCGAGCACCCCTCCCACCCGCTGCGGCGCGACCGCTGGCCGGCGACGCTCCCGCCGGTGCGGCAGCTGCTCGACGACGGACTCGACCTCGGCGGACTCACCATCCTGGTCGGGGAGAACGGGGCGGGGAAGTCCACCATCGCGGAGGCGGTGGCGATGGCGTACGGACTGTCGCCCGAGGGTGGGTCGACGGGCGCACGGCACTCGACCCGCCCCTCGGAGTCCTCGCTCGCCGACCACCTGCTGCTGACGCGCGGGGCGGCAGCAGCGCGCTGGGGCTACTTCCTTCGGGCCGAGACCATGCACGGACTGTTCAGCTACCTGGAGGACAACCCCGGCCGAGAGGACCCGACCTTCCACGAGCTCAGCCACGGCGAGTCCTTCCTCGCCATGCTGATGAGCCGGCGGTTCGCCGATGAGGGGTTCTTCGTGCTGGACGAACCCGAGGCGGGTCTGTCCTTCGAGAGCCTGCTGGTGCTGGTCGGTCTGCTGGCCGAGCTGGCCGCCGACCCGCGTGCCCAGGTGCTGGTGGCGACCCACTCCCCGGTGCTGGCCGCCATCCCGGGCGCGACGCTGCTGCAGCTCGACGAGAACGGGCTCACCCCGACTGTCTGGGATGACCTGGCGGTCGTCGATCACTACCGCCGCTTCCTGGGCGCACCGATGCAGTATCTGCGGCACGTGCTGGACTAGTCACCCGTGATCCGGGCGCCCGTCACTTCGCATACTTCTTCAGGTCACCGGTGTCCCCGCGGGCGACAGCGGCGAACATCGCCTTCGCCTGCCCGTCGTCCCACAGCACCGCCGAGCCGACCGGGGTGTACGCATCCGTGTTCGACACCGGGACGGTCAGCGTGAAGCCCTGGCCGCCGGACACCTTGCGCATCGCGTTGGCCATCCTCGCCATCTCGACGAACGTGGTGTCCTCACCGATCGTGACGGCATCGGCGGTCGCGGTGGTGAGATTCCAGTAGCGCAGAGGGTTGATGACGGTCATCGGGGAGGCCGACTCCTTGGCGATCGCGGCCAGCATCTGCCGCTGGCGCTGCACCCGGCCGAGATCGCCCAGCGGATCGGCCTTGCGCATCCGCACGTAGCCCAGCGCGTTGGTGCCGGACAGCGTCTGACACCCCTTCTTGAGGTTGAGGTGGGAGTCCTTGTCCTTGATCGCCTTGGGCAGACACATCTCGATCCCGCCCAGGGCGTCGATCACGTTGACGAAGCCACCGAAGCCGATCTCGGTGTAGGCGTCGATCCGGAGCCCGGTGTTCTGCTCGACGGTCTGCACCAGCAGCTCGGGTCCGCCGAAGGCGTACGCCGCGTTGATCTTGTTGTGGCCGTTCCCGGGGATGGGCACGTAGGAGTCGCGGGGGATCGAGATCAGCGCGGGCTTCCCGCCGGGCGGGATGGACAAGATCATGATCGTGTCCGTCCGCTGACCGGCCGTGCTGCCGGTGCCCAGCTTCTTCTTCTCGGCCTTGGTGAGGCCCTCGCGGGAGTCCGATCCGACCAGCAGGAAGGTGGTGCCGGGCTGATTGCCCGGGCGGTCACCGCTGGGCACGTCGTCGACCCGGTCGATCCGGCTCCAGGCGTACACGGGCACGGCGATCAGCCAGACCAGCAGGGCGGCGAGCACGGCGGCGACGACGGTGAAGACCCGGCGAACCGGACGCTTGCGCTTGGCCGGCTTCGGCGGTCCGGCGCCGGGAGGCGGACCCTGAGGTCCGCGGGGCGGCGCACCGGGCGGGCCCTGGGGTGGTGGGGCCGGCTGCGGGCGTACCGGCTGCTGCGCCGGGGGCCGGCCACCAGGGGGTGTCGGGGGCCCGCTGGGGAACGCCCCGGGAGGCAGCACCTGGGTCGGTTCGGGCTCCGACGGCCGACGATCGCCGCGACCGTACAACCAGTCCAGGTCGTCGTCGGGGCTCGGTGGCATGCCTTCGAGGGTACCCGTGGTCGTTCCCTCCTGGCCCGGCGTGGCGCGCCGGGAGGGCCGACCTGCGGCGCCCATACTGGCGGAAGTTCTTCACAGCATGCCCATCCCCGACCGACGAAAGGCGTGACGTGTCCGACTCCGGAGTGGACGAGCCGACGTCTCATCTCCTGCCGCCGTCGTTGCGGACGCCTCAGCAGCGCAGCGAGCGGGTCAAGCTGCGGCGCGCGCTGAGCTACCTCGGCATGACCGTGGTGCTCCCGGGGTCGGCCCAGCTCGCCGCGGGCAACAAGACCGTCGGTCGAGTCGCCGTCCGGACCTGGATCACCCTGTGGGCGCTCCTGCTGCTCCTCGGTGTCGGTGCCCTCTTCTGGCGCTCGGCCGTCGTCGGGCTGCTCACCAACGCGACCCTGCTGGTGATCCTGCAGGTCCTGCTCGTGGTCCTCGGCCTCGGCTGGGGTCTGCTCTTCATCGACGCGTGGCGGCTGGCCCGCCCGCCCGAGCTGGCTCAGCGGCACCGGCTCGGTTTCGCGGCGGTGAGCGGTGTCCTCGTACTGGCGGTGGTCGGTGGGCTGGCGGCCTCGGCGTCGATCGTGTCGTCCCAGCGCAGCCTGATGACCTCCGTGTTCGCCGGTGGCGGCGAGACCAAGGCGCAGGCGGGTCGCTACAACATCCTGCTGCTCGGTGGCGACGCCGGCAAGGGCCGCGCGGGGCTTCGGCCCGACAGCCTCACGGTGGCCAGCATCGATGCCGAGACCGGCCGCACGGTGCTGATCAGCCTGCCGCGCAACATGGAGGACGTGCCCTTCCCGGAGAGCTCCCCGATGCACAAGAAGTTCCCGAAGGGGTACGGCTGCAAGGACCACTCCTGCATGCTCAACGCCGTCTACACCTACGCCAGCACGCACCCGGGCATCTATCCCGACAGCGTCAAGGACCCCGGCGTCCAGGCCACCAAGGAAGCGGTCGAGGGCGCCATCGGCCTCAAGATCAACTACTACGCCATGGTCGACATGAAGGGCTTCGAGGCGCTGGTCGACGCCGTGGGAGGCATCCGGATCGACGTCAACCGGAAGATCCCGATCGGCGGCGGCCACGCCAAGCTGTACGGCTACGTCGAGAAGGGCAAGAACCAGCTCCTCGACGGCCGCTCGGCGCTGTGGTTCGCGCGCTCGCGGTCGGACTCCTCCGACTATGACCGGATGGCGCGGCAGAAGTGTGTGATGACCGCGATGCTCAAGCAGCTCGACCCGGTGACGGTGCTGACGAACTTCAACCAGATCGCTTCGGCCGGCAAGGAGATCGTCGAGACCGACATCCCGCCGCGCAAGATCGACACGCTGATGGAGCTCGCCCTCAAAGCCAAGGAGAAGCCGATCTCCAGTGTGGCGTTCGTGCCGCCGGTGATCTACCCGGGCAGCCCGGACTTCGCGAAGATGCACACGATGGTGGCGACCAAGATCGCCAAGGCCGAAGCCAAGGACGACCCAAGCCCAGCGCCCAGCGCGACCGAGCAGCCGACCACGGTGACCGCGGGCGATCCGGGGCCGACCTCATCGCCGTCACCGAGCGCCTCGAGCACCAAGAAGGCCAAGAAGGCGGCGCCCACCCTGAAGCCGGGCCAGCAGTCCGAGGACCTCGGGTCGGTCTGCGCCGCGAGCTGAGTGCTGTTCCCGGTGACCAACCGCCACAATGAGCCCATGTCGTCTGATCGCAAGCAGGGACGAGCCTGGCCGGGGGTGAGCGTCTTGATGCCGATCCTCAACGAGGAGCAGCATCTGCGGGCCGCCGTCGCGGGGGTGCTCGAGCAGGACTACCCGGGCGACCTCGAGCTGATCATGGCCATCGGTCCCTGCACCGATCGGACGCACGAGATCGCGGAGAACCTGGCGGCTGCCGACCCGCGGCTGACGGTGGTGGACAACCCTGCCGGTCGCACGCCGCATGCTCTCAACCTCGCGATCGCGGCCGCACGCTACGACATCCTGGTCCGGGTCGACGGGCACGGTGAGCTGGGCGAGCGCTATATCGCCCGGGCGGTCGAGCTGCTGGCCGAGACGGGCGCGGCCAACGTCGGCGGGGTGATGGAGGCTCGCGGCCGGACGCCGTTCGAGCAGGCGGTCGCCTTCGTCTACACCAGCCGATACGGCCTGGGCGGGGCTGCCTTCCACCAGGGCGACGTGCCGGCCGGTCCTGCGGACACCGTGTTCCTCGGGGTGTTCGACAAGGCCGAGCTGAAGGCCGTCGGGGGCTTCGACGAGACGATGTTCCGCGCTCAGGACTGGGAGCTGAACTATCGGCTCCGCCAGTCCGGGCGGCTGGTCTGGTTCTCCCCCGAGCTGCGGGTCACCTACCGACCGCGGTCGACGCTCAAGGCTCTGATCAAGCAGATGTACGACACGGGGAAGTGGCGCCGTGAAGTCGTCCGCCGGCACCCGGACACGGCGAGCGTGCGCTATCTGGCTCCGCCCGCGGCCGTCGTGGCCATCGGGGTGGGCACGCTCGGCGCGCTCGTGGGTCGCGCCACCGGCTCACGCTTCCTCCAGCTCGGGGTCCTGGCCCCCGCGGTCTACGGGGCCTTCGTGGCGTACGCGACCTCGACGGCGCCGCAGACCCTGCCCGCCAAGGCTCGACGCTGGCTGCCGGCCGTCATCGCGGCCACCCACCTGGCCTGGGGGAGCGGGTTCCTCGTGGGGCGTCGCTGACCGGATCGCCGGCCTGGGTTCTCGCGTCGTTGATCAGGGCAAGGCTGTTTCCGAACTTTCCGTCAGTCGACGGCGTCTGCTGCAGGCCCGGTCGACCCAGGCCGGGCCACTTCGACCGACTGCCAGGCAACAGCTGCACCGTGTCGGCCAACATCGACGGTCATCGGATGACACCTTCGGCGAACGGCTGACACCTCGACCGCCCACGGCCGCCTCGGAGACTCGACGCTGAACGGCATGACGATTCACCTGACCAAGCCGTTGGACACCCGGAGGCCGTTCACCCGGAAGCAGGCACTCCTCTCGGGTCTCGCCGACGACGATCTCGCCGGACACCGGTTCCGGCGCATCTTCCATGGCATCTACGTCGCCGCGGACGTCGAGATCACCGTCGCGGTTCGAGCCCGAGCGGCCCTGCTGGTGGCACCGACCGGCTCGTACGCGAGCCACCACACGGCCCTGCTGCTGTGGGGTGGCTGGGCGCCACCGACCTCCGAGCTCCATCTGAGCTCACCGATCAGGTCGACGCGGTCCGAGCGGCGCGGTGTCGTCGCGCACGTGGCAGACCAGGCCGTCACGCCTCGGCGGCGCAACGGAGTGAGCGTCAGCCCACCGGCTCGAGCGTTCCTGGAACTGGCGTCGACGCGACCGAACCTGGTCGATCTGGTGGTCGCCGGCGACTCGCTGGTGACGGCCGGAGCGTTGTCTCCGCTGGATCTGGTCGCGGCGGCCGATCAGTGGACCGGCCGATGGTGCCGGCTCGCACGCCGCGCGGCACGCCTGGTCCGTACGGGGGTGAACTCGATCATGGAGTCGCGGGTGCGGATGCTCATCGTGCTGGCCGGGCTGCCCGAGCCGACCACCAACCACATCCTCCGCTATCCCAACGGTGACTGGCGTCGTCGGCTGGACCTCAGCTACGTCGGCGCCAGGATCACCATCGAGTACGATGGCCGCCATCACCTGAACACGTCGCAACGCCGCTCGGACCTCCTCCGTCGGGAGGAACTCGAGCGCGAGGGCTGGCTGTTCATCGTGCTGGTGAGCGAGGACGTGTACGACGAGCCCGCGGTCGCGGTCGATCGCGTGCGGACCGCCCTCGTCGGCCGGGGTCAGCACATCAGGACGCATCGCCTGTCACCGGAGTGGACTCGCTGCTTCCCGGGCCGGCCGACGGCACACTGATCGGACCCGCGCGGGCGTCCGCAGAACCCGTCGTGTGACGGAATGTTCGCCAGTGGGCCCGCGTAGGGCCGTGGAACCCGTCGAGTGACGGAATGTTCAAGAGGCCAGGGCCCAAGGGTTCGCCGCATTGACATTATGTCCTGACAAAGTATCCTGGAGTCCTCTCCGCGAGACGAGGTCACTCCATGCCACTGGTTCGCATCGACGTACAGCAGGGTCGCACGCCCGGCGAGCTGCGCACGATCGCCGACGTCGTCCAGGGCGTCATGCTCGACGTCTTCGGCGCGCCGCCGGGGGACCGCTACCAGATCATCACTGAGCACCCGGTGGGTCACATCATCGCCGAGGACACCGGGCTCGGTTTCGAGCGCACCGACGGCGTGGTGGTCATCCAGATCGTGCAGCAGGGGCGCACGACAGAGCAGAAGAAGGCCGCGTACGAGCAGCTGGCCAAGCGGCTCGATGTCGAGTGCGGCATCGCGCCCACGGACCTGATCGTCTCGGTGGTGGCCAACGGTCGCGAGGACTGGTCCTTCGGGCTGGGGCGCGCGCAGTTCCTCGAGGGTGACCTGTGAGCCGTGCTGAGAAGAATGACAATTTGTCTGTACAAATCTTGACGTTCGCCCCGACCCGCTACTACCGTCATCCGGAGTGGTCGGCGCGCCGGCCCGCACCCCTCGAAGGAGAGTGATGAGCAGTTCCGCCCAGTCCCCGTCGTCCCCACTGGAGGTGCTGACCTTCGGTCGCAGCGGCGTGGACATCTACCCGCAGCAGATCGGGGTGGGACTGGTGGACGTCACGTCCTTCGGAAAGTATCTCGGCGGCACCACGGCCAACGTCGCGGTCGCCGCCGCACGGCTGGGCCGTCGCGCCGGCATCATCACCGGCGTCGGCAACGACCCGTTCGGTCGCTTCGTGCGCCGGGCCCTCACCGATCTCGGGGTCGACGACAGCCACGTGGTGACCAACCACGAGTACGCCACTCCGGTGACCTTCTGCGAGATCTTCCCGCCGGACGACTTCCCGCTCTGGTTCTACCGCAAGCCGACCGCCCCCGACCTCCAGGTCAGCCCCGACGACATCGACTTCGACGCCGTCCGCGCGACGAAGCTGATGTGGCTGTCGGTCACCGGCCTCAGCGAGGAGCCGAGCCGCGCGGCGCACTTCGCCGTGCTCGAGGCGCGCGACCGCACGCCGATCACCGCCCTCGACCTGGACTACCGGCCGATGTTCTGGGCCACCCCCGAGGCTGCCGGCGAGCAGGTGCGCAAGGCCCTGCCGTACGTGACCGTGGCCGTCGGGAACCGCGAGGAGTGCGAGGTCGCCGTCGGGGAGACCGACCCGGAGAAGGCCGCTGACGCGCTGCTGGACGCCGGCGTCGAGCTCGCCATCGTCAAGCAGGGTCCCAAGGGCGTGCTGGCCAAGACCCGCACCGAGCGGGTCGTCTCGCCGCCGATCATGATCACGCCGCTGAACGGTCTCGGCGCCGGAGACTCCTTCGGAGGCTCGCTCTGTCATGGGCTGCTGGCCGGCTGGCCGTTGGAGAGGGTGCTGGCCCGGGCCAACGCCGCGGGGGCGATCGTCGCGTCCCGACTGGAGTGCTCCACCGCCATGCCGACCTCGGAGGAGATCGAGACGCTGCTGGCCGGCGGCGATCCCAACGCGCGGTTCGACGACGCGAGCGCCGTGCACGTCCAGCCAGCGGGAGCGTCCGCATGACCCAGACCCTGCCCTCGGAGCACCCCGCCGCCCCGTCCGAGGCGCACCGCTTCGTCTCATCGGTCGCCGACATCGGTGACGTCAGGTTCTACGAGCCGGAGCGGATCGGCGCGCTGCTCGCCGCCCGCCGGCGCCGCAGCATCGCCGGCAGCGACGGCCGTCTGATGATCGTCGCCTGTGATCATCCGGCCCGTGGCGCCCTGGGCGCCTCCGGCAACCCGACCGCCATGGCCGACCGCACCGAGCTGCTCGAGCGCCTGGTGACGGCCCTTGCCCGCCCCGGGGTGGACGGACTGCTGGCCACGGCCGACATCGCCGAGGACCTCTTGCTGCTCGGCGCCCTGGAGGGCAAACTCGTCTTCTCCTCGATCAACCGGGGCGGCCTGCAGGGTTCGGCGTTCGAGCTCGACGACCGCGCCACCGGCTACGACGTCCGCGGGACCATCGAGTCCCGCTTCGACGGGGCCAAGATGCTGACCCGGATCGACCTCGCCGACCCCGCGACCGTCGCGACCCTGGAGATGTGTGCCCGGGCCGTGACCGACCTCAACCGCGCCGGTCGGATCGCCCTGGTCGAGCCGTTCATGTCCAGCCGCGTGGGAAGCTCGGTGGTCAACGACCTCAGCCCCGACGCGGTGATCAAGTCGATCGCCATCGCCTCGGGTCTGGGGGCCTCCAGCGCGTACACCTGGATGAAGCTGCCCGTGGTCGCCGAGATGGAGCGGGTGATGGCGGCGACGACGATGCCGACCCTGCTGCTGGGCGGCGATCCCGACGGGGACGCCGACCACACCTACGCGGCCTGGCAGGCGGCACTCGCGCTGCCGTCGGTCCGCGGCCTCGTGGTCGGACGCACCATGCTCTACCCGGCCGACGACGACGTGGCCAAGGCCGTCGACACCGCCGTCTCGCTGGTGCGCCGATGAGCGAGCACTTCCTGCCCGCTGGGACCGCGACGGCAGGACCGTACGACCTGGAGATCACCCCTACCTCGGCGGGCTGGGGCTACTCCAGCCTCCGGGTGGTCACTCTCGCAGCCGGAGCCGAGCACCGGTTCTCCTGCCAGGGCGAGGAGATCATCGTGGTGCCGCTGTCCGGCGGTGCGTCGGTGAGGACCGAGCACGCGACCTTCGCGTTGACCGGTCGGACCGACGTGTTCGCCGGCCCGACCGACATCGTCTACCTGCCCGCGGGGTCGAGCGCCACACTCACCTCCACCGTCGGTGGCCGGTACGCCCTGTGCGGCGCCGTGAGCGACGCCGCGCTGCCCGCGCACCACGGCCCGGTGACCGAGGTGCCGGTCGAGCTCCGAGGGGCGGGGCAGTCCAGCCGCCAGGTCCGCAACTTCGGTACGCCGCAGGCGCTGGCCGCCGGAGCGATCATCGCCTGCGAGGTGATCACCCCCGGTGGGAACTGGTCCTCCTACCCCGCGCACAAGCACGACGAGACCACCGAGACCGAGTCGGAGCTGGAGGAGATCTACTACTTCGAGATCGCCGCCGGCCCGAACGGCGAACCCGGGTTGGGTTTCATGCGGACGTCCTCCTCGCCGGGACACGACATCGACCTCTGTGAGGAGGTGCATGATCGCGATGCGGTGCTGGTGCCGTACGGCTGGCACGGTCCCTGCGTGGCCGCCCCCGGCTACGACATGTACTACCTGAACGTGATGGCCGGCCCGCCGAACCCGAACGGCGGCGAGCGGGCCTGGAAGATCTCCGACCACCCCGACCAGACCTGGGTCCGGGCCACCTGGGTCGACCAGCCGGTCGACCCCCGACTGACGACAGAGGATTCCTGATCATGGGCGAGACCCTCCACCTCACCGTCGCCCAGGCGACGGTGAAGTTCCTGAGCCGGCAGTACAGCGAGTCCGACGGCGTGGAGTACAAGTTCTTCGAGGGCTGCTTCGGCATCTTCGGCCACGGCAACGTCGCCGGACTGGGCCAGGCGCTGCTGCAGGCCGAGATCGACGAGCCGGGGGCGCTCCCGTACGTGCTGGGTCGCAACGAGCAGGCCATGGTGCACTCCGCGGTCGCCTTCGCCCGGATGCGGAACCGGCTGCAGACCTACGCCGTCTCCAGCTCGGTCGGGCCCGGCGCCACGAACATGGTCACCGGGGCGGCGCTGGCCACCATCAACCGGATCCCGGTGCTGCTGCTGCCGGCCGACACCTTCGCCGACCGGGCCGCCTCGCCGCTGCTGCAGGAGCTCGAGCTGCCGTACGCCGGCGACGTCACCGTGAACGACGCGTTCCGTCCGGTCAGCAAGTACTTCGACCGGATCTGGCGGCCCGAGCAGCTGCCGTCCGCGCTGATCTCGGCCATGCGGGTGCTCACCGACCCGGCCGAGACCGGCGCGGTCACCGTCTGCTTCCCCCAGGACGTGCAGGCGCAGGCGTACGACTGGCCGGTCGAGCTGTTCGCCAAGCGGGTCTGGCACGTCTCCCGGCCGCTGCCTCAGACCGCCGTGATCGCCCGCGCCGCGGAGATCATCCGCTCGGCGAAGCGGCCGCTGATCGTGGCCGGCGGCGGCGTGCACTACGCCGGGGCCACCGACGCGCTGGCGGCCTTCTGCGCGACCACCGGCATCCCGGTCGGCCAGACCCAGGCCGGCAAGGGCACCTTGCTCTACGACCACCCGCAGTGCCTCGGTGCCATCGGTTCCACCGGCAGCACCGCCTCGAACGCGATCGCCGCGGAGGCGGATGTGGTGATCGGCATCGGCACCCGCTACGAGGACTTCACCACTGCGAGCCGGACCGCCTTCCAGCACGAGGGTGTGCGGTTCGTCAACATCAACGTCGCGCCGATCGACGCGGTCAAGCACTCCGGGCTGGCCGTGCAGGCCGATGCCCGCGAGGCCCTGACGGCGTTGATCGGGCTGCTCGACGGCTTCCGGGTCGACGACGCGTACGCCGCCCGCTACACCGAGCTCGACGCGGCCTGGGACGCCGCGGTGACGAAGGCGTACGCGGAGGAGGAGCCGGCCCCGGGTCTGCTCTCCCAGAACTCCGTCATCGGTCTGGTCAACGAGCTGTCGGAGGCGACCGACGTGGTCGTCTGCGCGGCCGGCTCGATGCCGGGCGACCTGCACAAGCTGTGGCGCACCAGGGACCCGAAGGGCTACCACGTCGAGTACGGCTACTCCTGCATGGGCTACGAGGTCGCCGGTGGCCTCGGCGTGCGGCTGGCCTGCCCGGACCGGGACGTGTTCGTGCTGGTCGGCGACGGGTCGTACCTGATGATGGCCACCGAGCTCGCCACCGCGGTCCAGGAGGACATCAAGATCATCACGGTGCTCGTCCAGAACCACGGCTTCGCTTCCATCGGCTCGCTGTCGGAGTCCCTGGGCTCACAGCGGTTCGGGACGTCGTACCGGAAGCGGAACGCGGCCAGCGGTCGCCTGGACGGGGAGAAGCTGCCGATCGATCTGGCGGCCAACGCGGCCAGCTTCGGTCTCGAGGTGATCAAGACCAGCACCAGGGCGGAGTTCGCCGACGCGATCAAGGTCGCCAAGGCCTCCGAGTCCCCGATCGTGATCTACGTGGAGACCGACCCGCTGCTGGACGCCCCCAGCTCGCAGTCCTGGTGGGACGTGCCGGTCAGCTCGACCTCCACCCTGGCGTCGACCCAGCAGGCCAGCGAGCTCTACCAGCAGAAGAAGACCGAGCAGCAGACGTACCTCACGCCCACCGCGTGAGCAACAAGCCCAGCAGCAGAGAGGCAGCAGTGACGCCCACCCTGACCATCGGTACGGCCCCTGACTCGTGGGGGGTCTGGTTCGCCAGCGACCCTCAGCAGGTCCCGGCCCGGCGGTTCCTCGCCGAGGTGGCCGAGGCCGGCTACGAGGCCATCGAGCTCGGACCGTACGGCTATCTGCCGACCGATGCGGCCGAGCTGAAAGAGGCCCTGGCGGAACACCACCTCTCCGTGCTGGCCGGCACTGTCTTCTCCGGACTGCACCAGTCCGGCTCGTGGGATCACGTCTGGAAGCAGGTCACCGACGTCGCGGCCCTGACCAGGGCGGTCGGCGGTGAGCACATCGTCGTCATCCCCGCGATGTACCGCGACGAGAAGACCGGCGAGGACCTCGAACCGTCGAAGCTGACCGACGAGCAGTGGTCGTTGCTGACCACCCAGACCGACGAGCTGGGCCGCCGGGTCCTGAACGAGTTCGGCCTGCACGTGCAGTTCCACCCGCACGCGGAGAGCCACGTCGGCTACCAGCGCGACGTGGAGCGGTTCCTCGAGGCGACGAGCCCCGACTACGTGAACCTGTGCCTGGACACCGGACACATCGCCTACTACGACGGCGACAGCGTCGAGCTGATCACCAAGTACCCGGAGCGGATCGGCTACGTCCACCTGAAGCAGGTCGATCCGACCGTGATGGCCAAGGTGCGGGCCGACAACGTGGTCTGGCCCGAGGCCGTCCGGATGGGCGCCATGATCGAGCCGCCACTGGGTCTGCCGGACATGCCACCGGTGCTGGAGGCGCTGGCCGGTCTGGGTCGTGACATCAAGGGCATCATCGAGCACGACCTCTACCCGTGCGCCCCGGACGTGCCGCTGCCCATCGCGAAGCGCACCAAGACCTACCTCTCCTCCTGCAGCAACGTCTCGATCGACATGGGGGCCTTGCGGTGACGCTCTCCCTCGCACCCACCACTCACTGATCCCCACCACGTAAGGACTTCCATCATGGCAACGACGCTTCAGCACTGGGCCAACGGCGCGCTCCTCGACGGCACGAGTGGTCGCTTCTCCGACGTGACCAACCCGGCGACCGGCGAGGTCACCGCCCAGCTCGCGCTGGCCTCCGAGGCCGACGTGAACACGGTTGTGGCCGCCGCCGCTGCGGCGTACCCGGCCTGGCGGGACACCTCGCTGGCCAAGCGATCACAGGTGCTGTTCGCCTTCCGGGAGCTGCTGAACGCCCGCAAGTCCGAGCTGGCGGCGATCATCACGTCCGAGCACGGCAAGGTCCTCTCCGACGCGCTCGGTGAGGTCAGCCGCGGGCAGGAGGTCGTCGAGTTCGCCTGCGGCATCCCGCACCTGGTCAAGGGGGCCTTCACCGAGAACGCCTCGACCAAGGTCGACGTGCACTCCGTACGCCAGCCGCTCGGCGTGGTGGGGATCATCTCCCCGTTCAACTTCCCGGCCATGGTGCCGATGTGGTTCTTCCCGATCGCCATCGCGGCCGGCAACACCGTCGTGCTGAAGCCGAGCGAGAAGGTGCCGACCGCGGCGCTGTGGATGGCCGAGCTGTGGAAGGAAGCCGGTCTGCCCGACGGTGTCTTCAACGTGCTCAACGGCGACAAGGTCGCCGTGGACGGTCTGCTCACGCACCCCGACGTCCAGTCCATCTCCTTCGTCGGCTCCACCCCGATCGCGAAGTACGTCTACGAGACGGGCACGTCGCACGGCAAGCGGGTGCAGGCCCTCGGTGGGGCTAAGAACCACATGCTGGTGCTGCCCGACGCCGATCTGGACCTGGCCGCGGATCAGGCCGTCAACGCCGGCTACGGCTCGGCGGGGGAGCGCTGCATGGCGATCTCCGCGGTGCTCGCCGTCGGCGGGGTCGGTGACGAGCTGGTGGCCAAGATCAAGGAGCGTACGGTCGGCCTGCGCACCGGCGACGGCACTCGCGGGTGCGACATGGGTCCGTTGGTCACCTCCGTCGCCCAGCAGCGCGTGTCCGGCTACATCGACGCGGGCGAGGCCGCCGGTGCCGAGCTCGTGGTGGACGGCCGCACCGTGCGGCCGGACGCCGACGGCGAGGGCTTCTTCGTCGGCCCGACGCTGTTCGACCACGTGACCACGGACATGAGCATCTACACCGACGAGATCTTCGGTCCGGTGCTCTCGGTGGTCCGAGTCGACACCTACGCGGACGGGGTGCAGTTGATCAACGACAACCCGTACGGCAACGGCACCGCCATCTTCACCAACGACGGTGGCGCGGCCCGCCAGTTCCAGAACGAGGTCAAGGTCGGGATGATCGGCATCAACGTGCCGGTGCCGGTGCCGATGGCCTACTACTCCTTCGGTGGTTGGAAGTCCTCGCTGTTCGGTGACTCCCACGCCCACGGCATGGAGGGTGTGCACTTCTTCACCCGGGGCAAGGTCGTGACCTCCCGCTGGCTGGATCCCAGCCACGGCGGACTCAACCTGGGCTTCCCGCAGAACAGCTGATCGCGGCAGCCTGTGAACTGATCCCAGAGGAGCTCAGTGTCCGACGACGTCACCGCTGATCTCATCCGAGCTCTGATCGAGAACATGAAGGGCGCCCGCGACGACTGGGCGTCGTTGGCGATGGTCCTCGACCTCAGTGGTGGCCGGATCAGGGGAACGCACGGCTTCGCCTACTCGCCCGACGGGACGGTCTCGGCGGTGGCGTCGCGACCGTCAGGCATCAAGGTCGCCGTGGACGCTTGCCTCGAGTGCTGCCTCACACCGGACCAGGAGCCACCGGCGGCGATCCTCGTCCAGCTCGACCGCTCCTCGGGGACGTACGAGGTGACCTTCGAGGATGTCGATGCGGCTCGTTGGAAGGTGACCCCGGCGAACCTCGAGAAGATCAGCGAGGACCTCCGCCCGACCTTCGATGGAGGAGAGTGGTCCCATGGGGGAGGTCGTGTACGCCGTCTCGAAGCGAGGCTGGATTCCCAAGGTCATCCGCGAGGGTGATCAGCTCCAGCTGCTCATACCGAGCTCACCTGGGCGCGCTCGACCGAGCCCTGCTGAGGTGCACGAACCGCTACGAGGGCTGGAGCGGGCTCGGGCGCGGCGGCCGAGCAGCTGCCGGAGCCGGTGCTGTCGACGGTGCTGGACCTGTGGGGGTGGCGCCGAGGGAAGCGCGGCCCGAGCTCCTCGACGAACCGATCCGTGCCGTCGCCTCACTGCTGCGCGACGAGGCACCCGCCCGCGACTTCTCGAAGCAGGAGATGCCGGCGCTGAACGACGTCGCCCGCGATCTCCGACTGCACCTGTACGACGCCGCGGAGCTCGCTCTGATCGCCGAGGTCACGCCCGACGCCGGTGCCCGCCCCCCGGTAGCCGCGACGAGAACGGGATGCTCGCGATCCTGAAGGGTGCACGCGAAGCGATCCTGTGGGGTCCTGACCACATCAGCCCACGCCTCTGGTGTGGCGGCACGGCCGATGGGTTCCGTTCGACTGGGCAGCCGAGTTCCCGCGGCTGGCCGACCCGATCCGCGAGGTGACGGACGCCTACTCCGAGGCTTGGCTCGACACCGTGACGCGCTAGCGGGCTCGTCCGCCGGGCCCACCGGATTCTGCGTCGAGCTGCACTCGGATGGGTGTTCGAAGAGGTGTCAGCGGCTCGGATACCCCGGACGGATGGGCACCACACGGTCCGCGGCGGCCGCGAAACGGTTGGCGTCTGCGACGGACCCGGAAGCAGCGAGGGCCCGGGCCGGGAAAGCCCGCAGCGACCGTCGAGTCAGGCTGCGACCCGCCCGGACATCATGAGCCTGCTGTCGGGGCTGCTGCCGGTCGAACAAGGCGTCGCCTGCCGCCGCCCTCCACGCCGCCGCCACCGCTCGCCGGGCTGATGGTGACGCCGGTCGAAGGGCCAGATCACCGCCGACACCCTCCTTGCCCGCCTCACCGGCTCGCCGCCGAAGACATCGGGATCGAGGTCGGTGGCGGGACTGGACCTGCCGCGACCCCTACTGCGACGCCCCGATCCGCCACCTCGACCACCTCCACCACGACGGCGGCCCCACCAACGGGCGCGGTGTGCGAACGCGGCAACTACGTCCGCGAGGTGCCCCCTGGACCATCGCCGACCCCGACACCCACACCGTGATCACCCACCCCCACCGGACACCGCTACGTCAGCAACCCACCCGAACCGCCGTGAGATCGACTGTCATCAGCCGTCGCCTGGCCCACGTCTCGGGTGTGCATACCCCCTGTGGGTATTATCCCCACCGGAGTATCATGTGGTCATGGCCCCCGTCGGGTTCGCGCGTGTGCTTCGGTGGCACCTGTTGCTGACCGTCGCCGTGGTCGCCGTCGTCCTGAGTCTGCTGGCCATGCACGAGCTCTCGTTCGGTCACACCGTGGCGCAACCACGCTCGGCCTCGCAGGCGCTCTCCCCGCATGACCACCACCGGTCGACCGGGGTCGTCCAGGCCGAGGGACCGGTGTCCGTCGAGCCCGGCACTCCCGACGGCTGCGCGGGGTGCCAGGAGCATCACCTGCTGATGCTCGGCTGCCTCATCGCCTTGATCCTGCTGGTCACCGGATGGCTGCTCCGCGGGCCGCCCACCGCCGGCCACCAGGAGTGGATCGCGCCGGCGTTGCGACCCGCGCCGCTGCCGCACCGCCGCCGACCCGTCACCCGAACCTGGGTCGAGCTGTCCGTCAGTCGTACCTGATCGGTGCCCAGGTGCCGGCGCGTCCAGCGCGATCGGCCGGCGCCAGCGCTCCAGATACCCGACCGACAACTCACAGAAAGCACCACGCCATGCGCTCCACCATGCCCCGCCGCCTACTTCTCGCCGCGACCTTCACCGCCGCGCTGATCCCGGTCGCCGGACTGTCCGGCTGCACGGATCGTCCAGTGACCATGCCCATGAACCACGCGGGCACTCCGTACAGTGCCGCACCGACGCCCTCGGCGACCGGCACCCCGGCCACCGGTCCGCACAACCGGGCGGACGTCATGTTCGCCCGGATGATGATCCCGCACCATCAACAGGCGATCGAGATGAGCGATCTCCTGCTGGCGAAGACCGACATCGATCCCGAGGTCAGTCAGCTCGCGCGCCAGATCAAGGCCGCTCAAACCCCCGAGATCGCCCAGATGGCCGGCTGGCTCGCCGGGTGGGGGCAGCCGGCCATGCCGTCCACGGGACACCAGATGGGTGGCGGGATGGGCGGGATGATGAGCCAGGCCGATCTGGACGCTCTCGAGCGAGCCGTCGGCAAGGAGGCGATGAAGCGCTACCTCGACGGCATGATCATCCACCACGAGGGTGCGATCGACATGGCCGAGGATCAGCTCGAGGACGGCGAGAACCCCGACGTCAAGGAGCTGGCTCGTCAGATCATCACCAGCCAGCGGGCCGAGATCACCACCATGCGCAGGCTGCTCGCGAACCTCTGAATCCGGCGAGAGATCTCGGTGAGTTAGAGTCTGCGTATGTATGCAGATAGGCAGGATGCCGAGCCGAACGCGGTGAACGGCCGGGTCGACGACCAGCTCGTCGACCTGGCCGTGGAGGTGTTCAGCATGCTTGCCGAGTCGACGAGGGTCAGGATCGTGCTGTCCCTGCAGGCAGGCGAGCTGCCCGTGAACGCCATCGCAGCCGCGGTCGGCAAGGCTCCCGCTGCCGTGTCGCAGCATCTCGCGAAGCTCCGCCTGGCTCGGATCGTGGCGGCGCGACAGGACGGGAACCGCGTGTTCTACCGGTTGGAGAATGGGCACGCCTCCCAGCTGGTCACCGACGCCATCCACCAGGCGGAGCACGCCATCGGACAACCTCTCCACCACCGCATGGAATCGACGCATCGGCCATGAGCGCCGTCCATGATCACGACCACCAGCATGATCACGACCAAGGGCGCGGTACGCGAGGCCTGCTGCACCGACTCACCGCACCGCACAGCCACCACAGCACCGGGGCGGTGGACGTCGCCCTGGCGTCGAGCAGCCAGGGCGTTCGAGCTCAAGCTGAGTCTCCTGGTGCTGGGTGCGACCGCATTGCTCCAGGCCCTGGTGGTGGTGGTGATCATCAGCGGCTCGATCGCGTTGCTGGCCGACACCGTCCACAACCTCTCCGACGCCTTGACCGCGGTGCCGCTGTGGATCGCCATCGTCATCGGTCGCCGGCCAACCAGCCGGCGCTACACGTACGGCTTCGGTCGCCAGGAGGACGTGGCTGGACTGTTCATCGTGATCATGATCGCGGTCTCCGCCCTGGTGGCCGGGATCGAGTCGATCCGCCGCCTGGTCGATCCCCAGCCGGTGACCGACCTGGGCTGGGTGGTGGCCGCTGGGCTGATCGGGTTCGCCGGCAACGAGCTCGTCGCGGGCTACCGCCTCCGGGTGGGGGCGTCGGATCAGCTCGGCCACCCCTGGTCGCCGACGGGAGCGCACGCCCGCACCGACGGGTTCACCTCACTCGCCGTCGTCGCGGGCGCGCTCGGCATCTGGCTCGGCATCTGGCTCGGCTTCGGCCTCGCCGACCGGATCGTGGGGCTGCTGATCAGCGGGGCCATCGTGGTCCTGCTGATCGGCACCAGCCGTGACATCGGTCGTCGGCTCCTGGACGGGATCGACCCCGGCATGCCATCGGCGAGTTCCTCCAGCTCGAGCACGAGGCCGCCGAGCTGCTTCGCGGCTGGCTGCCCGCACCGAGGCAGTTCGGCCCACGCCTTCCACCCACCCACCCGACCCCGGAGACCACCATGCCTGACGATCACGAGCCGACCCCACCGACACCGCACACCTCGGAGCCGCACTTCGGTGGTCTACCGCAGCGGCTCAACTGGCTGCGGGCCGGTGTGCTCGGCGCCAACGACGGCATCGTGTCCACCGCTGCCCTCGTCGTCGGCGTCGCCGGCGCCACCGAAGCCAGTGGGGCGGTTCTCACCGCCGGTGTCGCCGGGCTCGTGGCGGGCGCCGTCTCGATGGCCCTGGGCGAGTACGTCTCCGTGAGCAGCCAGCGGGACACCGAGCGCGCCCTGCTGGAGAAGGAGCGGACCGAGCTGGCGACCTCTCCCGGCGAAGAGCTGGAGGAGCTGGCGGCCCTTTACATCGCCAAGGGGGCCAGCCCGGAGACGGCGCACAAGCTGGCTGAGGAGCTGACCGCCAAGGACGCGTTCGCCGCCCACGTCGACGTGGAGCTGGGCCTCGACCCGGACGCGCTGACCAACCCCTGGCACGCCGCCGGGTCGTCGGCCATCGCGTTCACCGTCGGGTCGATCCTGCCGCTGCTGGCCATGGTGCTGTCGGGTCCGGAGCTGCGGATCCCGCTCACCTTCGTGACGGTCCTGATCGCACTGGCGATCACCGGAGCGGTCAGCGCCCGGCTGGGGTCGGCGCGCGTCGGCCCGGCCATCCTGCGTCTGATGGTGGGTGGTGGCTTCGCCATGGTCGTGACCTACGGCATCGGGCGGCTGCTGGGCTCGGCCGGCCTGTAGCGGGCCGAGACCTCAGCGTCGACCTTCTCGGTGTCCCGGATCCGCTCGAGGGCCGACTCGTCGTCGCCCACGACCGTGACCACCGAACCGCCGCCGATCAACGCCGCCACGATGCCGTCGCGTGCCGTGGCCCACGGCGTCGACGGACGAACCAGACGGCGCCCGGTCGACTCCCGGGAGGCGGCGAGCTCGGCCTGCGTCACGGTGGCCTCGACCGAGCGCCAGGCCAGCTCGTCGCCCGGCACGGTGGCGGACGCGTACCGGTCCGGCTGGCCCCGGACCTCCAGCGCGAAGTCGGCGACACCGTCGGGCAGCCGCTCCGCGAACGGCAGTCCCAGCGGATGCAGGCTGCAGGCCAGGAGGTCGGCACCGAGCTCGGCCGCGTACCCGCCGGCGCTCGCGTAGTGCGGGCCACTGATGACCAGCCTCACCCCAGCCGTCGCCCCGGCCGCACCGTCGACGGTGACCGTGACCCCGAGCGACCAGCAGGCCAGCTCCAGACACGCGGTCACCCAGTGGCCGGGATGCGTCCGGGCGACATCCAGCAGCACCAGGTCGCCGAGGTCGAGCCCGTACTCGTCGGTCAGCAGGTGGCAGGTCTTGTCCACCCAGTTCGACACGGTGACGGCGGACAGCTCGGTCCGCTCACCCGTGCCGAGGTCGTAGTAGGTGAGCAACGGATCCGCACCGGCGCGGGCGGTGCGTCGGCGGAGCCGCTCCGAGATCAACTGCATGACCGTGATCGTAGGGCCGCTAACCTGTGGCGATGCGTCACGTGCTCATCATGGCCGGAGGCTCGGGGAAGCGGCTGTGGCCGTTGTCGCGCCGGGACATGCCCAAGCAGCTGCTCCGCATCATCGGCGGTCAGAGTCTGCTGCGGCTCGCGTACGAGCGGCTGGAGGGCGTGGTCGAGCCTGAGAGGGTGTGGGTGTGCACCGGCGCCGACTACGCCGACGTGGTGGCCGCCGAGCTGCCCGAGCTCGATCCCGGCAACATCCTCGGCGAACCCGAGGGCCGCGACTCGATGAACGCCATCGCCTGGACCGCGGCCGTGCTGGCCGAGCGTGACCCGGACGCCGTGATGGCGGTCGTCGCCTCCGACCACGTGATGCGGCCCACCGCCGCGTTCCAGCAGGCGCTGCGCGAGGGCTTCGAGGTGGCCGAGGCCGACCCGAACGCGCTGGTCACCTTCGGCGTGGTGCCCTCCACCGCCCACACCGGCTACGGCTACCTGCACCAGGGGGAGGCCCTCGCCGGCCACCCCGACGTGCGGCGGGTGCTCGCGTTCAAGGAGAAGCCCGACCGATCGACCGCGGAGAGCTACCTGGATTCCGGCGACTACTGGTGGAACGCCGGCATGTTCGTCTGGCAGGCGCGGACCGTGCTCGACCAGCTCCGCCAGCTGCTGCCGGACACCCACCGCCTCGTCACCGAGCTCGCCGCCCAGCCCCGCCGACTGGCCGAGATCTATCCGATGCTGGCCAGGATCAGCGTCGACTACGCCGTGATGGAGCCGGCCTCCCAGGGCCGTACCGATGCGCACGTCGTGGCCGTCCAGCTGCCGATCGTCTGGCACGACGTCGGGGGCTACCCGTCGCTGCGCCGCCAGCTGCCGTGGGACGAGCACGGCAATGCCGTCAGTGGCACGGCGGTCGTGGTCGGCTCGCGGGACAACCTGGTGCTGAACGAGTGCGACGACGGGCGGCTGCTCGCGGTGATCGGGATGACCGACACCGTGATGGTGCAGACGGATCAGATCACCGTCGTCGCCCCGCTGGGGGAGTCCGAGCGGGTGAAGGAGCTGGTGGCCGAGGTGACGGCTCGGCTGGGCCCTACGTACGCCTGATCCTCAAGCGCCGTTGGGTTCTGGGGACGCCGTCGACGGATACGTCTGCATGAACGACTCGATGGCCGCCCCACTCACCGCGGTGCAGGGCTGGCGGACGCCCTGCTGCTTCGTGGTGTCGGCCGGGTTCCTCGGGTCGGCCGTCCAGCGAGTCAGCACCACGAACTTGTCGTCGGGGAAGCCCGCGCCGTCGGCCTCGGTCCAGGGGGCGGCGATGAACTTCTGGTTCGGGTCGTAGTCCTCGGAAGTGAACGTCTTCGCGATCGCCGCCAGGGCGTCCTTGTCCGCCTGCGGGGCACTGTCGCGATACCAGACCACTGTGTAGCCGTGCTCCAGGTTGTGCACCAGGGTCTCCACCGCCGGGCGGTCGTCGGTGGTGTAGAAGCGCTTGGTGAACGGCGCCGGCGAGGCGTAGTGCGGGCCCGAGTCCGGGGGCGTCCGGTCGTAGGTCACCTTGGTGCCGTCGGCGACGTGGTTCTGGTTACCGGAGGCCGGGTGCGTCGCGGCCGGGTCGCAGCCGGCCGCGTCGGACGCCACGCCGAGATCGACCAGTGCGGCGCTGCTCGCCTGACTGTCCTTGACCACCAGGTAGATCGGGTACGACAGCAGGGCGGCCGCGAGCACCACGCAGATGACCAGCAGGCCGGCCGTACGGCGCCGCTGCACGGACTTCTGCTGGCTCTCCAGGGCGGCCAGTTTCTGGCGGCGGTTACCACCGGAGGACTTGGCGGGCTCCTTGGCCACGGGATCTCCTCGTGTGGTCGGGCGAGATGCTGCCCGGGACAACGGACAAACCCCGGGAGTCTATCCCGGCGGAGCCGCCGATCCGGTGGGCTCGGATCCGCCCAGGTGCTGGGCGACGTCCAGCAGCCGACGGATCAGCGTCGCCGGATCCCCGGGCACGGCCCCCTGCGCGAGCAGCGCCTCCGCGGCACTCTCGGGGTCGGCGCCGACCAGCTCCGCGTACGCCTCCGGCACCTCCAGTGCGCGACAGAGAGCGGCGAGCACGGCCTCCCGGGAGCCGTGGCTGAACAGGTCCTCGCGACCGGTCCGCAGGATCGCGGCCGCACCCTCTCTCTCGGCGGGCTGTGGCCCGACGAGCTCGGCCAGCCCGCGCAGCACCGCCACCGGTCGCCCGGCCAGCTTGCCCTTGACCAGATCGGCGGCGGCGGCCAGCTCGTCGGCCAGGGCCATCGTGGTCACCGCGAGCTCGTTGCCGTAGCCGTCCAGCTGGCCGGCGTACGCCGCGAGCACCCGCACCCCGGCCGCGCCGATCGCGTGGTCGGTCTGACCGAGCCGCCAGGGACGGCCCGCGGTGTCGGAGACGATCACCCCGACCTGACCGCCGACGGCCTCGCCGAGGCCGGCGGCCAGTCGCTCGGCGGAGGCGTCCGGGTCGACGGGCAGCAGCAGGATGCGGCCGGGTTCGACATTGGAGGTGTCGACTCCGGCCGCAGCCAGGGTGAGGCCGGTGTGGGTCCGAACGATCCGCATCGGGCCGCGCTGGGCGACCACCGACCGGGCCTGACTGGTGATGGCGGTCTCGCGGTCCGCGGCCTCGACGTACCGGTCCTCGGCCTTGCTGATGATCTTGGATGTGACCACGACGATGTCGCCCGGCCGCAGCGGACCGTGGACGTCGGTAGCCACCGCCGCGGTGATGGCGGCGACCAGCTCGGTGCCGGGACCGACCTCCCCGATCCCGTCGGGGGCGAACAGCAGCACCATCACAGACTGCGGGGAAGGGCCTTGACGGCGAGTCGGATGAATTCGGCGGTGGCCTCGGGGCTGCTCATCATCAGCCCGGTCACGGCGACCCGGAGACCGTCCCGCTCCAGCCCGGCGGCGCTGTCGGCGTCGGCGGGATCCATCACCCACAGGTCGAGCACCCCGTCGGGGCGTGCCCCGTAGTGGCGCCCGACCGCCGCGGCGTCGACCGCGACGCCGATGGCCGGCAGCAGCCGGTGGGCCATCCCGAGCACCGGCGCGCCACCGAGGATGCCGGCGAACCCGATCACCGGTGCGGTGGTGGCGACCAGCGCAGCTCGGATGCCCGGAACCTCGAGGATGGGGCCGATCGAGACCACCGGGTTGCTGGGCGCGACCAGCACCAGGTCGGCGGCGGCGACGGCCTCGGCGACCCCGGGGGCCGGGTGGGTCGACTCGATCCCCGTCCGCCGCAGGCCCAGTGCGTCGGGGGCGGCGCGCAGCCGTACCCAGTACTCCTGGAAGTGCAGCCACTGTCGGCCGCCGGGAGCCTCGGGATCGGCGATCGCGACCTCCGTCTCCACCGTGTCGTCGGTCATCGGCAGCAGCGTGAGCAGCGGATCGTGGCGCAGCCAGCGGGCGGTGACCCGACGAGTGACGTCGGACAGCGGCAGCCCGGCGGCCAGCAGCTGCGTCCGGGCGAGGTGCGTGGCCAGGTCCAGATCGCCGAGACCGAACCAGGTGGGCTCCACCCCGTACGCCGCGAGCTCGTCCTTGACCCGCCAGGTCTCGCCGGCCCGGCCCCAGCCGCGGTCCGGGTCGATCCCGCCGCCCAGCGTGTAGGTCATGGTGTCGAGGTCGGGGCAGATGCGCAGACCGTGCAGGGTGATGTCGTCGGCGGTGTTGACGATCACCGTCAGCCGCGCCTGCGGGTAGGCCTGGCGCACCCCCGCCACGAACCGCGACCCCCCGACACCACCGGCCAGCACCACCACCTGCACGGCGCCCAGTGTTCCACGGGTCGCGCACTAGGGTGAGCGGCATGCAGCCCTGGCACCGGTGGCGTGAGCCGCTCGCGATCGTGCTGCTGGTCGCGCTCGGACTGATGCTCGTGGTGCGGGGAGTCGGTCTCGGCCTGACGTTCGCCCTCGGCGATCCGGGCAGGTTCTACGGGGCGATCCCCGGCGGCGACGACCTGCTGCTGCTGGCGGCCGCGGCCGCCGTCTTGTGGTGCTCGTTCCCGGTGACGGTCGCGGGGTCCGACGATCCGCCGTCGGCGCCGAGTCCGCACGCCTGGGCGATCTCGCTGGCCGGCGTCGTGATCATCGGGCTGACCGTGCTGGGCTGGGTCGTGCTGGCCGGAGCGAACGTGGTGGTGCTCACCGCCCGGCCCACCCCCGACACCGGGTTCGTGCTGATGGTGGTCGAGGGACTGCTCCGGCTCGCCGTGCCGGTGGCCGCCCTCGGGGCGGTCGTCCTCGCCGTGCGCCGAACCGCAGCGGCGCGCGCGCCGACTGGCGCGCTGTCCGCGCTGACGACGTCGGCGGGGGACAGCGACGAGGACGTCCCCGCCGTGACAGCGGCTCCCGAGCGGCTGCCGGCCGCCTGGCAGGCCGACGAGGCGACCGGCGCCGTCTGGCTGACCGCCGACGACGCCGCTCAGGGGCAGCCGGGACTGTCCTGGTCGGATCCGCCGGCGAGCGCAGGTGCGGTGGGGCGCGGCTCCTGGGCTCCCGCTCCGACGCAGGCCCCCGCTCCGACCCAGGCCCCCGCTCCGACCCAAGTCCCCGGGCTCACCGCCGCCGAGGACGACGATCTGCGCTGAGCGCGGGGGCACTTGGGCCGCGAAATGTACGCCGGTCACACCAATGGGCGGGCCCTTATCGCATGCCGGCCGTGGGGGCAAACGGGCCCAATACCAAACTCGGCCTTGACTTGGGTGCATTTACGGGCGTGTAATTTCACCCATGTTGTTCGATCGTGACCAGCACCGACGCCGCGGGAGCGCCGGGGGAGGTCGTTCGGTCGACGCATGATCGCCGGTGGGGCCGCGAACCCCTCGGCAGGCAATGACACCCGGGGTCGAGGAGGCAACACATGGAGCACGAAGAAGCTGAGGTCGACGAAGGCGCGCTGAGCTGGCAGGAGCGAGCGTTGTGCGCACAGACGGATCCGGAGGCCTTCTTCCCCGAGAAGGGCGGTTCTACGCGGGAGGCGAAGAAGGTCTGCCTGTCCTGCGACGTCCGCTCGGAGTGCCTGGAGTACGCCCTCGGCCACGATGAGCGATTCGGCATCTGGGGCGGGCTGTCGGAGCGCGAGCGACGCAAGCTGAAGAAGCGCGCGGTCTGATCCGCGGCCGCGAGCAGACGGACCCTCCCCAGTCGTCTGCCGGCGGATGGCGTCGAGCCGTGGCCCCGGTCGAGAGAATGCGGGACTCTTCGCGAGTTCGCATACAGTGGTCGTCGCCCTGCGCCTGAGCGCGGGCCGCATCATCTGCCGTACGACTCTCGCGAGGTTCTCCCGACACTCATGGACGACGAGGTGAGTGAGGGGCGCCCGCTCCGGCAGGCGACGGCCGACAGCTGGGACGACCTGCGGGTCCCGCACGTCGAGGACGAAGCCGACCGCTGGGCCTGGCTGGCCGATCGCCACGATGCTGCCGCCCCGCCGGATGTCTCCCACTGCGTCGTCACCGCCGTGCTGGTCACCCTGGACGCCGAGGCCTGGCTGCCCGAGACCCTCGCCGGGCTCTCCCGACTCACCCACAAGCCCCACCGGCTGATCGCGGTCGACAACGGCAGCCGCGACAACACCGTCGAACTGCTCGAGCGGGCGCAGCGCCACGGACTGCTCGACGCCGTTGTCACCGGACCTCCGCACGGCGGTTTCGGTGCTGGCGTGGTCGCGGCGCTGGCCGCCGAGGCCGACATCAGGCCACCCGGGCCGGCCGGCCCCGGGCGGGATCACTGGCTCTGGCTGTTGCACGACGACGCCGTCCCGGCGGCCGACTCCCTCCAGCAGCTGCTGGGACACGTGGTCACCGACCCGGGCGTCGACATCACCGGTCCCAAGCTGGTGTTTCCGCGGCGTCGTCACGGCGCCGGTCATCAGATCAGCGAGGTCGGGGTGACGATCGCCCGGACGGGTCGCCGCGAGCTCGGTCTCGATCTCGGCGAGGTCGACCAGGGACAGCGCGACCAGCCGAAGCAGCACCTCGGTGTCTCCACCTGCGGGATGTTGCTGCGGCTCGCCGACTGGGAGGCCCTCGACGGGTTAGACCCGGACGTGCCCTGCTTCCGGGACGGGGTCGAGCTGGGGTGGCGGGCGACGGCCCGTGGTCTCCGGGTCGTCACCACTCCGCGCGCGGAGATGGTGCACCGCCAGGTGGGGCGGGCCGGGCTCCGGCCGCGAGGCGCCGGCGGACGGCACCCCGATCGCGTCGACCAGCAGCTCGGGCTGCTGCTGATCGCCGGTCACGCACAGACCTGGCGGTTGCCGTTCACCTGGTTGCGACTCGTCCTGGACTGCCTGATCCGGGCCCTGGGCTACCTGGTCGGCAAGGCTCCAGCCCGGTCTCGTGACGAGCTGGCCACCCTCGGCTGGCTGGTCACGCACCCGGGCCGGATCCGGGCCTACCGACGGCGGCTGCGGCAGCGACGAACCGAGAACGACAGCGCCGAGCTGATCTCCACCCTGCGACCGCCCTGGTGGTGGAGTCTGCGCCTCGCCGTCGAGTCGTTGACCGGCACGGTCTCCGATCGTTACCGCGAGCTGGCCGGCGACTCCGAGGCCGCGACGCTGGACGAGCTGACCGGTGACGACTTCTCCACCGTCGGTGAGGATCGCTCCAACCACCCGCTGCTCGTGCCCATGGTGATCGTGGGCGGACTGCTCCTGCTGGCGAGCCTCGTCGCCGCCCGCTCCCTGTTCGGATTCGGTCACCTGGACGCCCCGGCTCTGCTGCCGGCTCCGGATCGGCTGAGTGAGCTGTGGCAGTCGGCTGCCAGCCCGATTCCCGGTGCCCCGGGCGTGGCGCCGCCGCCGTGGCTGGCCCTGATGGCGCTGGGCTCGACCATCCTGGCCGGTCAACCGGAGTGGCTCGTCTCCGCCCTGCTCCTGGGTGTCGTCCCGCTGGCCTACCTCGCCGTCTACCCACTGCTCCGGACGACCGTCGACGATCGTCGGGTACGGATCTGCGCTGCTGTCGCCTATGCCCTGCTGCCGGTTCTGCTCGGCGGCACCAACCAGGGACGGTTGGCCCTCAGCGTCGTCGCTGTCCTGCTGCCGATGCTCGTGCTGGCCGTGCGCGGCCTGGTGCAGCGCCGCCCCCGCGCTCCCGAGGCGTGGCGGGGTGGCTGGGCTGCCGGTGTGGTGCTCGTCGGGCTGACCGCGTTCGAGCCCTCCCTGATCCTGGTCGCGATCGTGCTCGGTGCGGTCGGGGCCGTCTGGCTGCGGCGGACGCCCCGCAAGGTCGGCCGGATCGGTCTGGCCGTGGGCCTGCCGCTGCTGGTCTGGGCACCGTGGTGGCCCGCGCTGATCGCCTTTCCGGGCCGGCTGTTCGCCGGACCGGACGCCGCGCTCGTCGCCGCCGGTGCGGCGCCCGAGGTCTGGGAGCTGCTGATCGGGCGAGAGGTCGGTCCCGGCCTCCCGCCGCTGTGGCTCGGTGCGATGGCGTTCGGAGCGATCTGGGTGGTAGCCGTCGTCGGGCTGTCCCGCCGCCCCCGGGGGGCGGTGGTCGTCGGCTCCTGGGTGGCCGCGGTGACCGGCCTGCTCGGTGCGGTCCTGCTGAGTCGGCTGGTCGTCGCCGTGCCACCGACGGGCACCGAGATCCGTCCCTGGACCGGGGCCTACCTGCTGATCGCCTTCGGGGCCCTGGTGCTGGCGGCCGCCGTGGGCGTGGACGGACTCGCCGCCGAGCTGCACGAGCGCAGCTTCGGTTGGCAGCAGCCCACGAGCGTGATCGCCGGACTGCTCGTGGTCCTCACCGTGCTGGGCTCGGCCGGGTGGTGGATCTGGGCCGGGGCGGCCGGACCGATCGACCGGCAGCGACTGGATGCGCTGCCGCCGTACCTGCAGAACGCGATGCTGTCCGATGCGGGAGTGCGGGTGCTCGCCATCGACCTCCAACACGCCACGGCGCCCGCCGGGGAGGTGCACTACTCGGTCGTCTCCGGCGACCAGCTGCGGTCGGGGGACGCGGATCGTGGCTTCGCCTTCGGCGGCTCGACGGCGGCGCCGGACCAGGTCGGCGATCTGGTCCAGCGGCTCGTGGCCGGCACGGCCGACTCCGACATCGCCCCTCAGCTGCGCAACCTCGGCATCGGGTACGTGTGGGTGACCGGCGCGACCACCGAGGAGATCGCGCGGATCGACAACACGCCGGCGCTGGGCACGGCCAGTGGGAGCGAGACGGCCACGGTCTGGCAGCTGCAACCGGCCGTCACCCGGGTCACCGTGGCCGAGGGGGAGCAGGCCACGGGCGTCGAGTCACTGCCGCCGGTGGTCCCGCCGGGTGGTGCCGATCGGCAGCTCCGGCTGGGCGAAGCGGCCGACCCGCGCTGGCGGGCGAGTTCCGACGGTGTGGCTCTGACGCCGGTGACCCAGGGGTGGCAGCAGGCCTTCCAGCTGCCGACCGGCGGCGGAACGGTGTCGTTCCACCTCGCCTCGCCGACGTTGTGGCTGCTCATCGGCCAAGGTGTCGTGGTCGCGGTCGGGCTGGTCCTGGCAGCGCCGGGCATCCGGCGTCCGGAGGTGCGAGATCCCGTCCGCACCGCGCGGCGTGCGGCGTTCGTGGGAGGTCGAGCGCAGTGAGCCCCGCCGCCCGCCGCACCCCGGCCAGCACCCTGCGGCGGCTGCTCACCGTCGGCGTCGCCCTGGTGGCCGTCGCCCTGGTGGCGGTCGGCGGCACCTTGATCCGACCCGAAGCAGCACCGTTCAAGCCCAGCCAGTCGCCCCTCGTCGGGCGCACCACCACCGTCTGCACGACCTCGCCGGCCGCCGACGCCACCGCGACCGTCTCGGCCGTCGCCGTCCGCAAGGCGCCGGGTCGGGAGGGCACGCTGACCGGCACCCCGATCGGGTCGACGTCGCCGCTGCTGACGGTCGACCGGCAGGGCTTCGGCGACCAGCAGACCGCCCCCGACACGCCGGTCGTGCTCACCGGCGAGGGTGTGATGGCCTCCGCCGGCAGCGGCATGGTGACCAGCCGCGCCACCAAGGGCGACCAGTCCGGGCTGATGGCGGCCACCTGCGCGGCGCCGGCCACCGAGCACTGGTTCGTCGGCGTCGGAGCCAGCGCCACGTACCGGACGGATCTGGTGCTGACCAACCCCGACGCCGGCCAGGCCGAGGTGGATCTGCGGTTCTTCGGACGCAACGGTCTGGTCGTCGTGCCGGGCAGCCCCGGTCTGGTCGTCGACGGCGGCAGCAGCCGTACGGTCTCGTTGGACACCCTGGTCACCGTCGACGGACCACTCACCGTCTCGGTCCGTGCCAGCACGGGTCGCGTGTCAGCCGTGGCGTTGGACCGACGCAGCGTCGACTTCGAGCCCACCGGCGCGGACTGGCAGCTCGCCGCGGTCGCCCCGGCGCGATCCGTCGTCATCCCGGGGATCCCCGAGGGCGCCGGTTCCCGGACCCTCGTCGTCGCCAATCCCGGTGGCGACCGGGCCACGGTGTCGGTGATGGTGCTCGGCGTCGACGGAGCCTTCGCGCCGGCCGGTGCCGAGAAGCTCGAGGTGCCGCCGGAGAGCACCGCGGAGATCTCGGTGGCGGCCGGGCTGGCCGGGGCCGCGGCGGGGATCCAGCTGACGAGCGACCAGCCGGTGACCGGCTCGGTCCTCGCCGAGGCGATCGGCACCGAGGCGCTGCCCGACCTCGCCGTCCCATCCGCCACCGCGCCGATCGTGCGGACCGGCGTCGTGCCGCTGGTCCATCTCGACAAGACCGAGGCCGAGCTCGTGCTCAGCAACGGCGGCGACGGCGACGTCGCCCTGACCTTCGAGGTGTACGGCTACGACGGCGTCAAGATCGACGACGACGACGTGCTGCTGGTCCCGCACGCGACAGCGACCCGCCGACTGGATGTGGGGGAGGCCGCCTACCTCGTGGTGTCGGTCCCGCCGGACGCCACCGTGATGGGTGGTGTGACGTTCCTCGCGTCCTCGGGCGGCATCGCCGGCGTGGCCACGGTGCCGGTCACCTCACCAGACGTCGCCGGCCGGGCGCCGCAGGTGGAGTTCGACCCGACCGTCGGCCGCTGACGACTCTCACTCGTCCTCGGCGTCGAAGTCGCTGATCGGACGGCCGGTCAGCGCCGACAGCTGCTCCACGATCGTGCGGTGGACCAGGATCCGCAGTCCCCGCCGACTGGCGGCGCGGTGCTCCAGGGGTCGCCGGTAGACGACCACCTGCGCCATCCGCTCGGCGTCGGCCTCCACGGCCGCGGCCAGCGGGACCCGGTCACCCGCCCAGGACGGCGGCAGCGCGGGCACGTCCTCGATCCCGAAGGTGACGCCCACCAGGGCGTCCGGGCAGACGACCGCGATCCGGTCGACCGCTGAGTGCACCGAGTCGTCGAAGAAGTCGGCACGACCGGCGGGCCGCGGTGGCCGAGCCCGACCTCCGTACGGGTTGGGCAGGGCGAGCGGCCCGCGCAGACCGCGCTGGTGACGGTCCCTGCGGCGAGTCGACATGGCGTGCACTCTAACCCGCGGGTAGCGTCTCGGCCGTGGTGTCACGGCGGTGTTCGCGAGCAGGCTGCCCGGGTGCTGCGGTGGCGACGCTGACGTACGTGTACGTCGACTCCACCGCCGTCCTCGGCCCGTTGGCGGCGCGCAACGAGCCCCACGGCTACGACTTGTGCCACCAGCATGCGCAGAACCTGTCCGCCCCGCGCGGGTGGGAGGTGATCCGGTTGGAGGCGTCGGCGGAGCAGGAGCCCAATGTCGACGACCTGCTCGCCCTCGCGGACGCGGTCCGGGAGGTCGGATTCTCCTACGATCAGCCGGTGCCGGCGGGGACGGCCGAGCCGCGAACCCAGGAGCACCGGTCCGGCATCGTCGAGCTGGGTCGCCGAGGTCACCTCACCGTGCTCGCGGATCCGGACGCCTGACCGCCCGAACCCGCTTAGGATCAGCGGACCATGATCCACGCGCGCATCTTCAAGGCCAACGACATCCGGGGCATCGCCACCGGCCCCGACCCCGAGTGGGACGCGACCGGTGCCTTCGCCATCGGCGCGGCCAGCGCCGACGTCTTCGAGATCGCCGACGGTGCGGGCGCCCTGGTGCTGGGCCGGGACATGCGGACGACCAGTCCCGAGCTCGCCGCCGCCTTCGCCGAGGGGGTGCTGAGCCGTGGGGCCGACGTGGTCGACATCGGGCTGGCCAGCACCGACGGGCTCTGGTTCGCCTCGGGGTCGCTCGGGCTGCCCGGGGCGATGTTCACCGCCAGCCACAATCCCGGGACCTACAACGGCGTCAAGTTCTGTCACCCGGGGGCACGGCCGGTCGAGCCGGAGGACCTGGTGGCGATCCGTGAGCGCGCGCTGGCGGAGGGGGCGACGCCGGCCGTCCGGCCGGGCCACCGGAGCGAGCAGGACCTGCTCGGCGCGTACGCGGAGCACCTGCTGTCACTGGTCGACCTGTCCGGTATCCGTCGGCTCAAGGTGGTGGTGGACGCCGGGAACGGGATGGGTGGGCTGACCACCCCGGCCGTCCTGGCCGGACAGAACCTGGAGATCCTCGGCCTCTACCTGGACCTGGACGGCAGCTTCCCGAACCACCCGCCGAACCCGCTGGAGCCGGCCAACCTGGTCGACGCGCAGGCGGCGGTGCGCGAGCACGGCGCCGATCTGGCGGTGGTGTTCGACGGCGACGCCGACCGCTGCTTCGTGATCGACGAGCGGGGTGAGGTGGTCTCACCGTCGGCCATCACCGGGCTGATCGCGGTCCGCGAGCTGGCGCGTGACCCGGGCGGCACCATCGTGATCAACAAGATCACCTCGCACTCGGTGCCGGAGCTGGTGGCCGCGGCCGGTGGCCGGACCGTGATCACGCGGGTGGGGCACACCTTCGTCAAGGCGGCCATGGCCGAGCACGCTGCGGTGTTCGGCGGGGAGCACTCCGCACACTTCTACTTCCGGGACTTCTGGGGGGCCGACACCGGCATGCTGGCGGCGCTGCACATGCTGGCGGCCGTCGGCGAGACGGACGTGCCGCTGTCGGAGCTGGTCGCGCAGTACAGCCTGTTCGCCGCCTCGGGAGAGATCAACTCCACCGTCGCCGAGGTCGAGCCGATCCTGCGGACCCTCGAAGCCCAGTTCGGCGGCCGGGCCGTGCCGGACCGGATCGACGGGCTCACGCTCACCGGTGACGGGTGGTGGGTCAACGTCCGGGCGAGCAACACCGAGCCGCTGCTCCGGCTGAACGTGGAGGCGCCGACCGCCGAGCAGGTCGACGCCCTGCGGGACGAGGCCTTGGCCATCATCCGCGCGTGACCGTGCGGTAGAACTGGAGGGTCGCACACCGACCTTCCCCGACGGAGGAGACTGCATGGCCATCGACCTGGCGCCCGAGCTGCTCGACATCTTGGCGTGTCCCAACTGCCACGGCTCGCTGGCGGTCGATCACGATCGCGACGAGCTGGTCTGCCTGGCGACGGACTGTGGCCTGGCCTACCCGGTGCGGCAGGGGATCCCGGTGCTGCTGATCGACGAGGCGCGCCGCCCGGGTCCCGATCTGCCGGGTGGCTCGGCCTCCTCGGCCGCATCCGCGGAGCCGGTGTCCGGTGGTTCCGCCGGCTCTGCCGCCTCGCTCGGTTCCGCGCGGTCCTCGGCGACCGACGGGCCGGTCGCGGACGGCGACGAGCGTCCCTGACCGATGTTCGACGATGCGTGGCTGGAGGACCAGCAGGCCCTGCGCAGGGCCGACGTCGCCCTGCGGCGACTCGCCGAGGCGGGAGCGCGGCTGCGGCGAGAGATCGGTGAGGCGGAGGAGCCGCTGCTGAAGATCGGCCAGCTCGACCGCCCCCGGGCGGTGATCACGGCCGGCAGCGAGGCCCGGTTCATCCGCGCCATGCTCGAGCCGGTCTGCCCGGTCCCGTTCGTCGCCTGGCCCGCCTACGGTCTGCCCGGCTGGGTCGGTGCACTCGACGTCGTGGTGGTGATGGCCAGCGAGGCCAGCTCGCCCGCCCTGGTGGCGACCGTGCACGAGGCCGTACGCCGGGGGGCGCAGCTCCTGATCGCCTGCCCACCTGCGTCGACCATCGCCGATCACGCCGGTTCGAGCTCGACCATCCTGCTGCCGACGGCGACCGCCGACCCGCTGGCCGCGGCGATCGTCTCCCTGGCCGCGCTGCACCGGATGCAGCTGGGACCCGAGGTCGACCCGTGGCGGGTGGCCGACGCGATGGACCAGGTGGCCACCGACTGCTCGCCGTACACCGATGTGGCGGAGAACCCGGCCAAGGACCTGGCCACCGGGTTGGCCGAGGCACAGCCGCTGGTCTGGGGCGGTTCGGTGCTGGCGGCCCGCGCCAGCCGTCGGGTCGCCGAGGCGCTGCGGGCCGGCAGCGGCCGGGCCGCGCTGGCCGCCGACGCCGACGAGCTGATCCCGGTGCTCGAGTCGGCCGAACCCCACGATCCGTTCGCCGACCCCTTCGAGGATGCGGTCTCGGCCGACCGGCGCCCGGCGCTGGTGATCTTGGACGACGGCAATCCGGAGTCGCCGATCCGCACGGCCGAGGCGCGGCTCAAGGCCACCGCCGAACGCAACGACATCCGGGTCTGCGTGATCCAGCACGCCAGCGGCTCCGACGTCGAGCGCTACGCCACCCTGCTGCAGACCGGCATGTACGCCTCCGTCTACCTGGCCGTCGGACTCGGCCGCTACCTGGCCGGCTGATGAGCACCGAGGGTGGTTCAGGGTGAGTACCGAAGGTGGAACCCGGGCCGTCGTCGCCGCGCTGACCGCGAACCTGTTCATCGCCGTGACGAAGTTCGGGGCCTGGGCCCTGACCGGGGCGTCGTCGATGCTGGCCGAGGCGATCCACTCCGTGGCCGACTCGGGGAACCAGGCGCTGCTGCTGATCGGCGGCAAGAGGGCGCAGCGGGCAGCGACGCCCGAGCACCCCTTCGGCTTCGGCCGCGAGCGCTACATCTACGCGTTCATCGTCTCGATCGTGCTGTTCACCGTCGGTGGCCTGTTCGCCCTCTACGAGGCGTACCACAAGTTCGAGGAGGTCCACTCCGGGCATCCCAACAGCCTGCTGGAGAGCTCGTGGTGGTGGGTACCGCTGCTGGTGCTCGGGTTGGCGATCGTGGCCGAGTCCTTCTCCTTCCGGACCGCCATCCGGGAGTCGTCGAAGACCAAGGGGCGCCAGTCGTGGGCGCGCTTCATCAAGGCGGCCAAGGCGCCCGAGTTGCCGGTGGTGCTGCTGGAGGACTTCGCCGCGCTGCTCGGCCTGCTGTTCGCGCTGTTCGGCGTGGGGCTCACGCTGATCACCCACAACGGCATCTTCGACGTGATCGGCACGGCCATGATCGGGCTGCTGCTGGTCGCCGTGGCCATCACCTTGGCGATCGAGACCAAGAGCCTGTTGCTCGGTGAGTCCGCGACCCCGGAGGCCGTCGGTCGGATCGAGAGCGCCCTGGCCGGGGTCTCCGGGGTCGAACGGGTCATCCATATGAAGACGCTGCACCTCGGACCGGAGGAGATCCTGGTCGCCGCCAAGATCGGCGTACGGGCGGCCTCGTCGGCGCAGGAGGTGGCCGACACGATCGACGCAGCGGAAGTCGCCGTCCGTGCCGCCGAACCGATGGTCACCGCGCTCTACCTCGAGCCCGACATCTACCACGAGGCCTACGCCCCCGCGCCGCGTCCCGACCGGCCGGGCGCACCCACGCACTGACCGCGCCGACGCTTCCTGCCACCTCTGCCTGCTCCGACTCTGAACATTCCGTCACTCGATGGAGTGTTCGGCCGCGCTCGGGGTCGGGTGTGGCAGATGCCGTCGAGTGACGGAATGTTCGGCTGCGTACGGCGTCGGGTGTCCTTCAGCTCGGGGACCAGACGCCGCGCCGCACAGGATCCTTCAGGTGCTGCGGGGCTTCAGTCGGAAGGACTGAGGGTGAGACGAAGGTTGATGGCCGCCATGGTGGCCGCAGGACTCGCAACATCGATGGCGCTGGTGGCGGTGAACGAGGCCGTCGCGGATCCACCGAAGGGCGCAGGACCTGGCCTTCACCACCGACGCCACCCTCGGCCGGTTCCTGGAGCGGACCACCGTCCTGCTGGTGAACCCCAACCCGGACGGTTGGGTCGCCGACACCCGGGGCAACGCCGAGGGCGTCGACGTGAACCGGGACTACATGGCCCTCGACACCCCGGAGGCACGGGCGATCGCCAAGATCATCCGGGACTGGAAGCCTGATGTGCTCAACGACCTGCACGAGTTCGGTCCCAGCGAGTTCTACGACACCGATCTGTTGCACCTGTGGCCGCGCAACCGGAACGTCGACCCGATCATGCACGATCTGGCTCAGCAGATGAGTGAGAAGTACTCCTCGGCGCAGGTGACCAGCCTGGGTTACACGTCCGGGATCTACGGTCAGCTGGTGAAGGACGGGGAGCCGTTCCGTCAGGTCGCCGGTGACGGCCAGGCGCGGATCCTCCGCAACTACGCCGGTCTGGTGAACGTCGCGGGGATGCAGTCGGAGACGGCCAGCGAGGCCCTGGACGACGCGGAGGAGGCCGATCCGTCGCTGCTCAACCGACGCCGGGTCGAGGTCAACTACGCGAGCGCCGTCGGCTCGGTGCAGATGGTCATCGAGAACCGCGACCTGCTGCAGCGCGAGACCGCCGCGGCCGCGACGCGGAACACCGAGATGGGCCGGGCGGGCGACGGTGTCATCTACTTCGCGGGCCAGGACGACATGATCCCGACCAGCGCGTCCCAGGTGGAGCCCAAGCCGATGTGCGGCTGCCAGCTGTCGACGGCGACCTTCACCGACGTCCGGTCCACCCTGGCGCTGCACGGGATCACCAGTCGCAACAACGCCGACGGTCGCTACGTCACCCTGGCGCAGCCGACCCGAGGGCTGATCCCGCTGCTGTTCGACAGCCGGTCGCAGGACAAGATCGCCGACGGAACCCCGGTCGCCTGCTGATCGGCTCCTTCGGCCCACGGGCCGGGCCGGGGTTACAGGCTCCAGCGGAGCTGATCGACCTCGGCCCCGGCCACGCCCGGGAGCCGACCGGCCTCGGTCGCCCACGCGGCCGGGGGGTGCTGCTGCTCGTCGACGGTGGCGATGCAGACGCCCGGCAGCTCGGGTTGCGGTGGTTGGACCTCGATCGCGCCCAGGCCCGTCAGGGCGTCGGCCACCTGCTCGGGGCTGGCGTCGGGCTGCAGGGTCACGAGAACGCGGGTCGACATGGTGCCATCGTCGACCTTGTCGCGGACGTACGGAAGGGTCAGGCGGCCGGCGACGGTACACGGGACGGCAGGCCCGGATGGGCCAGGCTGGGCGCCAGCGCCGGATCATGACAGCGCACGAGCGTGTACGCGACGCCTGCCAGGCCGGTGAGCACGTTCGGCGTCCGGCCGCCACGGACCCCGCAGACCCAGCCCGGACCCGACCTGCCCGCCCGCGTCAGGTGTCGGGCCAGGGTCCGGGCGGCCGCCAGATGCTCTCGACCCGCACTCGGCCACGCCTCCGCGCCGAGCAGGTGCAGCTCGACGAGTCCCGCCAGCCCGTGGCAGAGGGTGCCGTCGAAGGAGGCCGTGCCGTTCGGCGAGCCGTGCGCGTGCACCATCCGGCTCGCCCGCGCGAAGGTGAGCTCGGCGCCTTCGGGTGTGCCCGCGAGCATGCGGTAGGCCGCCGCGATACCCACCCCCGGGGCTCCGTGGCACCAGGCCAGGCCCGGTACGTCGGCATCGCTGCGCAGATCGGGCCAGCCGCCGCTCTCGGGGCGGAAGTGGCCCTCCTCCCACCGCACGGTGCGAGCGATCAGCGCGGCCAGCGGCTCGTCGGTGGCGAGACCGACCGCCCGAGCGCCGGCCAGCGCACACGAGATACCCGAGCCGCCGTGGGCCAGACCGATCACGGCCGGCCCCGTGCCGGCCATCGGCCAACTCACCGGACCGCCCACCGGCGATCCGTCGTCGGCAAACGGGAGCAGGCGCTCGAGCAGGACCGCGGCCGCCGCGTCGCGGGTCGATTCGAGGCTGGGCTCGACCTCGGCGGCCAGCACCGCGGTCAGATGCCCGGCCCAGCCGTCGAGCAGGTCGGGATAGTCCGGGCACACCTCGGGCGCACGGGCGAGCACCTGCACGGCCCGACCGGCCAGGCTGCGGCCGGCGTCGACCAGCGCACCATCGCCGGTCCAGTGCCCGACCAGACCAGCGGCCCGGGCGGTGCCGAGCCAGCCACTCGACCAGCCGATACCACCGGGCTCCGGCGTCGCGTCGAGGGCGATCCGGACCGCCGAACCCAGCGCCCGTCCGGCCAGGTCGGACCACTCGGCGCGGCCGCCGGGCAACCGAGCGCAGGCGGCAAGCGTCGTGGCGATCCCGGTCCGTCCGGTGAGGAGCCCGTCGTCCAGCCGACCGTGGGTGAGAACAACCCGTTGCTCGGTCGAGCGGGCCGGGTCGACGTCATCGCCGGACCAGACCGGTGCACCGCCCGGACCGGGCGTGGCCAGCGACTGCAGGCGCTCCGCGAGGTGGCGGGCCGCGGCGGCGTACTCCGAGTCGAAGGGCCCCTCGATCATCGGCGTACCTTCTCGATCGCGTACGTGTCCATCCCAAGATCCGCCAGCGCCGCCGTGAGCGACCGGTCGGAGATCGAACGGCCGGAGAGTCTGGCCGCCAGGGCGGCCACCTGACTGCAGCGCAGCTGGCCGTAGCTGACTCCGGTGTCGGATCGTGCTGCTTCGCCATCCCGCGCACCGGGGTCTTCGGCCTGTGCCACGCCCGGCAGCAGTCGGCGGGTGCACGGCGGGACGTCGGGCTCGAGGAGCACACCGAGCGGGCGGGCCCGCTGTCGGAGGGCGGTCTCGGCCCGCCGGGAGGCATCGCGCGGCAGGTAGGCGACCAGCGCGTCGCGGCGACCGTACCCCTGCTCCACCGGTGGGCACTTGAGCGACAGCGGACAGTCCACCTCGGTCGCGACCTCCAGCAGCAGCGGCACGACCGCGCACGCACTCGCCAGCCCGCGCGCGTGTACGTACCACCGGTCGAGCGCGGAGTCGGCCAGGTCGTCGGCCCGCCCGGCGTGCGCCCACCACCAGGCAGCCGAGGGATCGAGACTCGAGCTGCCGTGCTGCAGCGTGACCAGATCGCCGGGCCGCGCGGGTCGGCCGGGGCGAGACGACGCGACGACGGCGTGGGTGTCGATCCGGATCCGCCCGTCGTGGCGGGCGGCGACCAGCACGTCGCCGACCGCCGCCAGCACCAGCCAGCCGGCCGAGGTCGGCGCAGAAGTCCGGCGGGCGGCCTCCAGCCGGGCGCCGCCCAGGGCCGCGGCGCGCTGACTCGGCGGAGTCGGATCTGTGGGAGCAGCGGGACCGCACCACCAGCGGCCGTAGAGCCAGCTGGCCAGCAAGCCCTCGGGGTCCGGTTCCGCAGCGGTCTCGCTCAGCAGCTGACGGGCACGGGAGTCCCCGGCGACGAGTCTCAGCGCGTCACGGACGTCGGCAAGGGCCCGGGCCTCTCGGGTGGTGGGGGAGGAGTCGACCGCCCCGACCTCCCCGGGCGAGCTCACGAGAGGCATCGGAGGACCTCCTCGGTCATCGGGGTGGCGGTGGCGAGCACGGCCTCGGTCCGTTCGGTCAGCCGGGTCACGGCGTCGCCGTCTCCGGCGTACGGGGTATAGGCCACCTCGAGGGCGAGCTGGGCGATCCGCAGACCGGCGGCCAGGACGACGCGGCGGGCGAAGGTCGGCAGAACGTCGGTGCGGAGGCGGGCCCCGTCCCGGTAGCCGTCGAGCAGGGCTCGTCCGGTGTCATCCAGTCGCGGCGCCCGAACGAGGTGCTCGGCCAGCAGGGAACCGAGATCCCAGGCGGGGTCGCCGAGTCCGGCCAGCTCCCAGTCCAGCAGGACGGGGCGCCGCGTCGGTCCGGTCAGCACCACGTTGTCCCACTTGAGGTCGTGGTTGACCAGACACCCGGCCACCGGTCGCCGCAGTTCCGCCACGGCGTCCACAACCGGCGGGCTGCCGTCCAGAGTGGTCGCAGCGCCGCGGACCGGCGCGCTGAGGGAGCCGCGATCGGCCGCCCGGTCGGTGCGACCGACGAGCCCAAGCACCAGCGGTGGCGGGGCCGGCGGCAGTGGGAAGCCCGCCGTGGCCCGGTGCAGGGCGCCGACGGTCCGGCCCAGGGCACGGGTCGTGGTCGGGGCCACGGTCGAGACCGCGTCTCTCGGCACGGCTCCGCCGACCCCGAAGAGCGCGGGGAACCCCACCTGCTGGGCCAACGATCCGGTCCCGTCCGCACCGCCCACGTCGGAGAGGACCAGCAGCTGGCGGTCCTCGTCCACCGCCAGCGGCACGGGCAGGGCGGCGGCCAGCGGTTCGCACCACCAGGTCATCCGGTAGACGAAGCACTCGACGGCCAGATCCGGTCCGCCGTGCCCGATGCCCGCCTTGACCACCCAACGGCGGCCGTCGGCGAGTGCGACCCGCCAGACCGGATGGGCCCGCGAGATGTCGTCGACCCGGGCGCCGATCGCGCCGATCTCGTCGAGCAGACCCACCTCGAGCAGGGCGGACACCGGTGCCGAGCTGTCGGCGGCGGCCAGGGGAGCGGCCGCACCCGAGGGTGCGGCCGCGCGCGTCGGCATCGACTCAGCCCTGGAAGGGGCTCTGGCCGTACGGGTCGTAACCCCACTCCTCGCCGTACCCACCGGGGCCGGGCTGCAGGTACGGGGTGGTCGGCGGGATGGTGCGCCAGGTGACGGGGCCATCGATCGGGCACCACGGGGTGCCGACGGTCCTCGGTCCACACTGCCAGCGGATGACCGTCCTGATCACCAAGCACGACGGCTCGGTGACGGTCCGTGGGCAGTAGTAGAGCAACGACCGCGGATAGGGTCGCAGGACGTCATCCCCGGGAGCCGCCTGGACATCCTCGCCGCCCCCGCCCTCCGACGTGGGACCGCCCGCGGTCGCACCGAGCTCGGCCGCCGCCGCGGCGTACCCGGCCTCGTAGCCGGCCTGGTAGGTCGCCGTCAACGCGTCGTCATCACCCGCCGACGTCTCACCGAGCACCCCGTACGGGTCGTAGCCCGCCGCGGCCCCCCGGTTGATCGGTTGGGTGGGCACCGTCCGGATCGTGGTCGGGAAGGTGGTGGGCGGGCAGGCGACCGTGATCGGCGGGCGGGTGATCGTCACCGGCGGGCAGATCGCTGGGTTCCTGGTGATCGGCAGTCCGCACTCGTTGATCGTGATCGTGTGGGGCGGACAGAACTGCTGGAACACCGAGACCGGGGGCTGGCACTGGCTGATCACCAGCGTGCGGGGTGGGCAGGCGACGATCGGCGTCCGGAGACGGATCGTGATCGTCGGCTTGAGGATCGGACCCCTGGCCTTGACCAGCGCGGCCTGGGCGTCCAGGCAGCCGTGACCGTACGCGTCGTTGGGCACCGGGTCGGTGGCGGCGTCCTTGAGCGGACGAGCCGTGTCCCGCAGGATGTCGGCGATCTCGGCTCCGGTGGCGCTCGGCTTCACGGCCTTGATGAGCGCGGCGACGCCGGCGACGTGCGGGGTGGCCATCGAGGTGCCCGACATGGTCGTCGTGCCCCCGGCCAGGTAGGTGGACAGGATGCCCACCCCGGGTGCGACCAAGCTGATGTGGGACCCGGTCTGGGAGAACGACGCCTTCTTGTCCGCGCTGTCGACGGCACCGACCGCGACCACGCCGGGGTAGGCGGCCGGGTAGGACGGGTTGGCGGTCCCGTCGTTGCCCATGGCGGCGACGATGACGACGCCCTTGCCGATGGCGTACGCGATCGCGCTGCTCTCCACGCTCGTCGACGCGTCGGCGCCGAGGCTCATGTTGATCACGTGGGCGCCGTTGTCGGCGGCCCAGCGGACCGCCGCGGCCACGTCGGCGGAGGATCCGACACCCGACACCCGGCCGTCACTGATCCGGACCATCCGGGTCAGTGCCTTGACCGGCATGATCTTGGTCTGCCACCCCACCCCGGCCACCTGGGTGCCGTTGTTCGACAGCGCGGCGATGGTGCCGGCCACGTGCGTGCCGTGACCGACCTCATCCTCCGGGATCGCATCCCGGCCGGAGAAGTCGCCCTCGAAACGCCAGCCCGGCGGCGGCGTCGGGTTGGTCCCGAGGTCGACCATGTCGAAGCCGTTGACCAGCAGCGGGGCGAGCTCGGGATGATCGAGGTCGCACCCGCTGTCGATGACACCGACCACCACCGAGCCGGAACCGGTGCTGATGTCCCAGGCGGCGGGGGCGTTGATCTTGGTCAGTCCCCACTGGTTTGCGAACTGCGGGTCGTTCGGGGTGATCATCGTCTCGCGCCAGCGGTTGGGTTCGGCCAGCTCGACCGAGTCGACCTGCGCGAGGCGGGCGACCGCGTCGTCGACGTCGGTCTCGGACGAGATCCGTACGCGGAACGTCCGGCTCAGGATGTGGCTCGGCTCATCCAGCAGCCCGAGGTCGCCGCCGTCGGCGCCCAGCACACCGGCGATGCCGACCGGCGAAGGGGCCAACCGGGTGATGTCGTGCGCGCCGAGCTCGGCGAGCACCCCGTCGAGGTCGTCGACCCCGAGGTTCTCGGCGGCGCCGAAGACACCGGCCGGGTGCAGTGGGACCGAGGAGGTCATGCCGTCGGCGGCGTCCGGTTGGAGGGTGAGCAGCACCTCACCGGGAATGATCCCGGCGGCGCCACGGATGACCGGTTCCCACTCCGGTGAGGCTGCGGCGGTGGTGCCGCGCTTGCGGGTCGATCCGCCGCCGCGGCGCGACGACGACCCGGACTTCGAGGTAGGCATGAATGCCCCTTCCGTTGGACATGCGGCGCCCCCCATAGGTGCCACATGAGAGGACACTCGAAGGCCCGATTTCGATACCTGCGTTTCGACGTCGGCGGGGCGGGTAGAAACAAGGGATGGACTACCGAACTCTCGGGCGCAGTGGCTGCGCCGTCTCCAACCTCTGCCTGGGCACGATGACCTTCGGCGCCGAGTCCGACCCGGAGACCTCGCACCGACTGCTCGACACCTTCCTCGAGGCGGGCGGGACGCTCGTCGACACGGCCGACGTCTACTCCGCCGGGGTCTCGGAGGAGATCATCGGCCGCTGGTTCGCGGATCGGCCGGCCGAGGTGACCGATCGGGTCGTGCTGGCCACCAAGGGGCGCTTCGGCATGGCCGACGAACCGAACGGGCTCGGGCTGTCCCGACGGCACCTCACCCGGGCGTTGGACGACTCACTGCGTCGGCTCGGGGTGGACCGCGTGGACCTCTACCAGGTGCACGCGTACGACCCGTGGACCCCGCTGGAGGAGACCGTCCGCACCCTCGACGACTTCGTCCGGGCCGGCAAGATCGGCTACTGGGGGCTGTCGAACTTCACCGGCTGGCAGCTGACCAAGATCGTCAACACGGCGATCGCGCTGGACGCCTCACGTCCGGTGACGCTGCAACCGCAGTACAGCCTGATCGTGCGCGAGATCGAGTGGGAGATCGTGCCCGCTGCCCAGGACGCCGGCCTCGGCCTGTTGCCCTGGAGCCCGCTGGGCGGCGGCTACCTGTCGGGCAAGTACCGGCGCGGCGAACGGCCGACCGGCGACACGCGGCTCGGCGACAACCCCGACCGCGGGATGGAGGCCTGGGACCGTCGCGGGACCGATCGAACGTGGCGGATCATCGACACCCTCACCGAGGTGGCGGAGGGACGTGGCGTCTCGATGGCCGCCGCAGCCCTGGCCTGGGTCACGGATCGGCCGGGCGTCACCTCGACCATCCTGGGCGCGCGGACGGTCGAGCAGCTCCGCGCCAACCTGGAGGCCGCCGATCTGCACCTGACTCTGGAGGAGACCGCGGCACTCGACGTGGCCAGCGACCTGGGTGCCACCGACTACCCGTACGGCGAGATGGGCGAGCAGCAGCGGAGCCGCCTGCTGGGCTGACACCCCGGCCAGGTGAGGCTCATCCTTCTCGTCGGTCCCTCGGCCGACGACGGACCGTACGTTCTGCCCTCGGCCCCATGGACCAGGTGGAGCGGGACGCGCGCTCGCCCGCATCCGTCCTCCCGGGCGCGCCGACGGGGAACTCCGCCGAAGGGCCGCTGCTCGTCCCGCCCAGCCTGGTGATCCGCAGCACAACGGGCCGTCCGGGTGACGGCTGAGCCGTCCCAGACGCGCGGCGTCTTTGATCGTCGGGTGGGGAGCGCCCTAGGCTTCCCGGTATGACGACCACCACAGCCCTGTCCGCGGCCGACTACAAGGTGGCCGACCTGGGCCTGGCGGAGTTCGGCCGCAAGGAGATCACCCTCGCCGAACACGAGATGCCCGGCCTGATGGCCATGCGCTCCCAGTTCGGGGAGTCGAAGCCGCTGGCCGGTGCCCGGATCGCCGGCTCGCTGCACATGACGGTGCAGACCGCCGTGCTGATCGAGACCCTGGTCGACCTCGGCGCCGAGGTGCGCTGGGCGAGCTGCAACATCTTCTCCACCCAGGACCACGCCGCGGCGGCGATCGTCGTCGGCCGCGACGGCACGCCGGACGCCCCCACCGGCGTCCCGGTCTTCGCCTGGAAGGGCGAGACCCTGGAGGACTACTGGTGGTGCACCGAGCAGATCCTCACCTGGCCGGGCGACGAAACTGAGCCCGAGCGAAGCGAGGACCAGCCGGTGCGGCGAGCACGGTACGCCAACATGATCCTCGACGACGGCGGTGACGCGACCCTGCTCGTGCACAAGGGCGTCGAGTTCCTCAAGGCCGGCGAGGTCCCCGAGCCGACCGAGGACGACCCGGAGGAGTTCCACGTCATCCTCAAGCTGCTCAAGCGCACGATCGACGAGGGCTACGACTGGACCGCGGTGGCGAACGAGCTCAAGGGCGTCACCGAGGAGACCACCACCGGCGTCCACCGGCTCTACGAGATGCATCGCAGCGGCGCCCTGCTGTTCCCGGCGATCAACGTCAACGACTCGGTCACCAAGTCGAAGTTCGACAACAAGTACGGTTGCCGGCACTCGCTCATCGACGGCCTGAACCGGGCCACCGACGTGCTGATCGGCGGCAAGGTCGCGGTCGTCTGCGGGTACGGCGACGTGGGCAAGGGCTGCGCGGAGTCGCTGCGCGGTCAGGGCGCCCGCGTGGTGATCACCGAGGTGGACCCGATCTGCGCGCTGCAGGCCGCGATGGACGGCTACCAGGTGCTCACCCTGGAGGACGCGCTGCCGATCGCCGACCTCTACATCACCGCCACCGGCTGCTTCAACGTCATCTCGGCCGATCAGATGAGCCGGATGAAGCACCAGGCGATCGTGGCCAACATCGGTCACTTCGACAACGAGATCGACATGGCCGGGCTGGCCAAGACGCCGGGCGTCCAGCGGACGAACATCAAGCCGCAGGTCGACCTGTGGACCTTCGAGGCCGACACCGACGCCGCGCACAGCATCCTGGTGCTGTCCGAGGGCCGGCTGATGAACCTCGGCAACGCCACCGGTCATCCGAGCTTCGTGATGAGCAACTCCTTCACCAACCAGGTGCTGGCCCAGATCGAGCTCTTCACCAAGACCGAGGAGTACCCGGTCGGGGTCTACACGCTGCCCAAGCACCTCGACGAGGCCGTGGCTCGGCTGCACCTGGGCGCCCTCGGGGTCCGGCTCACGGAGCTGACAAAAACCCAGGCCGGCTACCTGGGTGTGCCGGTGGAGGGTCCGTACAAGTCCGACCACTACCGATACTGAGTTGATGGCTCCGCTCCGCTCCGCCGCGGATCGCGCTCGAACCCGTTGACGTCGTCCTCGCGCGGCAACGGAAAGAGTGTTGCCGCACTCGTCCTCCGCTCAAAGGCGCGCGATCCGGTGCAAGTTCAGTTGACTCACAAGAGTCCGTCCTGAGGGAGAGCACGTGAGCATCAAGGTCGCGTTGGAGCACCGCACGACGTATCGGTTCGATCGGCCGATCGACATCGGGCCGCACGTCATCCGACTGCGCCCCGCCCCTCACACACGGACCCCGATCGAGGCGTACTCGCTGACGATCTCGCCGGCCACCCACTTCATCAACTGGCAGCAGGACCCGTTCGGCAACTACCTGGCACGGGTGGTGTTCCCGGAGAAGGCGGACGAGCTCGACATCACGGTCGGCCTGGTGGCCGATCTGGAGGTCATCAACCCGTTCGACTTCTTCGTCGAGGAGTACGCCGAGACCTACCCGTTCACGTACGCGAGTGGTCTGCGAGCGGATCTCGAGGCCTACCTGGCCCCGGTGGAGGACTCCCCGGGACTCGGGCACGGTCCGGTGCTGACCGGCTGGCTCGACGCCCTGACGATCGGCAAGCCCGGACCCGACGGCCAGGTCCCCGCCGTGGCGATCGTGGACTTCCTGGTCGCCCTGAACGCGGCCGTCTACGGCGCCGTCGGCTACTCGGTCCGGATGGAGCAGGGGGTGCAGAGCCCGGACGAGACCCTGACCCGGGCCATCGGATCCTGTCGTGACTCGGCCTGGCTGCTGGTCGCGGCCCTGCGGCACTTCGGGCTGGCGGCCCGGTTCGTCTCCGGCTACCTGGTCCAGCTCACTTCCGACAGCGATCCGCTGGAGGGCCCGGGCGGCCCGAAGGAGGACTTCACCGACCTGCACGCGTGGGCCGAGGTCTTCGTCCCCGGCGCCGGCTGGATCGGCCTCGACCCGACGTCGGCGCTGTTCGCCGGCGAGGGGCACATCCCGCTGGCCGCCACCCCGCACCCCAGCCACGCCTCGCCCATCACCGGAGCCACCGAGCCGACCGAGGTCCAGTTCGCGTTCTCCAACACCGTCACCCGGTTCCACGAGGACCCACGGGTGACCAAGCCGTACACCCCGGCGCAGGTGGCGCACCTGCAGGAGGTGGGCCTCTCGGTCGACACGATCCTGGACGACCTCAGCCTGGACCTGACCATGGGCGGCGAGCCGACCTTCGTCTCCATCGACGACATGACCTCCCCGCAGTGGACCGTCGCGGCCGACGGTCCGGAGAAGCGCCGGCTGGCGAACGACCTCGCCCTCCGGCTGTTCGGAGACCTTGCCCAGGGCGGCCTGATCCAGCGCAGCCAGGGCAAGTGGTATCCGGGCGAGCCGCTGCCGCGCTGGCAGATCGGCCTCATCTGGCGGACCGACGGCCAACCGCTGTGGACCGATCCGGCGCTGCTGGCCGACCCGTTCGACGAGGCTGGCGCCGACGACGACGCGCCGGCCGCCGCGGAGCAGATCGCTCGGCTGGTCACCTCGCGCCTCGGTTTGCCCGAGGAGTCCCTCCAGGCCTGCTTCGAGGACCCGTTCGCCGCCCTGGCCGGCGAGGTGGGCAAACCCGAGGGCCCGAAGCCGTCCGCCGGCGACGACCCGCTCGGCGCCGATCCGGCCCTGGTGTCCGCCCTCGACGCCGACCTGTCGGTCCCGGCCGCCTGGGCCCTGCCCCTCACGCCCGCCTGGTGGGGCAACGGCTGGGCCAGCGCGCGCTGGCGGTTCCGCCGCGGGCGGCTGGTGCTGCTGCCCGGCGACTCCCCGGCGGGCGCACGGATGCCGCTGTCCTCGGTGAACTGGAAGGACCCGGAGTTCGAAGGCGAGGAGGACTACACGAAGTCCGGCGCCGAGCTGGTCGCGGGCACGCCCGAGGCGGTCGTCGTCGACCCCGACGAGACCCCCTCGCGGACCGCGTTGGTGGTGGAGGCCCGGGACGGCATCGTGCACCTCTACCTGCCGCCGCTGGAGAAGCTGGAGAAGTTCGCCGAGCTGATCGGTCTGCTCGACGAGGTCGTCCGCGAGGTGGGCGTACCGGTCGTCTTCGAGGGTTACGGACCGCCCCCGGACGCCCGCGCCAAGGTGCTGATGGTCACCCCGGATCCGGGCGTGATCGAGGTCAACGTGCATCCGACATCGAGCTGGACCGAGTTCGCCGAGCTGACCGCCAACCTGTACGAGACCGCGCGCCAGTGCCGCCTGGGCACCGAGACGTTCGGTCTCGACGGTCGCCACAGCGGCACCGGCGGTGGGAACCACATCACCCTCGGCGGCTCCGAGCCGGCCAAGTCGCCGCTGCTGCGGCGGCCCGACCTGCTGGTCAGCATGCTCACCTACTGGCAGCACCACCCGTCCCTGTCGTACCTGTTCTCGGGTCGGTTCATCGGCCCCACCTCGCAGGCGCCGCGGGTGGACGAGGGTCGGCCGGAGACCCTGTACGAGCTGGAGATCGCCTTCTCCGAGGTCGAGCGGCTGGTCGACCGGCCGGACGAGAAGTGGGACCACCGCCCCTGGGCGGTCGACCGCGCGTTGCGGCACCTGCTCACCGACATCACCGGCAACACCCACCGGGCCGAGTTCTGCATCGACAAGATGTACAGCCCGGACTCCTCCCGGGGTCGGCTCGGCCTGCTGGAGCTGCGGGGCTTCGAGATGCCACCGCATCCGGACATGGCCCTGGTGCAGGCGCTGCTGGTCCGCTCGATCCTGGCCCGTTCGGCGCTGGATCCCTACCGGGCCCCGTTGATCCGCTGGGGTACCCGGCTGCACGAGAGGTTCCTGCTGCCGCACTTCGTGGCCAGCGACCTGGCCGACATCGTCGCTGACCTGCAGCGCCATCAGATCGACATCGACCTGGCCTGGTTCGATCCCTACCTGGAGTTCCGGTTCCCACGGATCGGGATCAGCCAGATCGGCGACGCCACCCTGGAGCTGCGCTCGGCGATCGAGCCGTGGAACGTGCTCGGCGAGGAGTCCAGCTCGGGCGGCACCGCCCGCTACGTCGACTCCTCGGTGGAGCGGGTGCAGGTGCTCGTCAGCGGCTTCGACACCAGCCGGTACGCCCTCACCTGCAACGGCCGGCCGGTGCCGCTGCAGTCGACCGGTACGCCGGGGACCTACGTGGCCGGGGTCCGCTACAAGGCCTGGAAGCCGTGGTCGGCGCTGCACCCGACGCTGGAGATCGACACGCCGCTGGTCTTCGACCTGGTGGATCTCGGCAACCGGCTGTCGCTCGGCGGCGCCACCTATCACGTGGTCCATCCCGGTGGGCGCTCGTACGACCACCCGCCGGTGAACGCCAAGGAAGCGGAGGCCCGGCGGGCCCGCCGGTTCGAGGCGAGCGGCCACACCACGGGGGTGATCGACATCGACGCCCTCGCCGAACGTGCCGCGCGGCGTGGCGCCGACATCGACGACTACCCGCTGACCCTCGACCTGCGGCGGCGGACCCCCCGACGTTGGGGTCGCGGATGACGGTCCTCGAGCGCTACTTGGCGCGCAAGTCCCAGCCCGACATGTTCGCCGTCGGCGCGCCCGTGTACGACGAGTTCGCGGGACCGCAGGGCGTCGTGCGCGAGGCCTGGACGGGACTGGCAGAAGGCCTGCAGTCGTACGCCGGTGCGGACCTGCGGCGGGCGCAGTGGGAGGTCGCGCGGCTGCTCGAGGACGACGGTGTCACGTACACGCCGGGTCCGGCCTCGGCGGTCACGTTCGCCGACCCGCCCGCCGCACCCGGCAAGCCGGCGGAGCCGCAGCCGCTCGCCGAGCAGGTGCCCTGGCGGCTCGATCCGTTGCCGCTGGTGCTGCGGGAGCGGGAGTGGTCGGCGCTGGAGGCCGGCGTCGTGCAGCGCTCCGAGCTGCTGGACGCGATCGTGGCCGACCTCTACGGCGCCCAGAAGCTGCTGGCGGGTCGGCACCTGCCGGTGCCGGCGGTGCTCGACCACGACGAGTACCTCCGCACCCTGGTCGGTACCGACATCGTCAGCCCGTCGCTCTTCATGGTGGCCGTCGACCTCGGCCGGGACGCCGACGGTCAGTGGAAGGTGATGTCGGATCGGACCCAGGCTCCGTCCGGGGCGGGCTACGCGATGCAGAACCGGCGCGTGGTCTCCCGGGTGATGCCGGAGGTCTACCACGCGGCGCACCTGCACCGGCTGACCCCGTTCTTCCAGGCGATGCGGACCGCCCTGGTCGACTCCGCACCGGCCCGGGTGGAGAACCCCCGGGTCGTGGTGCTCAGCCCGGGCACGCTCTCCGAGACCGCCTTCGACCAGGCCTTTCTGGCCTCCCTGCTCGGCTTCCCGCTCGTCGAGGGGCGGGACCTCACCGTCCGCGACGGCCGGGTCTGGATGCGGGTGCTGGGCAAGCTGGAGGAGGTCGACGTCATCCTCCGCCGGGTCGACTCCATCTGGACCGATCCACTGGAGCTGCGACCCGGCTCCCGGCTGGGGGTGGCCGGTCTGGTCGAGTGCGTCCGGCAGGGCACCGTCAGCGTGGTCAACACCATCGGCTCCGGGATCGTGGAGAACCCGGCGTTCATGCCGTACCTGCCCGATCTGTGCGAGCGACTGCTCGGCCAGCCGCTGCGGCTGCCGTCGGTGCAGACCTGGTGGTGCGGGGACCGCGACGGGCTTCGCTACGTCACCGAGCACCTCGACGAGCTGGTCATCCGACCGACCAGCCGCGGCCGTGGCCGCAGTGTGCGCGCGCACGCGCTCTCCCGGCAGCAGCGCGAGCAGGTGCTCGCCATGATCACGGCCAACCCGCACCGCTACGTCGCTCAGCAGGTGCTCAACCTCTCCTCGACCCCGACCACCGCCGACGACCAGCTGGTGCCTCGGAACGTGGTCCTGCGCTCCTTCGCCGTCCGGGACGGGGCGTCGTACACGGCGATGCTCGGCGGCCTGGCCCGGGTCAGCGACGACACCGACGAGACCCGCGGCGCGCTGGTCACCGCCCCCGGCGGGGGTATCGCCAAGGACGTCTGGGTGGTGAGCGAGCACCCGATCATCCCGGGTCGTCCCGCCGGGGTGCGGGTCCGGGGCGAGGCGGAGCACCTGGCCGCCCCGGTCGACGCCGCGACGGCCGCGATGGTCCCGCGCGTGCTCGCGGACCTGTTCTGGTTCGGTCGCTACGCCGAACGCGCCGAGGACCTGCTCCGACTCATCCTGGCCACCCGGACGATGGCCATCGAGACCGACATGGATGTCACCCCGGGGCGGGCCCTGCAGGTCCTGCTGCAGGCGGTCACCAGGGTGTCGACCACCTACCCCGGCTTCCTGACGGCAGGCCGGGAGATGATGCCCGAGCTGCGAGCCCTGCTGCTCGAGCGGCATCGCTCCGGCACGGCCGCGCAGTCGCTGAGTGCCTTGTCCCTGGCGGCGCAGGGCGTTCGGGACCAGCTCTCCGACGACGTCTGGATGGTGCTCGCCGACATCGAGCGGGCCTCGGCGGCGTTGGCCGCCAACCCGTACGACCAGGGGCTGCAGCTGACCGACGCCAGCGAGCGGATCCTGTCCGGGCTGCTGGCCCTGGCCGGCATCGTCAGCGAGAACATGGTCCGCGACGCCGGCTGGTACATGCTCGACACCGGCCGCGGGCTGGAACGCGCCCTGCAGGTGCTGGCGCTGCTGCAGGCCACCGTCTGCGTCGAGCGGCCATGGGACACCGAGCGGATGGTGGTCGAGGCCGTGCTCACCGCCTCGGAGTCGATCGTCACGTTCCGGCGCCGCTACCGCGGTCGGGATCGGGTCGAGGCGGCGGTGGAGCTGCTGGTGTCCGACATCCGCAACCCGCGCTCGGTCGCGTACCAGGTGGAGCGGATCCTGAGCGACCTGCGGGCCATCCCGAACGCGTCCCCCACGGCCCGCCCGCTGCGGCTCGCCGACGCGCTGTCGCACAACCTGCGGCAGGTCGACCTGGCCGAGCTGCTCGGCTCGGCGGAGGGCCCGTCAGCGGCGGGCCGTGCCGAGCTGGGCGCCTTCCTCACCAGCCTGTCCACCCAGCTGCGGGATCTGTCCGTGGCGATCCGCGACCAGTATCAGCAGCTGCCGCCGATGCCGCAGCCGATGTGGGGCAACTCGATCGGCGGTCGCCAGTGAGATCTCACCTTCCAGGGACGGCGCGATGAGATACCGGGTGCGCCACATCACCACGTACAGCTACGACGACGACGTCACCGGCAGCTACGGTCAGTTCCACCTGCGGCCCCGCGATCTCGACTGGCAGCGGTGCCTCTCGCATGAGGTGACCGTCGACCCGGGCGCCTCGGACCTGTATCGCCACGTCGACCTGTACGGCAACACCAAGTCCTACTTCCACGTCACCCAGCCACACACCGAGCTGGTGGTGACCGCGACGTCGGAGGTCGAGATCGACCCGCCGGTCTACGACACCGAGGCCCTGGCCCGACGGTGGGAGGAGGCGCGGCCGCTGGTGCCGGGCACGTTGGCCGAGCGGGACAAGGACGCGTGGCGAGCGCTCGACTTCGTGTTCGCCTCGACCATGGTCGACATCCCGCCGGGCATCCGGGAGTACGCCGAGCAGTCTTTCCCACCCGGCCGCCCGGTCGGGGAGGCCGTCACCGAGCTGATGCACCGGGTGTACGCCGACTTCACCTACAAGTCCGGCTCCACGACGGTGTCCACCCGGGTCGCCGAGCTGCTGGAGAAGCGCACCGGGGTCTGTCAGGACTTCACCCACTTCATGGTCTCCGGGCTGCGCAGCCTGGGCCTGGCCGGCCGGTACGTCAGCGGCTACCTCGCCACCCGGCCGCCGCCCGGCAAGCCGCGGCTGGTCGGCGCTGACGCGTCGCACGCCTGGGTGGGCTGCTGGATCCCCGGCAACGGCTGGATGTATCTGGACCCGACCAACAACCGCCTGATCGACGCCTCGCACGCCACCGTGGCCTGGGGCCGTGACTACGCGGACGTGACCCCGGTCAAGGGCGTCATCTTCACCGAGGCGAAGAAGTCCACGATGAAGGTCAGCGTCGACATGGCCCCGTTGGACTGAGCCTCGCGCCGGGGTGCGGAGAAGTGACCCCGGTTGGGGCACTTCTCGCCGTGTCGTGCCCCCCGCGGCCCGGACGGGGAGAACTTGACGCAGCCGTCAGCCGCGGGGCACCTCGAAAGCCATCAGCTCGGCCTCGCCTGCCGCGGCGTCGGCCCAGGGACAGGGGAGGCGGAGCACGGTCAGCCCCGCGGTGGGGTACTTCTCGTCCATCCGGGCCCAGGCGTCGCGCGGCTCCGGCCGGGCGCCGAGTCCCTCGGCCAGTCCGGGGAGCCCGGGTCCGTGCCCGATCAGCATCAGGCTGCCCACGACCTCCTCGGTCGCCTGCACCAGCCCCAGCAACCCCACCGCCGAGGCCTCGTAGATGGCGTCGACGAAGCGCACCTCTGCTGCGTCGGCTCCGGCGTCCACGGCGTGCTGCCAGGTCTCGCGGGTCCGCACCGCGGTGGAGCAGAGGACCAGATCGGGACGCCAGTTCTGCCCGGCCAGCAGCCGTCCGGCCGCCCGCGCGTCGCGTACGCCGCGGGAGTCCAGCGGTCGCTCGTGGTCCCGGAGCGGCTCGTCCCACGAGGACTTGGCGTGTCGGAGCAGATAGAGCGTGTGGTCGGTCATCGAACGGAGCCTCACTGGGAGTGCCGGGGGAGTTCTGTGACCCACACCACCACGCCGGTGCCGCGGGTCCTAGGCTCCGCAGTATGCCGACCGCCACGGATCGTCGTCGCAGCGGGCGCCCCCTCCGTGCGGTCGCCGTGCTCGTTGTCGTTGCCGGCTTCAGCCTGGTGGGTTGCGGACGGAGCGACCCGCCGATGATGCCGACCAACCCGACGGCCACCGGTTCAGGTCAGCCGTCACCGGCCGGCTCGGGCACGGCCAGCCCGGGCCTCACCGGCAGCCCTTCCGGCTCGGCGAGTCCGGGTGGCTCCGCGACCCCGAGCGGAGCAACGACTCCGGGCGGCTCCGGCACACCGAGCGTCGCCCAGGTCTCCTGCACGAGCGTGACGCCGATCCGGATCGAGCGGTCCACGGTGGAGCCGCGGCGGACCACCGAGGTCGTCACTGTCGACTCCGACGGCCGCACCCTGACGCCGGGCACCCGGGAGCAGACCGACTTCACCCTCCCGGTGCTGACGGCACCGGACGCCGTGACCACCATCGACGACGCGGCGACCACCAAGAAGATCGCCAACCTGATCGAGGGTTCCTCGAAGAACACGATCCTGCTCACTCGACCCGAACCCCCGGACACGGGAAGCGACGCCAACAAGCGTCCGTACAACGCGACCGGGACGTATGTGGTCTTCA
>DATDBH010000208.1:0-5120 GCA_036524985.1 Microlunatus sp. | reverse complement strand
GCTATCAGCAGACCGGGACCGGCGTGACGGCCTTCGTGATCGACACCGGGATCCGGGCCACCCATACGGAGTTCGATGGTCGGGTGCGCAGTGGCTACGACTTCGTCGACGGCGATGCCGACGCCGATCCCGCCAGCTGCCGGCAGAAGGAGCCCTATATCGGTGACGGCGGGCACGGCACGCACGTCGCGGGCACCATCGGTGGCCGGACCTACGGGGTGGCGAAAGCGGTCGACCTGGTGGCGGTCCGGGTGCTGGACTGCGACGGGGGTGGGTGGCCCAGCGATGTGATCGCCGGGCTCGACTGGGTGGTCCAGCAGCGGCTCGCGGGCCCGTCCGTGATCAACCTGAGCCTCGGCGGGGGCCCGGACTCGCCGCTGGACGCCGCTGTCGCCAGGACCATCGTGGCCGGCATCCCGGTGGTGGTGGCCGCTGGGAACGGCGACGAGTTCGGGTCCGGCATCGACGCCTGCCGCATCAGTCCGGCACGGACGTTGTCGGCGATCACCGTCGCCGCCGCCGCCGACTCCGACCGGCGGGCCGAGTTCTCGAACTACGGCAGCTGCGTGGACCTCTTCGCTCCGGGCGTGGACATCACATCGGCCGCTGTCGACTCCGACACCTCGACGTTGGTCGCGAGCGGGACCTCGATGGCGACCCCCCACGTGGCCGGGATCGTGGCCCAGATCCTGCAGGCGCGCCCCACGGTGACCCCCGCCGACGTCACGGCCCAGCTCCTCGCGGCGGCGACCCCGGGCAAGATCGTCGATCCGGGACCGCGCTCGCCCAACCTGTCGGCGTATGCGGCTATCCCGCCCCGGCAGCCCGCGGGCGTGCGGGTCTCGAAGTCGGACAAGACCGCGTCCGCCACGATCAGCTGGGCGGCACCCACGGATCAGGGCACGTCGCCGATCACGGCGTACAAGATCACCAGGGACGGCACCGACAACCAGCTCCGGGGTGCGACGACCGTCACGGTGCCGGCGTCTCGTCGATCGGTCGTGCTGACCCAGTTGCGCGGCAACCGGACCTATCGCCTGACGGTGCGGGGCGTGAGCCCGGTCGGCGCCGGACCCACGGTCAGCGCCGCAGTCACCATGGCCACCGTGCCCCTGAGCGCCCCGACCGCGACGAAGGTGAGTGCCAAGAGCTACCGCAAGCGCACGGCGAAGCTGGCTTGGTCCGCGCCCACCGACACGGGTGGCAGGAAGATCACCGCGTACCGGGTCTACCGCAGCGGCAAGAACACGAGCGGCAAGGGGCCGTACGCGAAGACGCTGTCGGCCAAGAAGCGCAGCGTCACCTTCACCAAGCTCAAGCGCAACACCACGTACACGCTGCAGGTGCGGGCCAAGACGGGGAAGACCTACGGGCCCAAGACGACGGTCAAGATCAAACTCACCTGACGTCGAGGAGCCAGATCACTGCAGCGCGGACGTCAGCCGCATCAGGTTGTCGAACACCTTCTCCCGCGTCGGCCGCTTCAGCCATTCGGCCAGCTGGATCTGGTGACTGGCTGCGCGGTAGGAGTCCTCGACCGCGCGCATCCGATCGGCGAAGTCGCGGTCATGGACCAGCATCATCATCTCCATGTGCAGGGTGAGCGAGCGGATGTCCATGTTGGACGATCCGATCACCGACACGTCGTCGTCGATGGTGAGGTGCTTGGAGTGCAGGATGGTCGGGGCCGGGTAGGCGTAGATCTTCACCCCGGCCCGCAACAGCTCCTCGTAGTAGGAGCGCTGGGCGTGGTAGACCATGAACTGGTCGCTCACCGCGGAGACGAAGAGCTCGACGTCGAGGCCGCGTGATCCGGCCGTCACCAGGGCCATCTGGATCGTCTCGTCGGGAACGTAGTAGGGGCTGGTGATGCTGATCCGCTCGCGCGCGTTCTGGATCAGCGCGGCGAACAGCTTGAGGTTGTTGTCGTTCTCGAAGCTCGGGCCGCTCGGCACCATCTGGGCGTCCATCTTCGACGGGTCGATCTCCCCGAGGTGCACACTGCCGGCCTCAGGCAGCAGCAGGTCGTCGCACTCGCTGTACCAGTCCGTGACGAAGATCGCCTCGATCTCCCGGACGATCGGTCCCTCGACCCGGCACATCAGCTCCTTCCAGTGCAGACCGCGCTGGATGTTCTTCTTCTGGTGGTAGTGGTCGACGATCAGGTTCTGCGAGCCGATGAAGCCGACCGTGCCGTCCACCACCACCAGCTTGCGGTGGTTGCGCAGATCCGGCCGCCGCCAGTGCTTCTTGAACGGTTGCAGCGGCAGCATCGGCAGGTACTCGGCGCCGAGCTCCCGGAGTCGCGCGACGGTGCCCTTGCGGTTGGGGTAGGAGAACTGGGCGATGTGGTCGGACAGCACCTTGACCTTCACCCCCCGCTGACACGCACGACCGATGGCCTCGATGATCGGTTTCGTCGTCTCGTCGTCGACCAGGATGAAGAACTCGACGTAGACGTAGTTCTCGGCGAGGTCGATCCCGTCGGCCATCGCCTGGATCGAGCCCCGGTAGTCGGGCAGCAGCTCGGCGGTGTTGCCGCCGACCATCGGCAGTGCGCCGAGGTTGCGATTGAGGGCGACGATGGTCGGTAGCCAGTCCGGCCACTCCGCGGGATGGCTCGCCAGGTGCAGACCCTCGGTGCGCTCGAGAAAGATCTTGGACACGTGTGCCTGCTTGTCGCGGCGGTGCTGGGGCAGCCGCCAGTTCCCGATCAGCAGGAAGAACGCGATGCCGACGTAGGGGATGAAGACGATGGCCATGATCCAGGCGATCGCCGATGACGGCTTCCGGTTTCCCGCGATGTAGACCGCAGCCACGATCGCGATGGCCGCATGGAGCAGGCCGATCGCCAGGGCGATCCAGTCTCCGGTGTGCATGACGTCCCTTCCCCAGGACGGTCCCGTCGCCCCGTCCAGGACGGCATTCTGTCAGGAGTAAGACGCCGCCAGCCGCGCGAAGCCGGTGGCAAGATCCACGGCCGGGTGCCACTCGAGCAGCTGCTGGGTCTCTCGCTGGTCGAACCAGTGCGCGGTGCTCAGCTGCTCCGCCAGGAATCGGGTCATCGGCGGGTCGTCGACCGGTCGGCCCAGCGTCTGTCGCAGCGCCCAGACGGCCTCGACCGCGGCCCCGGCCAGGGTGCCGACCACGGCTGGGAGGTGGCGGTTCGGTGGGCTGGCACCGCCCGCCACGGCGAGAGCGGCGAGCACCTCGGCGATCGGCCGGGGCTCGGCGTTGCTGACCACCAGAGCTCGACCGTGGACGTCGGCCACGCGATCCACGGCGGCGATCAGCGCGTCGGCGGCGTTGTCGATGTACGTGGTGTCGATCAGCGCGGCCCCGCTGCCGAGGACCGGCAGGGTGCCGCGGCGCGCCCGGTCGATGATCCGGGCCACGAGCTGCGTGTCGCCGGGCCCCCAGACCAGGTGCGGGCGGATCGCCAGCACGCGCAGCAACGGGCCGTCGGCGGCCAGCGCGATCCGCTCGGCCATCGCCTTGCTGCGCGCGTAGTGACCCCGGGCGTGATCGGGATCGGCCGGCCCGGCGGCGACCCCCACCAAGGAGGAGCCGGCGTGCGCGACAGAGGGGGAGGAGACGTACACGAGGCGCGGCACGCGGAGATCCCGGCAGGCCTGGACGATCGTGCTGGTGCCGGTCACGTTGGTCCGGTGGAAGTCCGGCCACCCGCCGGCGATCCCCACCTTGGCGGCGAGGTGCACCACGACGTCCTGACCCGCCACCGCGCGCCGGACCGCGTCGGCGTCGGCGATGTCGGCGAGGATCTCCGGCAGTCCGAGAGCGGCGGGCCGGCGCTGCAGGACGGTGACCAGATCGCCCCGGTCGGTGAGCTGTCGGGCGACCGCGGCGCCGAGCAGGCTCCGGCCGCCGGTGACGAGGACCCGCTGACCGGCGGTGCTGCTCATGGGCGGCGGAACCGGCCGCCCGGGCGACCGCCGGCGAGGACGTGCTCGGCCCAGCGAGCCACCCGCGCCCGATCGATCTTGGAGGCGTGCCGGATGTCGACCGGCAGTCGGTCGGTGACGAGGACGGCGGCCAGGGGTTGCTCGGCGGCGGCCCGAACAGCGGCCGCGAGGTCCGGGTCGGCCAGTGGGCCCCTCGGTCGGCCGGTCGGGACCAGTACGGCGACCGTCTGCTGTGTGCCGGCCGGTCCGACGCCCACGACCGCCGACAGCTCGACGCCGGTGACGGATTCGATCCGCTGCTCGATCCCGACCGGCGTGACGGGACCCCCCGCACCGGTGATCACGTGCACCAGCCGCCCCTCCACCCACAGCCTCCCTTGCCGGTCGAGATGACCTACGTCACCGGTGCGATGCCAACCCGCCGGCGTCGCGCTCCGCTGCTGGGTGCTCCACAGCCGGTCGTAGTGGTCCTTCACGTGAGCAGCGGACACGCAGATCTCGCCCGTGACCCCGGACCCGGTCTCCGGGGCGCCGGCCGGTCGGCCGCTCGGGTCGAGCGGATCGAGGGCCAGCCGTACGCCGGGCAGCGGGCGGCCGACACACACCCCGTTCACCGCCGGGCCGGCCTCAGCCAGGGCCTGCTCGATCTCGCCGAGGGTGATGTCGGTGGCGGGCAGGGCCTCCGTCATCCCGTACGGGGTGTGCAGCTCGGCGTGGGAGAGGAGCGTCTGGATCGTCCGCAGCAGCGGGACGGGGACCGGGGCGCCGGCAGACAGCACCGTGCGGACGCCCTCGAGGTGGACCCGGTGCTCGGGGGTGAGGTCCCCGGCGGTCCTCGCGACGTTGCGCAGTGCCGCCGGCGAGGCGAAGACGACGGTGGCCTCGACGGCGGCCACCGCCTCGGCGAGCGCCGTGGCGGTCAGCGTGCCGGGTCTGGTGGGATCCATGTCCGGGACGGCGGCGGCGGCGCCCAGGGCCGGTCCGTAGAGGGCGAACGGCGGGAAGGCCGCCACGAGTCGGGCGCCGGGGCCGAGGCCACAGACCAGGCGCACCAGGTCGAGCTGGGCGCGCAGCTGGCGGTGGCGGTAGACGACTCCCTTGGCCGGACCAGTGGCGCCGGAGGTGAACAGCACCGCTGCCTCGTCCTCGGCAGACGCTGGCACGGGAGAGTGCTGGCTCGTCCCCGTCCCCGTCCAC
>DATDBH010000207.1:0-6160 GCA_036524985.1 Microlunatus sp. | reverse complement strand
GACCCTTGCGGGTCGTTCAGGATCGAGCCGAGGGCGGCGGCCCACTCGTCCGCATCGTGGCCGGGAACCAGCAGCCCGGTCGCCCCGTCGTCGACCGCGTGCCGCAGCCCACCGACGTCGGTGGCCACCACGGGTCGGCCGCAGGCCTGCGCCTCCAGCGCGACCAGGCCGAAGGACTCGTTGTGGGACGGCACTCCGACGACGTCGGAGACGCAGTACCAGCGGAAGAGCTCCGCGCGAGGGGAGTGTGGACGGAACTCCACCACGTCGGCGATCCCGAGATGCCGGGCCAACCCGGGCAGGGTCGTGGCCCAGGTTGCCTCCGGTCCGCTCGGGCTGCCGATGATGATCAAGCGCAGCCGCTGCCGACGCTCCGGACGATCCGCGACCAGGCGGGCCGCGGCCCTGATCAAGACATCGGGGGCCTTGAGCGGTTGGATCCGCCCCACGAACAAGATCACCTCGGCATCCTGGGCGACCCCGAGCTGGGCTCGCGACTTCGGCTGATCGCAGGGGTGGAAGGTGTGCAGGTCGACACCCGGTGGCACCACGGCGATCTGTTCGGGACGGGCGCCGTAGTGGCGTTGCAGCTCGGCCGCCTCGTCGCTGGTGTTCGCCGTCAGGATGTCCGCTGCGCCGACGACCTCGGCCTCGCCGTGCTCTCTCGCATCGGGCTCGGTCGCCTGACCGTCCCCCCGCAGCTCGTTCTTCACCCGAGCCATCGTGTGCATGGTGTGCACCATGGGAATCCGGTGGCGTGTACGCAACGTACGCGCGACCATTCCCGACAGCCAGTAGTGGGAGTGCAGGACCTGGTGGTCGGGGACGTGTGGCTCCATGGCCGCGGCGAAGTCGTCGAGGTAGCCCGGCAGATCCTCTTTGGCCACCTCGGCGACCGGCCCCGCCGTCAGCTGGATCACCCGGGCGTACTCGTTGATGTGCACGACGTCGGGGACTCTTGCGTCGGCACGGCGGGTGAAGACGTCGACCCCCAGCCCACGTTCACCGAGCCGCTTCGCGAGTTCGGCGACGTAGACGTTGAGCCCTCCGGCGTCGCCGACGCCCGGGGTGGCCAGCGGTGAGGTGTGCAGGCTGACCATGGCGACGCGTCGCGGATAGGGAAGGGTCGGCCGCACGGGGTCAGGCTAACCCCGACGGCGGAGGCGAGCCACCCAGCGGTGTCCCCGGCTGACACTAGGGTGGACCGGGTGCCGACCGACCTGACCATCGAGGTGCTGGCGGCGCCGGTGGTCAACCACGCGATGGCCCACAACGGGCTGCCGTTCCTGCACCGCATCGTCGTCTCCCGTGGTGGCGCCGGGGCACCGGCTACGTCGTCCGGACCGGTGACTGACGTGCTGATCATGGCCCGGGTGGTCGACGCGTTCGGCACGGTCCTGAGCCGCCCGTGGCAGCACCCGGTCGAGCGGCTGGAGGCGGGTCACCCGCTCGTCGTCGATCAGCCGGCCCTTCGGTTGGACCCCGGCTATCTGTCCGGGGTCGAGGAAGAGACCGGCGCCGAGATCGCGGTCGAGGTGACCGTCGGTGGCGAGCCGGCTGGTGGCACGAGCCACCCGATCCGGGTGCAGGCCGCCCGGCAGTGGACCCTGGACCCGGCCGCTCCGGTGCTGTCCCTGGAGATGCTGGCCGCGTTCGTCCAACCCAACCACCCGGCCCTGCCGCCGCTGATCACCGAGGCCGCGCAGGTCCTGGCCACGGTCACCGGCAGCGGCTCCCTGGCGGTCAGCCACGCCACGGCGGAACGCCTCGACCAGATCGTCGGCGCAGTCTTCACCGCCGTGCACGACCGGGAGATCTTCTACGCTGCTCCGCCGCCGAGCTGGGGGTTCGGCCAGCGGGTGCGCACTCCCGGCGACGTGCTGAGCGACCGGGTCGGCACCTGCCTGGACACCACCGTGCTGCTGGCGTCCGCGCTGGAGCACGTGGGCATCACCCCGGTGCTCTGGATCGCGTACGGTCACGCCTTCCTGGGCTACTGGCGGGAGCCGGAGCGCGGCCTGCCGGACGCGGCCAGCACCCAGATCGCGGTGCCAGCGAACGCCGTCGACCTGGAGCTGATGGGCGTGCTGGAGACGACCCTGGTGACCCGGGAACGGCGACCGCCCCGCGACCTCGTCCGGCGCGCTCGGCAGGCCCCGCGCGATGCGTACTTCCTCGGCGGCACGGCGGAGCTGCTCGGGGTGGTCGACGTCGGGATGGCCCGGATGCTGAGGGTCTATCCGCTGCCGGCCCGACGGGAGCGGACGGACGGGGTCGTCGAGGTGGTCGAGTACGTGCCGCCGGCGCCGCCGTCGGCATCACCCGGTGCAGCCGACGCCGCTGCGCCCGTGACCCCGGCCGGGCCGTCGGCGCCGCCCACCGAGCCGGAGCCGCCGCGAGTCCGGGCCTGGCAGAACGCCCTGCTCGACCTCACCCTGCGGAACAAGCTGCTCAACCTGGGGCAGCCGATGACGCAGGTGCCGCTGTTGCTGCCGCCCGAGCACCTCGGCATCCTGGCCGACCAGCTGCAGGACGGCCGGACGGTCTCGGTCCGCGCCGTCGACGACCTCACCGGTGCGGTGGTGAGCGAAGGAGCGCGGGACGCGTACGCACTGCCGGCCGACGTGCAACGCGCGATGCTGGCGACCAAGACGACCATCTATTCCGGGCACGGTCGGGATGATCACGATCGGGCCTTCGCACGGCTGCGCTACCGGGCTCGGACGGGGCGCGAGGAGACCGGCGCCAACCCGCTGATGCTCGTCCTCGGGCGCCTCGACTGGCAGTTGGGTGGCCGCACCCTGGCCGCCCCGCTGCTGCTGCTCCCGGTGGACATCAAGGGTGTCGTGATGCCGTACCGGCTCGTCGCCGATCCCACCGGTGCCGTCACCGTCAACCTCTCGCTGCTGGAGAAGCTGCGCGTCGAGTTCGGGTTCGCGGCGCCGGACCTCGACGAGCTCCCGCTGCGACCCGGCGGTGAGGGGGTCGACGTCGAGGCCGTGGTGCGACGGTTCCGGGAGGCGATCGCCGCATCGGGACTGTCGTTTCGGGTGGAGAGCGAGGCGCGGCTGATCATCGGCGGATTCACCGGGTTCCTGCTCTGGCGGGATCTCGACGAGCACTGGCAGCGCTTTGTCCAGCGGCCACTGGTGCGCCAGCTGCTGGACGGCAGGCTCACCGAGGTGCCCGAGCTCGCCGGGCTGGACCGGCACCCGGTCGACGACCCCGTGGCGGTGGCCGCGCTGGACGCCGTCGTCGCGACGGCACCGATTCCCGCCGACGGGGCTCAGGCCCAGGCGATCGCGGCCGCCCGGGCCGGTCACAGCTTCGTCCTCGAGGGCCCGCCCGGCACCGGGAAGTCGCAGACGATCACCAACATCCTGGCCGACCAGCTGGCGCAGGGTCGTCGGGTGCTGTTCGTCGCCGAGAAGGGCGCGGCACTCGATGTCGTCCGGCACCGGCTCGGGGAGATCGGGCTGTTGCCGTACGCGCTCGATCTGCACGACCACGACGCCCGACCGGTCGAGGTGCGGGCCCGGATCCGTACGGCGCTGACCCAGCGGGCCCGACCGGATCAGGACGGCTACCGGGCGGCGCTCGGTGAGGTCGAGGGCTCGGCGTCCGCCCTGCGCGGGTATGCCGACCGGGTGCACCGGGCCAACCGGGCGGGGCTCTCGCTGTGGAGCGCCCGGGCGACCGCCCTGGCCCGGGGCGAGGGACCGTCCCTGACGGTGCCGCCGATCGTGCTGAGCGCCGGCGTCGGGGACTCCACACCGGCGACCGGGCTCGATCTCGACCGGCTCCGCCGGGTCGTGGCCGGAGCCGCTGACGACCTCGGTGCGCTGGATCCCGAAGTCGCCCGAGCCTGGGGCTTCGTCGGCCTGGGGGCCGATCCCGTCGACCCGGCCGAGGTGTTCGCGCTGCTTCCGGCAGTCGACACCGCGGTCGCCGCCGCCACCGCCGCACTCGGACAGGTGTCACCGGGAACGGCCGAGCTGCTGCGCCGGGCGTCCACCTGGTCGCAGCTGCAGGACCGGGTCGAGGTGTTGGCCGCACCGATCGGCGGGCACGAGCTGGCCGAGCTCAACAGTCCGCGGTGGGCCGCGGCCCGGGACGAGCTGACTGCACGAACCGAGGCGCTGCGGGGCGCGGCCGCCCCGATGCTGACGGACTTCGTGCCCGATGCCATCGACGTCGACCTGGGGCCCGTCCGCCAGGAGCTGCGGATCGCCGAGCACTCCTTCTTCCTCGGCCGGAAGGGTCGGCTGCTGGCGGCCGCCGGGCCCGTGCTGGTGCACCTGCGGCCCGGTCGCGAGGTGCTGCCCAAGGAGCTGCCCGCCCGCATCGACGCACTGGCGGCCCTGGCCGACCGGCACCGTGCGGTGGTCGCCGGCTGGCAGGCGCTCCCCGGTCTCGGCTGGCTGCCGGCCGGGCTCAACCTGCTGACCGAGCCTGGTGCACGGCAGCTGACGGAAGCGCTCGGGGCTGTCGATCGGCAGGTGGCCGCACTCGGCCGCCTCGGTCCCCGGGTGGCGGACGAGACGATCGCCGTACGCCGTCGAGAACCCGAGCTCGCCGCCGCTCCGGCCCGGGCACTCACCTCTGCCCTGGCCCAGCTGGGCGCGGTGTTCAGCGCCACCCGCAGTCGGCCCTTCGACCAGGAGGCGTACGGAGCGGCGGGCCTGCTGGAGGCCTGGCGGGACGGGATCCCGGCGCGCCGGACCGACCAACCACACGGTGCGGCACTGCGCCGCTGGACCCGGGCCGCGGCGGCTCTCGAGCCGCTGGCCGCCGACCTGCCGGAGGCGCGATGGCAGCTGCTCAGCGCTCAGGTGCCCGGGGACGGGGCGGTCGCCGCGTTGGAGCGGGGGATGGCCGAGGGGTCCCTGATCGAGCGTTGGGACGACGGTGGCTTCCGGGCCTTCGACGCGGCCGGTCAGGATCGCCTCGTCGGACGTTTCCTCGACGCCGCAGACGCGGTCCGGGCGGCTTCGGTGTCGGTGCTCCCTTCCGCCCTGATCGAGGCGAGGCCCTTCGGCACGGGGACCGTGTTCGGCAAGGTCGCCGCCCTCGAACGGGAAGTGGGCCGCAGCCGTGGCGGGCTCAGCGTCCGGTCGTTGATCAGCACCTACGGCGAGGTGATCGCCGCGATCACTCCGTGCGTGCTGGTCAGCCCGGACTCGCTGGCCCGCTTCATCGCTCCCGGCGCCATGGACTTCGACCTGGTCGTCTTCGACGAGGCCTCCCAGATCACGGTGCCGGACGCCATCGGGGCGCTGGGTCGGGCGGCGGCCTGCGTGGTGGCCGGCGACTCCCAGCAGATGCCGCCGTACAGCTTCGGCCAGCTCGGCAACGACGAGGGGGACGACGTCGACCTCGGCGACTTCCTGGTCGTGCCCGACGAAGAGAGCATCCTGTCGGAGTGCGTGCAGGCGGGCCTGCCACGGCTGTGGTTGTCCTGGCACTATCGCAGCCGCGACGAGAGCCTGATCAGCTTCTCCAACGCGCAGTACTACGAGGATCGGCTGTCGTCGTTCCCGGCTTTCCCCGGACAGCTCCACGACACCGGGGTCAGCTTCACCCGGGTCGACGGGACCTTCCTGCGCACCGGCACCCGGCGGACCGAGAAGGGTCTGCTGCGGACCAACCCGGTCGAGGCGGCGGCGGTGGTCGAGGAGGTGCTGCGGCGTTGGCGGCAGCGGGAGCGCTCGATCGGGGTGGTGACCTTCAACATCCAGCAGCGGGGCCTGGTCGAGTCGATGCTGTGGGACAGCGAGGTCGAGGGTGTCCGCGAGGCGCTGGCGCTCAGGGACGACGGGCTCTTCGTCAAGAACCTGGAGAACGTCCAGGGCGACGAGCGGGATGTGATCATCTTCTCCACCGGCTTCTCGGTGGACGCGAACGGGGTGCTGCCGTTGAACTTCGGGCCGCTGAACCGTTCCGGCGGAGAGCGGCGGCTGAACGTCGCCGTCACCCGAGCCCGGCGGCGGGTGATGGTGTTCTCCTCCTTCGAACCCGAGGACCTGCGCACAGAGCAGACCTCCTCGGTCGGGATCAAGCACCTGCGCGGCTATCTCGAGCAGGCCAAGTACGGTGCGCCGCCCCGGGTCCGCAGCGAGGTGGCCGTGGATCGCCACGCCGAGCAGATCGCAGCAGCCTT
>DATDBH010000206.1:0-2374 GCA_036524985.1 Microlunatus sp. | reverse complement strand
GTCAGGTAGCGGTCGTTGGGTGTGGTCATGGCTCTCCTAGCCCCGTCGGTCTAACCCAGCAGGCCGCGCAGGAGCGCGGCGGTGTCGTCGCAGTGTTCCTCCATAACCGCACGAGCGCGGTCGTGGTTGCCTCGGCGGATCGCGCGCACCAGCACGGCGTGCTGGCGGTCGGAGTGGGCGATGTTCGCGTCCAGCACGGGGATCGCCAGCAGCATCTCGTGCAGCGTGGACTGCACCGACGTGACGGCCTCGACCAGGCGCGCAGACCCCGTCAGCGCCGCTACCGTCAGGTGGAAGCGCGAGTCCGCCTGACGGTGCTCGGCCGGGCGGCGGGCGTTGGCCACCGCCGCGTGGGCCTCGTCGAGCTGGGCCAGGGCGCTGGCGTCCAGCTCCGCGCGGGCGGCCAGGCTGGCCGCTCCGGGCTCGACGATCCGCCGGAAGACCAGGGAGTCCAGCCACTCGTGGCGCCGGGCCTCGGTGAGCCGGGCTGCGGCGCGCGCGGAGGGCGTGCGGGGCTTGAGGGTGACGACCGTGCCGCCGCTCCGGCCCCTCCGGGTCTCGACCAGGCCGGCCTGGCGCAGCGCGGCCATCGCCTCGCGCAGCGTCGACCGCGAGACGTTGAGCCGCTCGGCGAGCTCGCGCTCGGAGGGCAGCGTGCTGCCGAGCGGGTAGACGCCGAGCCGGATGGTCGTGGCGAGCTGCTCGACGCAGGCCTCGAAGGCGTGGTTGCCTCGCGTCGGACGCAGCACGGCCTCGGTGAGGTCGCGGCCCGATCCCGGCGATGGCAGCACGCGGTGAGTCTGTCACCACGCCGTAACCACGACCAGAGGTCAATGGTCGGAGTTCATACCAATTTCCCGGAGCATCTTCACAAGGGGTTCCGGGCGGGTCTAGCCTCCGAACGTCTCGGTCCGTCCTCGTCATGTTCGTCAGAGAAGGTGCCCGATGCCTGAAGCCCACGAGCCCATTCATCACCCGGACGGTCGTGAACTCACCGACGACGAGAAGCACCTGGCCAAGCTCGGTTACCGGCAGGACCTCTCGCGCACCTGGTCCGGCTTCTCCAACTTCGCGATCTCGTTCTCGATCATCTCCATCCTCGCGGGGTGTTTCACCACGCTCGGCCAGGCCTGGAGCAACGGCGGCCCGATCGCGATCAGCTGGGGCTGGCCGATCATCTCGGCGTTCATCCTGCTCATCGGCTTCACGATGTCGGAGCTCGTCTCGGCCTACCCGACCTCCGGTGGCATCTACTGGTGGGCCGCCAAGCTGGGCGGCCCGCGGGCAGGCTTCTTCACCGGCTGGCTGAACTGGATCGGACTGGTGGCCGTCACCGCGTCAGTGGCGTACGGCGCGGCCAACTTCGTGGACATCTTCATCAGCACGATCAGCGACACCTGGGCGGCCAACTACAGCCTCCAGCGCGTGTTCATCGAGTTCGTGGTGATCCTCTTGCTCGCGGCGCTCGCCAACATCTTCTCCAGCCATCTGCTGGCCGTGATCAACAACGTGTCGGTGTGGTGGCACGTCGCCGGTGCCGCGCTGATCGTGCTGATCCTCATCGTGGTGCCCGACCACCACCAGAGCATCGGCTGGGTCTTCAGCGAGCGGATCAACAACTCCGGCTACGACGGCGGTGCCACGAACGGCGTCATGTTCTGGTTCCTCGTCCTGCCACTGGGCTTCCTGCTCACGCAGTACACGATCACCGGGTTCGACGCCTCCGCGCACCTGTCGGAGGAGACCAACGCGGCATCCCACGGAGCAGCCCGCGGCATCTGGCAGTCCATCTTCTACTCGGCCATCGGTGGCTGGATCCTGCTGCTCGCGTTCCTGTTCGCGGTGCAGGACCCGCAAGGGGTGACCGACAACGTCAACCTGGGCTACTACGCGTCCGACGTCATCTTCACCCAGGCATTGGGCGACACGACGCACTCGATCGTGGTGTTCATCTCCGCCTGCGGCCAGCTGTTCTGCACGGTGGCGTGCCTGACCAGCGCCTCGCGGATGACGTTCGCCTTCAGCCGCGACGGCGCGATCCCGGGTTCGGGGATCTGGTCCAAGGTGAATGCCAAGCGGGTGCCGGTCAACGCGGTGCTGCTCGTGGCAGTGCTGGCCGGCCTGATCACGCTGCCCGCCCTGATCGAGGTGAACTTCGGGACGGAGGAGGCCCCGATCATCCTGCCGACGGCGTTCTACGCGGTCGTGTCGGTGGCGGTCATCGGTCTCTACCTCGCGTTCGCGATCCCCATCTACCTGCGCTGGAAGCACGGGGACAAGTTCGAGGCCGGGTCGTGGAACAACGGGTCGAAGTACAAGTGGATGAACCCGATCGCGGTCGCCGAGATCGTGATCATCTGCATCTACTTCATCC
>DATDBH010000205.1:0-30010 GCA_036524985.1 Microlunatus sp. | reverse complement strand
GTTCAAGCCCGGCGGCATCTTCGCCAACATCGTGGTGGGCGACGAGATCAACCGTGCTTCCCCGAAGACGCAGTCCGCACTGCTGGAGTCGATGGAGGAACGGCAGGTCAGCGTCGACGGGACGACGTACCTGTTGGAGCGTCCCTTCATGGTGGTGGCCACCCAGAACCCGATCGAGATGGAGGGGACCTACCCCCTGCCGGAGGCTCAGCGCGACCGGTTCACGGCCCGGATCGCCATCGGCTACCCGACGCCCAGCTCCGAGCTCGACATGCTCGACTCGCACGGCACCTCCGATCCCCTCGGCGATCTGGCCCCGGTGACCGACGGAGCGACGGTCAAGGGCCTGATCGACGCCGTCAAGGGCGTGTACGTGAGCCCGGCCGTCAAGCACTACCTCGTCCAGGTGGTCAACGCCACCCGCACGTCCCGCGACCTGCGGCTCGGTGCCTCGCCCCGGGCCACGCTGCAGCTGCTGCGGGCCAGTCGAGCGGCGGCTGCCCTGGCCGGCCGGGACTACGTGAGCCCCGACGACGTCGCCGGACTGGCCACCGCGGTGCTCGCGCACCGGGTGCTGCCGTCGACCGATGCCCAGCTCGCCCGCCGTACGGTCGACGACGTCGTGGCCCACCTGGTCGCCTCGGTGCACCTGCCAGACCACCGCTGAGCCGGGACCGGCGAGAAATGCGCAGACCCTGGCGGCTGTTCACGGCTCGCGGCCACGTGTTCTTGATCGTCGGGCTGCTGGTCGTGCTCGGGGCCATGATCGCCGGCCAGCGCGACGTGATGCGGATCGGTCTGCTGCTGCTCGCGCTCCCCGTGATCGCCGCCGTGCTGGTCGCTCGAGCCCGCCTGCGCCTGTCCTGTGAGCGCAGTGTGGAGCCCGCTCGGGTCCCGCTGGGTTCGCCGATGCGGGGTCGGATCACGCTCGGTCAGGAAGGCCGGTTGCCCGCCGGGATCCTGCTGCTCGAGGACTCCGTGCCGGCCGAGCTGGGTAACCGACCCCGGTTCGTGGTGGACAAGGCGGACCTGAGCTGGCGGCGGGAGATCGAGTACCCGATGCTCGGCCGGGTGCGTGGCCGCTTCCACACCGGCCCGCTGATGGTGCGCACCACCGACCCCTTCGGCTTGGTCCAGCTGGACCGCCACTTCCAGGCGACGACCGAGGTGATGGTCACCCCCGTCGTCGAGATCCTGCCCGCGATGCGGTCGGCCGGCGGGGCGGGCAGCGCCGGTGAGGCCCGCCCGCACCGGGTCGGCGTCACGGGTCAGGACGACGTGCTGGTCCGCGAGTACCAGCAGGGCGACGACCGACGCCGCATCCACTGGCGCTCCACCGCCCGCCGCGGCGACCTGATGGTGCGCCGCGAAGAGCAGGCGTGGGACCCGACCGCCAGCGTGCTGCTGGATGCCCGGGTGGGCACTCACGCCGGACGCGGCATGCACAGCTCGCTGGAGTGGGCCGTCTCGGCGGCGGCCTCGGTGGCCGTCCACTTCCTCGACGACGGGTTCGGGGTCGAGATCTACGAGCCGGACGGGTCGATGCACATCGCCGGCAACCTGGGTCAGCACAGCACCGCCTCGAGCGACCTGGCCCTGAGTCGCCTCACCGACCTGCGGGCTCGGCCGACGACCAGCATCCACTACGCGATCGAGGCGGCCGACGTGGACAAGGCCGGCCAGCTGGTGGTGGCGATCATGGGCCGGATGACCCCGGCGGATGCGAGCTCCCTGTTGCGCCTGCGCCGCAATCGGGCCCAGGGACTGGCGATGGTGATCGACATCGACACGTTCGGCGATGAGCCGACCAGTGACCGGACCCGGCGTCAGCACGAGCTGTCCACCGAGATCCTGATCGAGAACCAGTGGCGGGTCGTCGAGGTCCAGCGGGGGATGAGCGTCGCCCAGGCCTGGTCGGGGCTGGACCGCCTGGGAGCGGCGGCCTGATGCGCGCCAGTGACCGGTTCGTGCTCGCCAGCGCGGTGGCCGTGCTGTTGATCAGCTTCACCGCGCGGCCGCTCACCACCGACAGCTCCTATCTCGGTCTGTCCTGGTTCGTGGTGCTGGTGCTGGCCGCGGCGACGGTGGCGCTGCGTCGGGCGCGGCTCACCGCCGCTTTCGTCTTCGCCGCCCAGCTCGCGCTGCTGGCCGTGCTGCTCTTCCTCGCCTCGTCCTTCGCCCCGAGCCGGGGTGAGGCCTGGTACGCGCACTACGTCGACCTGTGGCGGCAAGGCCTGCAACACATGCAGACCCAGGCGGCGCCGATGGATGCCGACGCCGGAGTCAAGATCATCTTCGTGTCGGTGATCGGGGCGCTCTTCGTCCTCACCGACCTGCTGGTCAGCGGTCTGGACCGGCCGGCCTGGGGCATCGCACCACCGGCCGCCGCCTTCGTCGTGCCGGCCATCGGCTTGGGTATCGACACGGGCATCGTGCCGTTCGCCTGCCTGGCACTCGGCTATCTCGGCATCCTGGTCGCGGACGGACTCAACCGGACCGGCCGCTGGACCCGTGGCCTGTCGCGTGACTCGGCCGACGGTTTCGGCACGGCGACGCCGATGGTCTGGCGCGCTGCCGGTCTGATCGGCGCCCCGGCGCTGGCCGTGACCGCCGTGCTGGGGATGGCCCTGCCGACGCTGGCACTGCCCGGACTCGGCATCGGCAACGGCCCCGGCGGCAACGGTCCGCTGCAGCTCACCGACCCGACACTGGATCTTCGGCGCAACCTCAACCAGGGAGCCGACACCGTCGTGCTGCGCTACACCAGTGACAAACCGGGTGGCCTCTACCTGCGGATGGCCTCACTCCCCCAGTTCGACGCGAGTGGTTGGCGCAACGTCCAGATGCGCTTGGAGGCCGGCACACAGCTGCCACAGATCCCCGGCCTGAGCGGCGAGAGCAGTGACCGGCGCCGCACGGAGATCTCGGTGCTGGACTTCGGCTCGGAGTACCTGCCGCTGCCGTACGCCCCCCGCACCGTCGACGTCGCCGGCGACTGGGCGTACGACCCGAACTCGCTGATCATGCTCTCCTCCTCGCGTGGCGGGCGGGCGGACGCGATCCGCAACCTCACGTACTCGGTGGAGAGCGTCGACGTCGACCCTGACGCGGAGGCCCTCGACCGGGCCGTGGCCGGCACCCCGGCCGACAGCAGCTTCACGGCCGAGCCCCCACCTGATCTACCCGAGGATCTGAAGGACCTCACCCGGGCGGTGACCAAGGACGCCGACACCGACGCGGCGAAAGCGTGGGCGATCCAGGAGTTCCTGCGCAGCTCCGACTTCACCTACAGCACCGAGCCGCTGCCGGGCAGCGGCTACCGGGCGCTGGAGAACTTCCTGCTCCGGGATCGCCGGGGCTACTGCGAGCAGTTCGCCGCCTCGATGGCGATGATGGCCCGCGAGGTCGACATCCCCTCCCGCGTGGCCGTCGGCTTCCTGCCGGGCGAGCGGGTCAGTGACAACACCTGGGAGGTGTCGATCCGCGACATGCACGCCTGGCCGGAGCTCTTCTTCGCCGACTACGGCTGGGTCCGGTTCGAGCCGACGCCGGCCAGCGTGACCGGCACCGCGCCCGCCTGGACCGTGCCCCAGTCCAGCGCGCCGACCGACGAGGAGTCGGCGCCGACGACGCAGCCGTCCTCCGAGGCGTCGACCGAGTCGCTGGCGCCGACCGACGAGCAGTCCGCCGGGCCCGCCGATGCCGGCGCCGGTGCGGGGCTGGCCTGGCGTCAGACGCTGATCGGAACCGGCATCGGCCTGCTGGTGCTGCTGATCCTCGCGGCTCCGGCGACCATCCGGTTCCGTCGCCGATCCGCCCGGTTGGCCTGCGACGGCGCCCCGGAGGACGTGGTCGAAGACGTCTGGGCGGAGCTCCGTGACTCGGTCATCGACTACGGCGGCAGCTGGCCCGACGGCTCGCCTCGCTCGATCGGCTCGGCGGTCGGCCACCGACTGGACGCGGAGGAGTCGGCGGCGATCGGTCGGGTGGCGGTGCTGGTCGAGCGGGGCCGCTACGCCCGGTCCCTGGACGGCTCCGGTCTCGATGACCTCCCCGCCGTGACCCAGCAGATCCGCCGCGGGCTCGCTCCCCCATCGCGCTGGCGGCGGTTCCTGGCCACCGTCTTGCCGAAGTCCCTGCTCAGGCGGCCGAAGATCTGACGTCACGGCCCCGGCCACCCGCAGCACCGCCAGGCCGCGGCTCTGCGCCTCTGCAGCCCGTGGACAACCGTGAACGATGTCAGGCGGCGTCCTAGCACTACAGGTAGGACACGAACTACCTCACCCCTCGCATCGGTGCGGCTGAACGGGAAGCGGGGATCGCCCCAAAGCCAGCAATGGCCGACAGCCGAGCGCACCCACCCCCACCGACCACTTCCCACCCCGAGCCGAGTACGCGAAACAGCCGCCGGGAGCCGAAGCTCAGCCGACGGCTGGAGTGGTGCAGTGCGTACAGATCTTCAGGCTTCAGAAGCCGGACTCGTCACGCCGACGACGCCAGCGCTCTTCCATCTTGTCCATGAAGGTGCCATCCGACGAACTGCCTTGCGGTGCCCGGGGTCGATCGCCACCACGAATGGGAGCGCTCGTGCCCACGTGCTGCCAGGAGTAGATCGCGATCACGGCGGCGGTCACCATGATGCCGAAGCCCAGCAGACTCAACCCGACGTATCCGATCGGGCCGTCGGACATCAGGTACATCCCGGTGATCAGCAGCGCGAGGCCGACGAAGAAGCCGACACCGGCGATGGCTGCGCGGCGGCGATGGAGCTTGCGGACCCCGGTCCCGCGCAGCGTGTTCACCAGCTTGGGGTCCTCGGCGGCCAGGGCCGCTTCCATCTGCTCGAGAAGCCGTTGCTCCTCTTCTGAGAGGGCCATCGGCCACCTCCCATGTCTCGGTCGTGCGCTTACTCTGACTGTACGCGCTCAATGTTCGGCACGGACCTCGGACTCAGATTCACATCCCCGAGAGCAACGCCATTGGTGACGCCAGTGTATGTGTCGCAGGTGTCCAGCGAAACTCTCCTGTGGTAACGCTCTCGACTCGTTCACCAGACTCTCGTCAGACTCTTCACCTTCCCTCAGACGCCCGGTCCCGTGGGACGTCCGATCCAGTGTCCGATCGGCTCTCGTCCGGCTCTGACATCGCGCCTCGCGGCTGCCAGGTCGGCGCCGGCGGTCGGGCGAGGCGACGGGTCAACCGAGCTCGTTGCACCGCACCCGGCCCGAACCGCACGACCGCCGCGTCGACGGCCAGGTCGGCGTCTCGCCACCCGTGCTCCGGCTCGATCAGGGTCGGCTGGAGGCAGGCCTTCTCCACGGGCACGAGCCCTTCGACCCGCACCCCCACCCGCCGGATGCGCGCCCGATCCAGCCCGAGTCGTTCGTACAGGCCGAGGGCCGCCGCGTAGATCTCGTCGGTCACCGCGGTCGGCGAGGAGAGGGTCGCGGACCGCGTCAGCTCGGCGAAGTCCGCGAACCGTACGGAGATCGACACCGTCCGTCCGACCAGCCCGGCCTTGCGCATTCGACCGGCCGTCTTGTCGGCCATCCGCAGCAGCTCTCGGTGCACCACCTGCACGTCGTCACTGTCGACCCCGAAGGTCTCTTGGGAGCCGATGCTCCGCTCGGGCTCGCTGATCACCACGCGCCGACCGTCACGACCCCAGGCCAGCTCCCTCAGCATGCCACCGGCGTGTGGCCCGAACGTCCGCCGCAGTCCTCCGCGCGGGGTGTGGGCCAGGTCGCCGACCGTGATGATCCCCAGGTTGTGCAGGCGCTCGGCGGTCTTGACCCCGACCCCCCACATCGCCTCCACCGGCAACGGGTGCAGGAATGCCTCGACGCCATCCGGCGGCACCTCCACCAGCCCGTCCGGCTTGGCCTGCTTGGAGGCGACTTTGGCCACGAACTTGGTCGGGCCGATACCGACCGAGCAGGAGATCTGCTGCTCGTCGGCCACGACCGCCCGCACGTACTCCCCGATCTCCACCGGCGAGCCGAACATCCGGCGGGCGCCGGTGACATCCAGGTACGCCTCGTCGATGGACGCCGCCTCGACCACGGACGTGACGGACCGGAACACCGCACCGATGCCGGCCGAGACGGCGCTGTAGGAGTCGAAGTCGGGGCTCAGGAACGTCGCGGTCGGGGCGAGGCGGATCGCCTGCGACGACGCCATCCCTGACCGCACCCCGAAGGCCCGCGCCTCGTACGTCGCCGACAGCACCACCCCCCGCGGGTAGCCGCCGACGATCACCGGGCGGCCACGCAGCTCCGGCCGGCGTCGGAGCTCCACCGACGCGTAGAACGCGTCCATGTCGACGTGCATGATGATCCGCGCGGTCACCATCTTATCGTACACGTATTCTATTAGCTGCCCGAGTTGTCCGACGCACTGCCGGACAACGTTCACCTGGCGCGGTTCGTCCCGCAGGCGGACCTGCTGACCGGGTCGACCTGATCGTGCACCACCTCGGCACCGGCACGTCATAGCCGCCCTCGAAGCCGGTTCGCCTCAGACCTGGTCGCGCGCTGCCGACCCTAGGGTCTGATGGCGAAGACGTGCAGGTGCGGTGCCAGCGCCTGGAAGGCCGGATCCTCGGCGACCTCCGCCTCCAGCCCGAGCAGCTCGCTGTGGGCGCCCTGCTCGGTCTCGAGCACGGCCTCGGCCACATGACCGGAGACCGTCCCGACCCCGTGGGTCGTCCGCACCTCGAAGCCGGCCGCGGTCACCAGGCGCAGGATCCGCTCGCGATCGAAGGCGTTCGGGTCGTTCCAGACGCGGCGGGCCTGCGCGATGTGGCCGGACTGGGCCTGGGTCAGGACTGCCGCGTGCCGTTGGGCCACCACCAGGCTGAGCGCTCCTCCCGGGCGCAGGACACCGGCCACCGCGGCCAGCGCCTCCCCGGGGTCCTCCACCACCTCGAGCACCTTGTGGCAGACGACCAGGTCCACGCTGTCGGGACCGACCAGGTCCAAGAGCTCCGTCGCGTCGCCCTGGATCGCGGTCACCCGGTCGGCAAGCCCTTCCTCGGCCGTCCGGCGCTCCAGGGCGGCGAGCGCGTCCGGGCTCGGATCGACGACCCGCACCCGGTAGCCGCTCGCCCCCAGCCCCATGGCCATTCCGCCGGTGCCGCCACCCAGATCGACGACATCCCGACCGGGATGCCCGTGCGACCAAGCGGCCAGCTGTGCGGTGAGGACCTCGTCGAGGTGCGACTGGGACACGGATCGGCGGCGACGCAGGTCCGGCACTTCGTCCTCCTCAGACTGGGCTCACTCGTGAGGCTATCCGGACGGCGGCGAAGTCATCCACCGGAGCCGGACTGGCGCATCGCCCATCGGGAGGCCCGGCGCGCACGGGGGTCGAGGTCCGTCCGCGCCGGGACCAGCCCGGGCACGCAGGCGCGAATCACTGCGTCGATCCGATCGCGATCCTCGACCAGGTCTTCCCCAAGTCCTGAATCGAAATCGCGTTCGAACTAGGAGCCACGCTACACGCCCCCGCCGACAGTCGGTCGAGCATCGCCGCAGCGGCGCGTCGTGTCGTGATGAGTTCGTTGTGCTGCTCCGAAGATCACGAGCCGATCACTCGCCCCACCCCATGGGAAACACCTCGAACGACGTCGCCATCGGTACGCCGAGCCGGGCACCGGCGGGTCGGGCCCCGCCCTCCAGGAACTCCCGCGGGTCGAAGAACTCCCAGCCGAGCCCGCCGATGTAGGCCCGATGGGCTTCCAGGGACGCCACACCGCGGTCGAACGTGCCCGTGGTGTCGACGGCGTGTCGACTGTTCGGCGACCCCGCCGCCCACACCTGCTTGACGCCACCCCACGGCTGCAGGCCTGCCGCGATCTGGTCGTGGAAGACCCACCGGTTCCCGGCATCGCGCACCGCGTCCAGCGTCGCCTTCCCGACCGCGATGTGATCGGCCTGGTTGAGGGACTGGCCGCCCCAGGTGGCCCGGAAGTTGTTGGTGATCACGATCTCGGGCTGGTGCCGGCGCACGGCGGCGCAGATCACCGTGCGGAGAGCGACGCCGTACTCCAGCACGCCGTCCGGCTGACCCAGGAACTCGACCACATCGACGCCCACCAGCCGTCCCGACTCCACCTGCTCCGCCTCACGGACCACCCGACACTCGTCGGGGCTCATCCCGTCGATGCCGGCCTCACCGCTGGTGACCATCGCGTAGACGACCGACTTGCCCTGCTCCGTCCAGCGCGCCACCGCCGCGGCCGCGCCGAACTCGAGATCGTCGGGGTGCGCGACCACACACAGGGCGCGCTCCCAGCTCTCGTCGACGGGGGTGAACGGTTCGGGTGCGGTGTCGTCGGCCATGCCCGGAGCCTAGCCAGGTGCCGGCCGGAACGGTCCCTAGGCGCAGCGCACGCCCGCGCGGCCGCCCAGAGAGCGGGCGAGCAGCGCCAGCAAGATGAGTGCCGTCAGTGACCTTCCGTGTGGCCCAGCGAGCGTCCCGGGGCGACTCGATCGCGGACCATCCGCTTCAGTGGCGCGATGTCGGGGAAGCCGCCGTCCCGCGTACGGTCCCAGAGCAGCTCGTCGTCGATCTCGACCCGGAACACGCCGCCGGTTCCCGGCACCAGCGCGACCTCGGTGAGGTCGGTGCCGAACGTGGTCAGCAGCTCGGAGGCCAGCCAGCCGGCTCGGAGCAGCCACCGGCACTGGGTGCAGTACGTGATCGCCACCCGCGCCGGACGACCGGCCGGCTCGCTCACAGGCGCAGACCCGCCAGGTGCGGGGCGATGTCGGCGGCGGCGGCGTCGCCGTACGCCGCCGCGAACCGCTGCTGGAACGAGCCGTTGAACCGGTACTCCTGGGTGCCGACCACAGCGATCACGTACGCAGACAGCATCGAGCCGACCTGGGCGCAGCGCTCGAGAGAGACACCCCAGGACAGCCCGGCGACGAAGCCGGCCCGGAAGGCGTCGCCGACCCCGGTCGGATCGACCTTGGCGGTCTCCTGCGCGATCGGGACGTCGATCGGCTCCTGACCCGCGACTTCGACCCGGGCCCCGCGGCGGCCCCGGGTCATCACCCGCACCCCCACCCGGGAGACGATCTCGTCGTGTGACCAGCCGGTCTTCTGGGTGATCAGCGTGTCCTCGTAGTCGTTGGAGAACAGGTAGTCGGCGCCGTCGATCAGCCGGGTGATCGACGGTCCGTCCAACCAGGCCATCTGCTGCGACGGATCGGCGATGAACCGGAACTTCCGGGCGCGACACTCGTCGGTGTGCCGCTGCATCGCCTCGGGATCGTTCGGGGAGATGATCACCAGATCCAGCCCACCCACCTTGGCGGCGATCGGCGCGAGCTCGATCTGTCGCGCCTCGGCCATGGCCCCGGTGTAGAACGAACCGATCTGGGCGTTGTCCGCGTCGGTGGTGCAGACGAACCGGGCGGTGTGCTTGGTCTCGGAGACGTGGATCGGCCAGGTGAGGACGCCGTGTCGGTCGAGCCAGGCCCGGTACTCACCGAAGTCCTCCCCCACCGAACCGACGAGCAGCGGGTTCAGGCCCAGCGCGGCGAGCCCGAAGGAGACGTTCGGCGCGATCCCGCCGCGCTTGATCTGCAGATCCTCCACCAAGAAGCTGAGGGAGATCTTGTCGAGGTGCTCGACCACCAGCGACTCGGCGAAGCGACCCGGAAAGGTCATCAGGTGGTCCATGGCGATGGATCCGGTGACGGCGATCTGCACCGCCGCAGCGTAACCGCAGGTGAACGCCTCGGCGGTGCGCCGCTCCGCCGGGTGCGGAGCGGCCCGCGGCGACGCTGTGGGCCGACGTTATCCTGGCCGACTGTGACGGTGACGCGCGCGCGAGGGACGACGGACGGCCCACCCGTCGTCGTGGTGGGCGGCGGTCTGGCCGGCCTCGCGGCGGCGGTCCGCCTGGCCAAGAACCGCCATCAGGTCCGGCTGTGCGAGGCCACGGACCGACTCGGCGGGCGATGGGCGTCCCGCACCCAGGAGTTCCCGAACGGCACGGTGGTCCTGGACGACGCGCCGCCGGTGCTGGAGTTCCCGGCTCCCTGGCGAGACCTCTACCGCAAGAGCGGCCGCACCCTGGCGGAGGAGTTCGACCGCTCGGCTGCCGCCCTGTCGGCGGCCGAGCCGGCCACCTACGTCTTCGCCGACGGCTCGCAGCTGCCCTGGCCGACCGATCGGGGGGAGCTGTTCGCCGTGCACCAGGAGCGGTTCGGCACCCCGGTCGCCGACCGGTGGCGCAGTCTGGTCGATCACCTCGACGAGGTCTGGCAGACCGTCCGCAAGCTCGGCTGGGAGGCCGAGCTGACCGGTCGGGCGGAGCTGACCGGACCCGTCCGACGCCGGATCCGGCAGGAGCGGACGATCGCCGAGCTCGCCGACGAGCTCGATCACCCCCAGCTGTCGGCGGTGCTCCGCGCCGGTGCCTACCGCCAGGGCGGCGAACCCGAGACCACACCGGCCTGGTGCGCGGTGTCGCAGTCCATCGAACGGCGCTTCGGCCGCTGGACGCTGCAGTCCGACTGCGTCGACGACCACCGGGACCGCACCGGGCGGACGTCGACGCTGATCGACGCCCTGATCGAGCGGGCGCGGCTGCGCCGGGTCGACATCCGGCTCAACGAGCGGGTCGACCAACTCGACCTGGATCAGGGCCGCACCCGCGGGGTGATCACGACGCACGAGCGTCTCGCCGCGAGCGCCGTGATCTGGACCGCCGACCCGTGGCAGCTGCCGGCCGCCGGGCTGCCGCGTTTCCGAGCCCGGGCGCTGCGGAAGCGGCTGCGACATCTGGTCCCCGCCCAGGCTCCCACGGTGACCCACGATCTGCTGCCGCCCGCCGAGGACTGGTCCCGCGGCCGCGTCGAGGAGACCATCACCCTCGACGCCGGCGGCGTGCCGACCGTCACGTACCGACGACCGGTCACGGCCGGCACGCTGCGCAGCGTCCACGACTGGCAGCGGAGGCACCCCGATCCCGGAGCGGGGGCGGCCTGGCACGGGTTCGAGAGCTGGCTCGACCGGCCCCCGATTCGCAGCGGACTCGACCGACTGCTGCTCGCCGGCCCCTGGTCCCCGGCGGGCAACAGCCCGGCGGCCACGGTCCTGTCCGGCGCGCTCGCCTCGTACGCGGTCCATGAGCTGCTCGGCTGACCCATGAGCTGCTGGGTTGACCCCATGAGCTGCTGGGCTGGCACCGCTCGACCGAACCCGGCCTCGTTCGAACACTGTCTCGACCGACTCCCGGCGCGCGAGTAGAGTGAGTCGTCCGTTTTCGGCAGTCACGCAGGTAAGGCCAGGTTCTTCTTGAAGCAAGCGACGCTGGAGCACGAGCTGGCCGTCGAGCAGGCGCACGTGGATCTCGTCTACGCCCGTCTCGGGGAGGCCACCCGGTCCGCCCAGCAGGTGGCCTCGGAGGGTGCGAACCTCTACAAGTCCGACCGCGGCAGCTTCGTCCGCGAAGAGGACGGCACCGGTCTGTACGAGCGCGACGTGTTCGCCTTCCAGGCCGCCAAACGTCTCGCCGTGCTGGACGCCGAGCACGAGGGGCTGGTGTTCGGTCGGCTGGATCGCACCGACGGCGAGATCCGCTACGTGGGCCGGATCGGCGTTCGGGACATCGACTACGAGCCCCTCGTGATCGACTGGCGGGCCCCGGCGGCCGAGCCGTTCTACCGGGCGACCCCCGTCAACCCGATGCAGGTCGTCCGTCGCAGGGTGCTGCGCTGCTCGGGCGACCGGGTGATCGGTATCGAGGACGACCTGTTGGGCGAGGGATCGGACGCGGAGCTCGTGGTCGTCGGCGAGGGTGCGTTGATGGCCGCGCTCAGTCGGGCTCGTGGGCCGCAGATGCGCGACATCGTCGCCACCATCCAGTCCGAGCAGGATGAGGCGATCCGGGCGGCGTGGCAGGGCTTCACGATGATCTCCGGGGGGCCCGGCACGGGCAAGACGGTCGTCGCCCTGCACCGCGCGGCGTTCCTGCTCTACTCGCACCGTCGCCGGTTCGAGAACGGCGGTGTGCTGGTGGTCGGCCCCAGCCAGGTCTTCATGACCTACATCGAGCGGGTGCTGCCCTCCCTCGGGGAGGACGCCGTGACCCTTCGGTCGATCGGCGGCGTGGCCGCCGACGTGGTCGACCTGCGCGGCGAGCGCGCCGACGACGCCGCCGTCGCGAGCATCAAAGGCAGCCTGCGGATGGTCGCCGTGCTGAAACGGCTGGTGAACGAGCCCTGGCAGGACGTGCCGCTGGAGCTGTTCGTGACCCTGCAGGGTGACGTGCTCCGGTTGGAGGCGGAGGAGCTCGCTCGGATCAGGGTCGACGTGCTGGCTCACACCAAGCTGAACGCCGGCCGGGAGGCCGCCGAGCGGGCCCTGCTCGGCGCGTTGTGGCGCAAACGCGGTGACATCGATCTGGAGCGGGACGACTTCGACGAGCGGGTCACCGACAGTGCGGCCTTCGCGGTCTTCACCAACGCCTGGTGGCCGCGGGTGAACGCGACCGACGCCCTGGCTCGGCTCGCGTCGCCCACCCTGACCGCGCGGCTCACCGCCGGCATCCTCAGCGGCGACGACGCCGAGCTGTTGAGCGCGTCCTATCGCGATCGGCGGGGCAACCGCGACTGGACCGTCTCCGACGCTGCGTTGCTGGACGAGCTCGTGCACCGACTCGGACCGCTGCCCGAACCGGACGAGCGCGAGGTCTCGCTGTTCCTCGAGGACGACTCCGAGACCACCGAGCTGGTCACCACGATGGAGCGGCTGGCGCCGCAGCGCGAGATCGATCCGTTCGCCACCCCGCACGACACCTTCGCTCACATCCTGGTCGACGAGGCGCAGGACATCACCCCGATGCAGTGGCGGATGCTGCGACGCCGCGGCCCGAGTGCGAGCTGGACCATCGTCGGCGACCCGGCCCAGAGCTCCTGGCCGGACCCTCGGGAGACCGAGCGCGCGCTCACCGAGCTGACCGGCAGCGCGCCGATCCGACGGTTCCGGATGAGCACCAACTACCGGTCGCCGGCCGAGGTGTTCGATCTGGCCGCCAAGGTCGTGGTGCACGCGTACCCGGACGCCGATCTCCCCCAGGCGGTCCGCTCGACCGGCGTGGACCCCGAGCTGCGGACGGCCGACGATCTCGGCGACGGCGTCCGCGAGGCGGTGCACGCGCTGCTCGCTGCCGTCGAGGGCACCGTCGGTGTGGTCGCGCCACCGTCCTTGGTGGACGAGGTGGGTCGGGTGCTGGAGGAAGCACCCGGCGATGAGGACCGGCGGGTGGTGGTGGTGACGGCGCTGCAGGCGAAGGGGCTGGAGTACGACGGTGTGCTGGTCGTCGATCCCGACACGATCGTGGCCGAGTCGGCCGGCGGGCTCCGCTCGCTCTACGTGGCGTTGACCCGACCCACCCAGCGTCTCGTGACGCTGGACCTCGGCCCCGATCCGGCCTGGCGTAAAAGCCTTAGCTGAGACGGTCGCCGCGGGTCAGCGCACGCGGGCCGGAGACTGCACGCCGGCCAGGATCTCCAACGTCGCGGTGGAGCGGTTCATGGTGATGAAGTGCAGACCGGGCGCACCGCCCTCCAGCAGCTGCCGGCTGAGCTCGGTGGCCAGTTCGACGCCGACCCGGCGGACGGCGACCGGATCCGCACCGGCCGCGTTCAGCCGGTCGACCACGAAGCCGGGCAGGTCCGCGCCCGACAGCTCGGCGAACCGCTGGATCTGGTTCAGCCGAGTCACCGGCATGATGCCTGGGATGATCGGCAGGTCCGAGCCGAGCGAGCGAACCCGGTCCACCAGCTCGAAGTACCGCTCGGCGGTGAAGAACAGCTGACTGATCGCGAAGCCCGCTCCCGCTCGCTCCTTCTCGACCAGGATCCGGGCGTCCAAGGCGGCGTCCTGGCGCTCGGGATGCAGATCGGGGAAGGCGGCGACGCCGATGCAGAAGTCGCCGAGGTCGCTGACCAGCTCGACCAGCTCGGTGGCGTTCGCCAGCCCCTCGGGGTGGGACACCCAGGGCTGGGTCGGACCTCCGGGCATGTCGCCCCGGATGGTCAGGATGTGCTTGATTCCCGCGTCGGCGTACGCCCCCACGACCCGGCGCAGCCGGTCCCGCGACTGGCTGGCACAGGTCAGATGAGCCATCGTCCGGAGCGTGGTGTGCTCGGCGATGGCCCGGGTCACGTCGATGGTGCGATCACGGGTCGAGCCACTCGCACCGTAGGTCACGGAGACGAAATCGGGACCGAGCGCCTCGAGTCGCCGCACCGTGTCCCACAGCACCCGCCCCTGCTCGTCGTCCTTGGGCGGGAACAGCTCGAAGGAGACCAGCGCTCGATCATCGGCGTCGAGCAGCTCGGTGATGGTCGCTGGACGTGATGCGTACGAGAGCCGACCGACCATGTCCGCCAGCCTAATCACGGCTCGGTGACGGGCTCCGTAGGCTCAACATGTGGTCGACGCCCCCGCTGTCTCGCTGCTCCTGGACCCTCATCGCCCCCTCGGGGCACCGTTCCGTACGGCGATCGGTGATCGGATCAACGGCTTCCTCGAACAGCAAGCAGGTCAGCTGGGTGACCTCCAGCCCGACGCCGGTCCGCTGCTCGCCCTCACCTCCCGGCTGCTGGCCGGCGGCAAGCGGCTGCGCCCGGCCTTCTGCGTCTGGGGCTACGTGGCGGCCGCCGGACTCGAGGAGGACGACGCCCGGCTCGATGCCGTGTTCGCCGCCGCGGCCAGTCTCGAGCTGCTGCACGCCAGCGCCTTGGTGCACGACGACGTGATGGACGGCTCGGACACTCGCCGGGGCGACCCGTCGGCGCACCGGCAGTTCGAGGGCATCCACCTGTCCCAGGGCCGCCTGGGCGATCCCGAGGCCTTCGGCCGAGCGGGGGCCATCCTGCTCGGCGACCTGCTCGTGATGTGGTCGGTGGAGATGCTGGAGCGGGCCGGGGTGCCGGACTCGGCGGTGCCGGGTGCACAGGCCGTCGCGCAGGCCATGCGGACCGAGGTGACCTGCGGGCAGTACCTGGACGTGACGGCCCAGTCGCGGCCCCTCGGCTCCGACCTCGAGCACGCGCTGGCCGCGGCGAACCGGGTGGTGGAGTACAAGTCGGCCCGGTACACCGTCTACCGGCCCGCCCAGCTGGGGGCGATCATCGGCGGCGGCTCCGGCGAGCTGCTGGACGCGCTGGCTGCGTACGGGTCCCCGCTGGGCAGGGCCTTTCAGTTCCGCGACGACCTGCTCGGTGTCTTCGGCGACCCGGAGGTGACGGGCAAACCCGTCGGGGACGACCTCCGCGAGGGCAAGCGCACGGTGCTGATCGCGTACACGATGGCCCACACCGACGACGCCGGGCGCCGTCTGCTCGCCCAGCGGCTGGGCGACCCGGAGCTGGATGAGGACGGGGTGGCTGCGCTACAGCAGGTGATCGTCGACTGCGGTGCTCACGAGGCGGTGGAGACCATGATCACCACGCAGCACGACGAAGCCATCGCGGCCCTGGCCGAACCGTCGATCAGCCCCGCCGGCCGGGAGGGACTGACGGCGCTCGCGGCTGCTGCCGTGCACCGCAGCACCTGACGGCTGCCGGCCCCATCAGGGGGAACCCTGCGGCTCGATGACCGCCCGACGGCGTGTCGGAGCTTGCGCGACCGTTGAGGTGCACCTTTGTCCCAGATGCGTCGAAGCATCAGGTCAGCAGCACGGCGAAGGGCGGATCCTGTGCCGCCCGCTCCTCCAGAACGGCCAGGATCCGCCGCCACGGCTCCGGGCGGGCGACCGCGAACGTCGCGTACCCGCGCCAGACCAGAGCGGTGGGCTCGCTCAGGTCGGTCAGCACGTCCCACAGCGCATCGAGGTTGGCCCCGGTCCAGTCCGGCAGGTCCAGTCCGGAGCGCAACGCGGCGTAGAAGTCCCGGGTGCGCGCCGGCTCGTGGAGGACCGCCACCCGCCAACCGTCGGTGGCCAGCTGCGACGTGACCGCCTCCGGTGGCGCCACGACCCGGTAGATCCCTCCCCGACCCGCGGCCAGACCGGTGCGCTCACGGCCCGCAGAAGACGCACTCATCGCTGCACCCGCACGAACGTGTCGTAGTGGTCGGCGGTGTAGAACAGCTCCCGGTCGCGGTCGCCGGTGACGATCCGCCGCGCGCCGCGATCCCGTTCTCCCGGTGTCTTCACCGTGTACTCCCGGTAGAAGCCCCGGGGCCTGCTCGGCAGCACGCCTTCGAAGTTGTTGAAGGTCGCGCCGTCTTTGGCGTACGGGAACGGTCCGCCCGCGTCGATCAGGGCCACAGTCTGCCGTGCCTGCACCGGCAGGTCGGCGAGTCGGACCACGGGCAGCCCGTCGCTGCTGCTCGGCCGAGGTGTGGACCAGCCGGTGCCCGATGCGGACGCGGACGGTGCGCTCTCGCTGGTCACCGTCGGCGACGGGCCACCCTGCTGCAGGTAGGCGAAAGCCAGCACCACCACGATCGCGACGGCGGTGACCACCCCACCAACGGCCCCGACCGTACGGTTCACGCGGCCGCCCGTCGCCTCAGCCCGCCGCCTCAGCGCGTCGGACCGGTGAAGCCGGCGGCGGCCAGCGTGTACTGCTCCATGGCCGGGTCGGACCGCCAGGCCCGCCGCAGCCGTGAGCTCAGCTCGCGGGCCGATGCCTCCGGGTCAGTCGCCAGGGTCAGCGCCCGCACCACGCAGACCCGGCGCGCGCCGGCGGCCAGCACGTCGTCGAGGTTGTCCGCATCGATGCCGCCGATGGCGAACCACGGCTTGGCGGCCAGATCGTGCGGGGCTGCGACCTGGGCGGCGTAGCGCACCAGATCCAGTCCCACCGGCTCGTAGTCCGGCTTGGTGGAGGTCGCGTACACCGGCCCCACGCAGAAGTAGTCGGCGTCGGCGTCGGCGATAGCCCGGTCGGTCTGCTTCGGTGCGTGGGTCGAGCGCCCGATCATCGCCCAGCGGTGCAGTCGCCGACGCGCCCGGCGAGAGGATCCGTCGGTCTGCCCGAGGTGCAGCACATCGGCCGAGAAGCGCTCCGCCAGCGCCGCCGAGTCGTTCACGCAGACGAGGGCCTGGTGCCGCTCCGCCGCCCGGCGCGCCACCTGCAGCGCCTCGAGCTCCTGCTCGGGTTCCATCTCCTTCTGCCGGATCTGCAGGATGTCCACCCCACCGGCGAACACGGCCTCACAGAACTCGGCCAGATCCCCACGCTCGGTTCGTGCGTCCGTACACAGGTAGAGCCGGGCCAGCCGCAGACGGGCTTGTAGCCCTAGGAGCACGGTCATGAGCGGAGCCTCTCGGGAGTGCAGGAGCGATTGCGGGCGACACGTTCTTCGTCGTACGGAATCGCGACGAACGAGTGAGACGGCGCGGAGCTCAGGACCGCGGAGCGCGGAGCGCGACCAATCAACACCGTCATGTCCGCGACCCTACCGATCTCCGGATCGGCGGCCCGGGGTTCCTAGACTGACGGTCATGTCCATCCCACCCCTCCCCTCGGCCGCCGACGTGGTCGTGATCGGCGGCGGTCTGATGGGCCGCTCGTCGGCCTGGCGGCTGGCCGCTGCCGGCCTGGACGTGGTCGTGGTCGTCGGCGAGACCACGGCCGCGGCGTCCACGGTGGCGGCAGGGATGCTCGCACCGGTGACCGAGACGACCTTCACCGAGGAGCTGCTGCTCGGGCTGAACCTCGCGTCGATGCGGCGGTATCCGTCCTTCGCCGCCGAGGTCGAGGAGGCCAGTGGACTTCCGAGCGGGTTCCGAGCCGGACCCACCCTCTCGGTCGCCTACAACGCCGACGACGCCGCCCGGATGGCGACGCTGGCCGACTACCTGGGGCGACTCGGACTCGAGTCCGCCCGACTGACCAGCCGCGAGGCCCGCCGAGTCGAGCCGCTGCTCGCTCCGACGATCCGCGGCGGTCTGCTGGTGCCCGGTGACGCCAGCTGTGACAACCGGCAGCTGCTGGCCGCCCTGGCAGTCGCCGGCGAACGGGCCGGCGTCCGTACGGTCACCGGTTTCGTGCATCACGTCGTCAGCGCCGCGGACCGGGTCACCGCAGTCGTGCTGGCGGACGGTTCGACCATCCAGTCCCCCACCGTGGTGTTGGCCAACGGAGCCTGGGCGGGCCAGGTCACCGGCATCCCACCCGTCCCCGTCCGCCCGGTCAAGGGTCACATCCTCCGCCTGGACCCCGGTCGGTTCCCGCAACCCGGCGTCGTGGTCCGGGCCTTCACCCGGGGCACCGAGATCTACCTCGTGCCCCGGGACGGCGGCCGCGAGCTGGTGGTGGGCGCGACGACGGAGGAGCTCGGCTTCGACCGACGAGTCACCGCGGGCGGCGTCTACGAGCTGCTGCGCGACGCCCGGCTGGCGATCCCGATGTGTACGGAGTACGCCCTCGCGGAGACCTCCGTCGGCTATCGACCGGGCACCCCGGACAACGCCCCGATCCTCGGCCGGGGGGGCCTCGGGGGGCTCGTGCTGGCCACCGGTCACTATCGCAACGGCGTGCTGCTCACCCCGATCACGGCCGACGTGGTGGCCGAGCTGCTGCTGCACGACCGGCTGCTCGATGTGGCCGAGCCGTTCGGCCTCGCGAGGTTCGACCGGGTGGCCGTCGCCAGCACGGCCCGACGGGAGAGCTGATGTTGATCTTCGTGAACGGTCGGCAACGTGAGGTCGAGCCCGGTGCCCGGCTGAGCGAGGTGGTCGTCCGGGACGGCGAGACCCAACCACCGCGCGGCGTCGCGGTCGCGGTCGACGGTGCCGTCGTGCCGCGCGCCCGGCTGGCCGAGACGGTGTTGACGGAGGGGTCCAGGGTGGAGATCGTGACGGCGGTGCAGGGTGGTTGAGGACCCGCTGGTCATCGCCGGCCGCTCCTTCACCTCCCGGTTGGTGATGGGTACTGGTGGCGCGCCCAGCCTGGAGGTGATGGAAGCGGCGCTGCTGGCCTCCGGCACCGAGCTGACCACCGTCGCCATGCGCCGGGTCGATCCCGGTGCGCCGGGATCGGTGCTCGATGTGCTCGACAGGCACGGCATCGCCATCCTGCCCAACACTGCCGGTTGCTCCTCGGCCGCCGAGGCCGTGCTGACCGCCCAACTGGCCCGGGAGGCGTTGGAGACCAACTGGGTGAAGCTCGAGGTGATCGCCGACGAGATCACCCTGCTCCCGGATCCGATCGAGCTGTTGGACGCCGCCGAGCAGCTCGTCGCCGATGGCTTCGTGGTGCTGCCGTACACCAATGACGACCCCATCCTGGCCCGCAAGCTGGAAGCCGCCGGCTGTGCTGCGGTGATGCCGCTCGGAGCCCCGATCGGCTCGGGACTGGGTATCCGCAACCCGCACAACATCGAGCTGATCGTGGAATCCGCGACCGTGCCGGTGATCCTCGACGCCGGGATCGGGACGGCCTCGGAGGCCGCGCTGGCGATGGAGCTGGGCTGCGACGCGGTGCTGCTCGCCTCCGCGGTCACCCGGGCCGAACGCCCGGTGGCCATGGCCGAAGCGATGCGGTACGCCGTCCGCGCCGGCCGCCTGGCCCGCGGCGCGGGCCGGATTCCGGTTCGGCGGTATGCGGAGGCATCCTCGACGGGTGAGGGACGCATCGACTGACCTGCGGCAGCGTGCCGACGACCGCACCGGACCGGGCCGGTCACGGCGCGGCGTACCCGGAGCGGACCTCGCCCGTGCCTAAACTCGGCCGGAAGGCCGCCGTGTCATCCAGCAGGTTGGCCGACTTCCCCACCGTGTTCGGAGCAGGCGTGACCATGACGAGTGTCGGTGACCCCCTCGTGGGGCAGCTGCTCGACGGTCGCTACCAGATCACCCACCGCCTCGCTCGGGGCGGCATGGCCACGGTCTACATCGCCACGGACGTCCGGCTGACCAGGACGGTCGCCGTCAAGGTGATGCACATCGGACTCGGCGACGATGCGGAGTTCGCCCGCAAGTTCGACCGTGAGGCCCGATCCGCGGCGAAGCTGTCCCACCCCAACGTGGTGTCGGTGTTCGACCAGGGCCACGACGACGGCCGGCCGTACATCGTGATGGAGTACGTCGAGGGCCGCACCCTGCGCGACATCCTCAACCACGAGGCCCCGCTGCCGCCGGAACGCGCCCTGGAGATCATCGAGCCGGTGCTCGGCGCTCTCGCGGCCGCCCACGAGGGCGGACTCGTGCACCGCGACGTGAAGCCCGAGAACGTGCTGCTGTCCGACCGGGGGCAGATCAAGGTGGTCGACTTCGGGCTGGCCAAGGCGATCTCGGCGCAGACCTCCACCGCTACCCAGGGTCTGCTGATCGGCACCGTCTCCTACCTGCCGCCGGAGCTGGTGCTGTCCGGCCGGGCCGGTCCGCGCTCCGACGTCTACAGCGCCGGCGTGGTGCTGTTCGAGATGCTGACCGGGCGCAAGCCGCATGTCGGCGACACACCGATCCAGGTCGCGTACGCCCACGTCCACAACGACGTGCCGCCACCGTCGCAGTTCCCCACCGCCGGTCACATCCCGCCCTATCTGGACGCCCTGGTCATCGGCGCCACCGCCCGCAATCCCGACGCTCGCCCGCACGACGGCAAGGTGTTCCTGTCCCAGGTCCGCCGGGTGCATGCGGCCCTGCGGGAAGGCCTGGCCGACGATCCCGAGCTGACGCAGGACCTCAGTGCGCTGCAGCGCTCCGACCTGTCCGCGGCGATGCCGCCCGGCGTCGATCCCAGCTCCGAGATCACCCAGCTCGTGCCGCCGCCCGGTGCGGCGCCGGTGAGTCCCCCGCGGATCGTCCACCAGCGCGGCCTGACCCCGACCTCCCCGCCGACCTTCCGCGACGCGCCGCCCCCCACCGTGCCGGCCCCCGCCCGGGGCGGGACGGCCCACGACCCGACCTCCTACGTCTCCGGAGACCGACTGGCGTCCCGGCGCGAGCGCGAGGGATCGCGCCGCCGTCGTGGCTGGTTGATCGTGCTGCTGGTGCTGATGCTCACCGCCATCGCCGCCCTGGCCGGGTGGTACCTGACCGAGGGTCGCTTCACCGCCGCGCCGGCTCTGACCGCCCTGCCGCAGACCGAGGCGGCCACCGTCGCCCAGCAGGAGGGTCTGCAGATCGACTTCGTGGATGAGTTCTCCGAGACCGTGGCTCCCGGGGTGGTGATCGATACCGAGCCGATCGCCGGGACCAAGGTGCCGGACGGCGGCTCGATCACCGCGGTCGTGTCCAAGGGACCGGAACGGTACGCGATGCCCAAGGTCGTCGGGCTCGGTCAGACCGCCGCTCTCGCTGCGATCAAGGACGCGAGCCTGACTCCGGGCTCTGTCTCGCAGGCCTTCCACCCGAAGGTCGCCAAGGGTGTCGTGGTCAGTGCCTCGTACGCCCCGTCCACCAAGCTGAAGTCGGGAACGTCGGTCGACCTGACCGTGTCCAAGGGCCCGCAGCCGATCACGATCACCGACTACTCCGGCAAGGGCGCGGCGGCGGCCAGGGCCGCGCTGACCAAGGCGGGCTTCAAGGTGAAGATCACCACCGCGAACTCCGACACGATGGCCAAGGGCATGGTGATCAGCCAGTCGCCCGACAAGGGCACCGGGGTGAAGGGTGACACGGTCACCCTCAAGGAGTCGCTCGGACCGGTGATGGTGACCATCCCCAACGTCCGCAGCATGGGGGTCGACGCGGCCAAGAAGGCGATGGCAGACGCCGGCTTCAAGACCAAGGTCCAGGCGGTGGCGGTCAACTACATCGGCATCGGCTACGTCGTCTACTCCAAGCCGAGCGCCAAGAGCGAGGCCCCGAAGGGGTCGACGATCACCCTGTACGTCGTCTGACCGGCAGCTCGTCGCACGTGGCTGTCCGCCGGGGTGAGCTCGGTCCGCTGCTGGCCCTGCTGGCCATGACCGCGGCCTGGGGCTCCACCTTCTTCATGATCAAGGACGTGGTCACCCGGATTCCCGTCCCGGACCTGCTGACCGTCCGGTTCGCCATCGCCGCCCTGGCGCTGGCGGTCATCGCCGGTCCGCGGCTGAGGATGTCCACGCTCACCCTTCGTCGGGGTCTGCTGCTCGGACTGCTGTACGGCATCGCCCAGCTGCTGCAGACGTTCGGTCTGGCGCACACCGCGGCCAGCGTGTCCGGGTTCCTGACCGGTCTGTACGTGGTGCTGACCCCGCTGCTGTCGGCGCTGATCCTGCGCACCCGGATCCCGCGGACGGTCTGGGCGGCCTCCGTGCTCGCGACGGTCGGGCTGGGTGTGCTGTCCCTGCAGGGATTCGCGATCGGCTACGGCGAGCTGCTGACCGTCGCGTCGGCCGTCGTCTACGCCTTGCACATCGTCGCGCTGGGGCGGATGAGCGAACCCGGCACCGCGCTGCAGCTGAGTGTGGTGCAGATGGCGACCATCGCCGTGGTCTGCGGTGTCGCGGCCGCCCCGGGCGGCATCGCGCTACCCGCCTCGCGCGTCGACTGGGTGATCGTGCTCTACCTCGCGCTCGTCGCGGGTGCTCTGACCATGGTGTTGCAGACCTGGGCCCAGGCCCGGGTGGAGGCGTCGCGGGCGGCCGTGATCATGGCGATGGAGCCGGTCTGGGCGGCGGCGTTCGCAGTGGCCTTCGGCGGCGAGAACGTGACGCTGCGGATGATCATCGGCGGTGGCGCCATCCTGGCGGCCATGTACCTGGTCGAGCTCGCACCCAAACGCCGAGTTGTCAGCCCCGGTGGCGGCCCTGGCGACCACTGAGGCTGACAAGTCGGGGGGTCAGAGGGCGGTGAGGGCGTCGGCGACGGGAGTCTCGCCCGAGATCACCTCGAACTGCTTCCGTACGCCCGTCCCGTCGACAACCAGGCGGGTGACGATCTCCGCGACGTCATCGCGCGGGATCTGACCCCGACCCGTGCTCTCGGCGATCAGCACCCGACCCGTGGCGTCGGCATCGGTGAGCCCGCCCGGTCGCACGATCGTCCAGTCCAGGTCGCGGGAGCGGACGATCTCGTCGGCCTCGGCCTTGGCCCGCAGATAGATCTGGAACACCTCCTCCGACCCGACCACGAACTCGTCGGCGGCCAGGGCCGAGATCACCACGTAGCGTCGGATCCCGGCCAGCTCGGCAGCATCGGCCAGCAGGATCGCGCCGTCCCGGTCGACGGTCATCTTCCGGGCCGGTCCGCTGTTCGGCCCGGCGCCGGCGGCGAAGACGAGGGCGTCGACGCCCGCGATCAGCTCGGCCAGCTCCGCTGCGGTCTGGTGCTCCAGGTCGAAGATCACCGGCTCGGCGCCGACCGCCCGCAGGTCGTCGGCGTGTTCCGGCGTACGGATCAGTCCACTCGGCCGATGACCCTCGGCCGCCAGACGTCGTTGCGCCAGCAGGGCGATCTGACCGTGCCCGCCGGCGAAGACCACCCGCAGGGGCCCTTCGGCGATCGACCCCTCAGCCATCGGCGAATCCGTGGGCGCCGGCGTCTCCGAGATCTCAGAACTCATGGGTGGCCCCTCCTCGCAGGTCCGTCAGCCTGGTACCGGTCATGTCGACCACCCGTCCGTAGATGAGGCCACGACCCCGTTCGTTCAACAGCCCGTCGTGGATGGGGAACCCTTCGAGCGCACCGACCTCGCGGACGAAGTCGATGGTCTCCTTCATCGCCGCCCACGGCCCCATCATCGGCACCGCCAGGATGTCGACCGCCTGAGGCACCGCGGTGAGCGCGTCGCCTGGGTGGAAGAGCGTGGGCTGGCCCTCGGAGCGCAGCACGAACCCGACGTTGCCGATCAGCGGGATGTCGCGGTGGATCACCGCGTGCTGACCACCGACCGCCGTGACCAGCAGATCACCGACCACCACCTGCTCACCGGCGGCCAAGGCATCGGCCCCCACGTCCGGGAACCTGCCCGCTTCCTCGGCCAGCACGATCGACGGCTCGACGTACACCAAGGCATGCGGATTCGCCCGCACCAACCCCGGCAGGTGGTCGGGATCGGCATGGTCGGGGTGGATGTGCGTGATCAGGATGGCGTCGAGGTCGGTGAGCCCGTGCCACTCGTCGGAGAAGTTGCCCGGGTCGATCAGCACCCGCGCGTCGTCGGTCTCGACGAGCACGGCTGAGTGGCCGAGATGAGTGAGGCGCATGCGGCCAACCTACCCAGCCGTTCGGAGTCCACCTCCGTGGGTGATCGCACGACCGGCTGACGTTCACCGACACCGCGGCCTGCCGCAGCACGGGCGACGAGTGGGACTGCGAGGTGTGAGTGGGAACTCTCCGGGGGCGTCGGGTCACGCGATGCCGCCATGTCCTCCCACTCGATCGCGGATCAGCCGAAGCTGCCCACGACGACGTCCCCTGCCGGCCCGTACGTCGCGATGATGGTGCCGCCCTTCGTCACTCGACCGTCGATCAGGCGCAGCGAGCCCGGGATCGTGCCTTCGGCGAACAGCCGTCGCCCCGAGCCGAGAAGCACCGGGTGGATGACCAGGTGCCAGCGATCCACCAGGCCGGCCGCCAGCAGCGTCTGGACGAGGTCGCCGCTGCCGTGCACCTGGAGCTGTGGACCATCCGTCTGCTTCAGGGCCGCGACCGCCTCGGCGACGTCACCGGTCAGCAGGACGGACGTGTCCCAGGTCAGCTCGGGTGCTCCCCGCGACGCCACGTACTTGGTGGCCGTGTTCAGGGGGATCGAGCTCTCGTCCGCCGGGGCGGTCGGCCAGAAGCCCGCGAAGATGTCGTACGTCCGCCGCCCGAGCAGCAGGTCGAACGGCTGGGCCATCAGCTGCGCCATCTCCTCCCCGACCTCGTCGTCGAAGTAGTGGAACGACCAGCCGCCCAGGTCGAAGCCACCGCTCGGGTCCTCGTCGGGTCCACCCGGTGCCTGCATCACGCCATCCAGGCTGAGGAAGGTCGTCACCATCAGCTCCCGCATGATCAAGTCCTCTCGTCGCGGTCTGTTTCGCTGGTGGACCGAACAGAGCGGACGGAATCATCGCTCAAGCAGCCGAGAGCACCTCACCGACGACCGCACCGGCCGTCCGCGCCTCTTCGACGCCGACCCCGAGGTGGGTGACGGCGCGCACCATCCGAGGCCCCAGGGCGGAGACCCAGACATCCTGGTCCTTCGCCGACGCGGCCACCTGGGCGGCCGGGACGTCGCCGGTGTCCAGCACCACGATGTTGGTCTGCACGCCGGCCCGGTCGACGGCCGACGGGGCCAGGTCGCCCACCGCGGCGGCGAAGGCGGCGGCGGCCTCGTGATCCTCTCCCAGGCGGTCGACGTGGTGGTCCAGCGCGTGCAGTGCGCCGGCGGCGAGGATGCCGGCCTGCCGCCAGCCACCCCCGAGGCGCTTGCGCCAGATCCGGGCCTGGGCGATGTTCGCCGCCGTGCTCACCAGCACCGAGCCCACAGGTGCGCCGAGTCCCTTGGAGAAGCAGACGCTGACGGTGTCGAAGAGACTCCCGTACGCCGCCAGCGAGACCCCGGTGGCCACGTGGGCGTTCCAGAGCCGGGCGCCGTCCAGGTGATAGCCCAGCCCCTCGGACCGGCACAGCTCACCGAGCGCCACCAGTCGGTCGTACGGCTGGATCGTGCCACCGCCGAAGTTGTGGGTGTTCTCCACGGCGACGGCTGCGGTCGACACCAGGTAGGGCCCGGCGTTCGGCGCGACCACCCCGGCGTACGCGTCGACATCGACCAGCCCGCCGACCGACGGGACGGTGCGCATGGTCAGGCCGTGGACGGCGGCGTGCGCGCCCATCTCGGCCCGCGCGATGTGGGCACCCACGTCGCAGACGACCTCCTGCCCGGGCTCGACCAGCAGGCGGACTCCCAGCAGGTTGGCCAGCGAACCGCTGGTGCAGAACAGTCCCGCCTCGTGCCCGAGGAGCTCGGCGGTGCGCTGCTCCAGCGCGATCACCGTCGGGTCCTCGCCGTACACGTCGTCGCCGACCGGGGCGGCGAGCATGGCCTCCCGCATGGCGAGGGTGGGGGTGGTCACGGTGTCGGAGCGCAAGTCGATCATGACGCTATTCAACACAGGTTCGACGATGAGGTGAGTCGGCCCGCGGGTGATCTGCGACGGACCCGCGCCCGAGACCCCCGAGTCACCATCCGAGACCCCGACCTTCCCCGGCGGGGCCCTCAGCGTCCGAGGTGTCGCAGGGCCTCCAGCTGCGCCCAGTGACGGGCGCGGGCCGCACGCCCCAGGTCGTCAGAAGGAGACCGGCACGAACGACTGCACCGGGTTGGCCCGCCGAATCCGCCCGGTGGTCAACCGTTCGGCCACCAGGAACGCGAGCTCCAGGGACTGGTTCCGGTTCAGCCGCGGATCGCACAGGGTCTCGTAGCGGTTGACCAGGTCCGCCTCGACCAGGTCGTCGCTGCCGCCGACGCACTCGGTGACGTCGTCACCGGTCAGCTCGACGTGCACCCCGCCGGGCCAGGTGCCCAGCTCTTCGTGCACATCGAAGAAGCCGTTGAGCTCGCTGATCACGTCCGAGAACGCCCGGGTCTTGAACCCGTTCCGCGCCTCGAAGGTGTTGCCGTGCATCGGGTCGCAGACCCAGGCGACCTGCCGGCCGCTGGCGGTCACCTTGGCGACGATGTCGGGCAGCAGGTCGCGGACCCGGTGGGCCCCCATCCGGGTGATGAAGGTGATCCGGCCGGGCTCGTGGTCGGGGTCGAGGCGGTCGGCCAGCTCCAGCGCGGTGTCCGCGGTGGTGGTCGGTCCGAGCTTCACCCCGAGCGGGTTGCGGACGTGCCGGAGCAGCTCGACGTGCGCACCCTCCAGCTGCCGGGTCCGCTCACCGATCCAGAGGAAGTGCCCGGACACGTTGTACGGCAGCTGGGTCCGGGAGTCGGTGCGGGTCATGGCGTGCTCGTACTCGAGGCTGAGCGCCTCGTGGCTGGCGAAGAAGTCGACGGTGTTGAACACGTCGTCGTCGATGCCGCAGGCCACCATGAAGGCGAGCGCGCGATCGATCTCGCCGGCCAGCGTCTGGTACTGCACGCTCGCCGCCGAGCTCTTCGCGAAGTCGGCGTTCCAGTGGTGGACGCTGCGGAGGTGGGCGAAACCGCCGGTCACGAAGGCCCGGACCAGGTTGAGCGTCGCCGCCGACGCGTTGTAGACCCCGAGCAACCGCTGCGGATCATGCCGGCGGGCCTCGGGGGTGAACGGGAAGCCGTTGACCGCATCACCCCGGTAGGCCGGGAGGGTGACGTCGCCGCGGGTCTCGGTGGCGGCGGAGCGTGGCTTGGTGTACTGCCCGGCCATCCGGCCGACCTTGACGATCGGCACCTGCGCGGCGTACGTCAGCACGACCGCCATCGACAGCAGGGTCCGCAGCTTGCCCTGGATGTTGGCCGCGGTCACGCCGTCGAACGTCTCGGCACAGTCGCCGCCCTGCAGGATGAACGACTCCCCCGCCGCCACGCTGGCCATCTTGCCGCGCAGGCTGTCGCACTCACCGGCGAACACCAGCGGTGGGAGGGAGCGCAGCCGGGCGACGACCTGAGCGACCTCGCCCGCGTCGTCGTACGTCGGCTGCTGCAGCGGTCGGAGCGCGTGGAGCTCGTCCATGGTGGGAATGGGCGGGTTGTCGGGCACCCGCCAACTGTAGACTCCGGCGCCGACCAGCAGAATCGGATTCCATGAGCGCACCCGTGGTGATCGTGGGATCCCTGAACGCCGACCTCTTCGTCGAGGTCGTGGCGCTGCCGCGGCCCGGGGAGACCGTCCGCGGCTCGGACCTGACCGTGCGACCGGGCGGCAAGGGAGCCAACCAGGCCGCCGCCGCCGGCCGGCTCGGCGCCGACGTCACCATGATCGGCGCGGTCGGCGCCGATGACCACGGCCATCTGCTGCTCGCCGCGGCCGAAGCGGCCGGGGTGCGGACGGAGCGGATCCGGTGCCTTGACGTCGCCACCGGTACCGCGATGATCACCGTGGACGGCGCCGGTGAGAACACGATCATCATCTCCCCCGGCGCCAACGCCCGGCTGTCGGCCGACGACGCGCGTGCCGGGATCGACGACACGACGGCGGTCGTGGGGCTCTGCCTGGAGATCGAGGCCGAGACGGTGGCCGCCGCGGTCGCCCGGGCCCGGGAGGTCGGGGCCACCGTGGTGCTCAACCTGTCGCCCTACCGACGGGTCGAGCCGGAGGTGCTGGTCGGGGTCGACGTGCTGCTGGTCAACGAGATCGAGCTCGAGCAGCTGGTCGGCGCCTTCGACGAGCTCGTCGAGGCGCTGGACCGGTTGACGGACGCCGGCATCGGGCGAACCGTCGTCACGCTGGGCGCCGCCGGCGCCGTCGTCCTCGACGCGACCACCCGGACGACGCGGGGAGTCCCGTCGCCGACGGTCGAGGTGGTCGACACCACCGGCTGCGGCGACGCGTTCGCCGGTGCGCTGATCGCCTCGCTGGCCGCCGGCGACGAGCTGGCCGACGCGGTGGCGACGGCCGTCCGGGTGGGGGCGTACGCGGCCACGGGCAAGGGCGCACAGCCGTCGTACCCCAGCGCGCAGCAGCTCGCCGCCTGGTCACCCTGAGTTCCGCTCAGGTCTGCGGCGAGACCTCGTCCGCCTCGTCCTGCTTGGCCTGCTTGACGGCCAACTCCTTCGCCGTCTGCGCGTACAGGTCGACGTACTCCTGGCCGGACAGCTCCATGATCGCGTACATGATCTCGTCCGTGACCGAGCGCAGGATGAAGCGGTCACCGCTCATCCCCTCGTAGCGGGAGAAGTCCAGCGGCGTGCCGAACCTGACGGTCGGGCTCATGACCTTGCTCAGCACCCTGCCCGGCGGGGCGATCACGTCGGTGCCGATCACGGCGACCGGGATCACCGGCACCTGGGCCTCCAGCGCCATCCGGGCGACGCCGGTCCGACCCTTGTACAGCCGACCGTCGTGGCTGCGGGTGCCCTCGGGGAAGATGCCGAACAGGTCGCCCCGGCCGAGCACCTTCATCCCGGCCCGCAACGCCCCCTCCGAGGCGCGACCGCCGCTGCGATCGATCGGCACCTGCCCCGTACCGGCGAAGAAGCGCCGCTGCGCCCAGCCCTTCACGCCCTCGCCGGTGAAGTAGTCGGACTTGGCCACGAAGGTGATCCGGCGATCGAGCGCGAGCGGCATGAACACCCAGTCCGCGAAGGACAGGTGGTTGGCCGCCAGGATGGCTCCGCCCTTCGCCGGCACGTTCTCGGCCCCTTCGACGATCGGGGAGAAGATCTTCTTCACCGGCGGGCCGAGCAGCACGTTGCGCATCACCCAGTACAGACCGCGACCCTCCCCGCTGTCGTCGTCACCCTCGGGCGGTACGACCGCCAGCTCGGCCCCCGACGGGTCCCGTCGGGCACGTGACCTGGCCACCGCCCGGGCCCGCTTCTCGGCGTCCTTCGCCGCCTTGCGCGCCGCCTTCTCGGCGTCGCGGGCGGGGTCGCTCACGTGGTCACGTCCTCGACCGTGCCGGCGGGCGTGGGGTCGACCGGAACCGGTGGATGGGCGGCGTCGGACGGCGTCCCGGGCACCGGCGGTACCGGACGCCCCAGCCCGGGCCGGGTCACCACGACCGCGGAGGCGAGCTCGCGGCCGTCGGCCAGCGCCGCCTTGACGGAGGCGCCGTACGCGTCGACGTACTCCTGGCCCGACTGCTCCTGCACGGCGGCCATGATCTCGTCGGTGACGTAGCGCAGCACGTGGCGGTCACCGGCCGCGGCGGCGTACCGGTCGAAGTCGATCGGCGGCCCGATCGCGATCTTCGCGCGCCGGTAGTAGGGGATGTTGAACCGCCGGGTTCGCTGGACGCGGGTGTCGCGGATACCGACCGGGATCACCGGCACGCGTGCCTGCAGGACCAGCCGCGCCACCCCCGTCTTCCCCTTGTAGAGGCGGCCGTCCGGCGAACGGGTGCCCTCGGGGAAGATGGCGAGCAGCTCACCGTTCTTCAGCACCTGCAGCACGCTGTCCATGCTGCCCGCGCTGGCGCGACCGCCGGAACGGTCCATCGGCACCTGGCCTACCACGGTGAGGAACC
>DATDBH010000204.1:0-15066 GCA_036524985.1 Microlunatus sp. | reverse complement strand
AGATGCTCCCGCGTTCGTGGTCAACCGGCTGCTGATCCGCACGACGGCGGTCATCACGGCTGCCGTCGACGACGGCACCCCCGTCGAGGTCGCCGAAGCCGCCCTGCGGCCGCTCGGTCTGCCGATGCCGCCGTTCGTGCTGCTGCAGCTCGTCGGCCCGGCGGTGGCCCTGCACGTCACCGAGACCCTGCACGCGGCGTTCGGCGACCGCTACCCGGTGTCGACGAACCTGCAGGCGCTGGTCGCTGCGCGCAAGGCCGGCATCTACGACTTCACGCCCGAGGGGAAGCCGTATGTGTCGGAGGAGACCCGAGCCCTCATGACGGTGGGCGACTCCCCCAGCACCGCCGAGGAGCTGCGCACCCGGGTCGAGGAGGCGCTGGCCGAGGAGATCGGGCTGATGCTGGCCGAGGGCGTGGTGGCGGCCCCGATGGACATCGACCTGTGCCTGATCCTGGGTGCCGGCTGGCCGTTCCACCTGGGCGGCATCACCCCCTACCTGGACCGCGAAGGGGTCTCCGAGCGGGTGCTCGGTCAGCGGTTCCTGCCGAAGGGCGTCGCCACGCTGCCCTGAGCGGGATACCGGTCGGTCAGCTCTCACCCGGGTAGGTGCCGAACGACCACTGGTTGCCCTCGGGGTCCACGACAGCGAACTCCTTCGACCCGTAGTCCTTCTCGATGAGGTCGGAGACCCGGCGCGCTCCGCCGTGGTCGACGACCCGCCGGTGCAGGGCGGCCGGGTCGCTGCTGACCACGTACGCGGCAGCGGTGCCGGGCTGGGTGCACCACTCGCCATCCGGTTTGTGGGAGCCGAGCATCAGCGCACCGGTGCCCTCGGACCAGTGCAGCTCGGCGTGGGCGACCCGGTCAGTTCCCTCCTCGTCGTACCGGGCCCTGACGGTGAAGCCGAACGCCGACACGTAGAAGGCGATCAGGGCCGGCGCGTCGTGGGCCTGCAGGGTGAGCCAGACGGATGGGTTGGCGGCTGGGGGGTTCTCGGTGGTGGTCATGCCCCGATCATGCCGCCGGGGGCGCCCCGTGATCTTGGAGATTTCGGAACTCCTCGGCGATCCAGCGGGTCGGCGGGACACCGATCCGCCCGACGAAGTCGTGGGTCAGGTGGGACTGGTCGGCATAGCCGCAGCGGACCGCCACGGTGGCCAGGTCCGTCCGGCCGATGCGGGCGACGTCGTTCTTGATCAGCTCGACCGAGCGCTGGAAGCGGATCAGCTGGGCGATGATCTTGGGCGAGCGACCGACCTCCCGCGTGAACAGCGTGCCCAGGTGCCGCGGCGTGATGCCGACCCGAGCCGCGACCGCTGAGATCGGCATCCGGCCACCGCTGGTCTCCAGCAGACTCCAGGCGTGCCGCAGCTCGCTGCGCTGGTCGCCGCGCCGGCGCCGGTCGAGGGAGCGGGCCAGGTGACCGCCCAGCACGATGAAGGCGTGGTCCCAGTCGCGGGACTCGGTCAGCTGCTCCTGGATGCTGGTGGCCCGGTGGTCGAGGACCTGTCTCCCGTCGTACTCGGTGGCGCTCAGCTCGGCGGCCGGCAGGCCGAACAGCGACCGCGCCGCCAGCGGGTGCACGGCGAGCTGCACCCCCGCCTGTCCTGTGCGTGGTCGGACGAAGCTGGACCGCGTGTGCAGTCCGGCCGCGATGATCGGCAGCGGCGGCGCAGTCGGCAGGGCGGCGCGTTCGCTGGCCGACTCGACCCCGTCATCGAGGCTGAAGATCACCGTCAGCCAGGGTGAGGGCAGGCCGTAGTGCACCGGGTGCTCGGGCTGCGGCGTGCGGTAGCCGACCGCCGAGACCACCCCGGGCCAGGGGCGGTCCCGGTGGCACAGGTCCCAGTGGGAGTCGGTCGGCTCGCTCGTGGCTACTTCTTCATGCCGTACTTCTGGGCCATCTCCTGCAGCGTCTCCCCGGTGGCCAGGCGCGAACGCTTGTGGCCGTACAGGAAGTACACCGCGAAGCCCAGGGCCATCCAGATCACGAACCGGAACCAGGTCTCGATCGAGAGGTTCAGGGTCAGCCAGAAGCAGATCGCGGCCGACAGGATCGGCAGCAGCGGGACGAACGGCACCTTGAACGCCCGGGGCAGATCGGGCCGGGACTTGCGCAGCACGATCACCCCGATGGAGACGAGGATGAACGCGGTCAGCGTCCCGATGTTGACCATCTCCTCGAGCTTGCCGATCGGCGTCAGCCCGGCGACCAGCATCACGATCACGCCGATCGTGATGGTGATCACGTACGGGGTCTGGAACTTCGGGTGCACCTTGCTCAGCGGGGCCGGCAGCAGATGATCACGGGACATGGCGAACACCACCCGGCTGGCGCCGATCATCAGGGTCAGCACCACGGTGGTCAGACCGGCCACCGCGCCGGCGGCGATCAAGGTGGCGTAGCCGGGATGGCCCAGCTTGGTGAAGGCCGTGGCCAGCGCGGCCGAGTTGTCGATGTCGGTGTACTTGACCATGCCGGTGATCACCAGCGACACCGCGCCGTAGAGCACCGTGCAGATCACCAGCGAGGCCAGGATGCCGATCGGCAGGTCGCGCTGCGGGTTCTTGGCCTCCTCGGCGGTGGTGGCCACCACGTCGAAACCGATGTAGGCAAAGAAGACCAGGGCGGCGCCGGCGAAGATGCCACCGATCCCGAACGCGCTCGGCTCCCAGCCCAGCACCGCCTGGATCAAGGGTTGGTGGAACCAGGCCACGTCGGTGCTGACCGGTGCGCTCGGGGGAATGAACGGGGAGTAGTTGGCCGGGTTGATGAAGCCGATGCCGGCGAAGATCACGAACAGCACCACGAACAGCTTGACTCCGACCAGCACCATGTTGACCCTCATCGACTCCTTGATGCCGATGGTGACCAGCGTGGCGAGGACGGCGACCAGCAGCATCGCGAGCACGTCGATGTCACCACCTGGACCTATGTTGTCGGGCCAGGTGATGCCGATGTTGCCGAGGAAGACGACCGCGTACGCGCTCCAGCCCTGCGCGACCACGCTGGCGCCGAGCATCAGCTCCAGCAGCAGGTCCCAGCCGATGATCCAGGCGATGATCTCGCCCAGGCTGGCGTAGGAGAACGTGTACGCCGACCCCGACACAGGCACCGTCGACGCGAACTCGGCGTAGCAGAGGGCGGCGAGCCCGCAGGCGACGGCCGAGATGACGAAGCTCAACACGATCGCGGGTCCGGCCAGGGTGCTGGCCGCCCGGCCGGTGAGGGTGAAGATGCCGGCGCCGATGATCACACCGACACCGAAGACCGTGAGGTCCAGGGCCGTGAGCGACTTCTTGAGCTGGTACTCGGGCTCATCGGTGTCCGCGATGGACTGCTCGATGCTCTTGGTGCGCATGATGCTCACGGGCCGCTCCGATTCACGAGGGAAACTCGGAGGACACACTAGACCTCACAGTCGCGCGGAGTCAGCACCCTGTCCGTGTGTGGCGCCCATGCTCACGATCGCCTCGACCGCGAAGCGGGCGATCTCCTGGGGCGTCAGTCCCAGCTGCTCGAGCAGCTCGGCCCGTGAGCCGTGCTCCAGGAACTCCGGGGCGATGCCGAACTCGCGGAACGGCACCTCGATGCCGGCGAACCGCAGCTCCTGGGCCAGGCGCGATCCGCAGCCGCCGATCACGTCGTTGTCCTCGATGCTGATCACCAGCTGGTGCTGCGCGGCGAGCTCCACCAGCGCGGGATTGACCGGCAGGGCCCACACCGGGTCGACGACCGTCACCCCGATCCCCTGGTCGGCCAGCCGCCGGCCGACCGCGACACCGGTGCCACACATCTGGCCGTACGCGACGACGAGTACCTTGGGCTGCTGATCACTCTGCAGCAGGATGTCGATCCCCCGGTCGCCGGCGACCGCGTCGAGGTCGGCGGGCACCTGCTGGTTGGAGTAGCGGATCACGCTGGGAGCGTCGTCGATGGTGAGCGCGGTGGCGAGGGCCTGGCGCAGCCGGGTGCCGTCGCGGGGTGCGGTGAGGTGCAGACCGGGCACGACCTGCACGATCGACATGTCCCACATCCCGTGGTGGCTGGCGCCGTCCGGACCCGTCACCCCGGCACGGTCGAGGACGAAGGTCACCCCGCAGCAGTGCAGGGCGACGTCCATCAGCAGCTGGTCGAAGGCGCGATTCAGGAAGGTGGCGTAAACGGCCACCACCGGGTGCATCCCCGCCATCGCCAGCCCGGCCGCCGCGGTGGTGGCGTGCTGCTCGGCGATGCCGACGTCCATCACCCGTTCGGGAAAGGCGGCGGCGAATCGGTTGAGACCGGTCGGGTGGATCATCGCCGCACTGATGGCGACGACCCGCTCGTCCACGGCGCCCAGCTTGAGGATCTCCTCGGCGAACACGTCGGTCCATTTGACCGCGCCGGGACCGCCGATGGCCACGCCGGTCTTGGCGTCGATCTTGCCGACCGCGTGGAAGCGGTCCTCCTCGTGGTTCTCCGCCGCGGAGTAGCCGTTGCCCTTGCGGGTCAGGCAGTGCACCAGGACGGGACCGCCGAACTGCTTGGCGTGCCGCAGCGCGCGTTCGACGGCCGCCTCGTCGTGGCCGTCGACCGGACCCACGTACTTCAAACCGAGATCGGAGAACATGCCCTGCGGCGCGATGACGTCCTTGAGCCCGCTCTTGATGCCGTGCAGCAGGTCGTAGGCGGCCCGGCCGAACAGCGGCGCCCGGTTCACCTGCTTGCGCACGATCTCGAGGACCTGCTCGTACCGGGGATTGGTGCGCAACCCGGACAGGTGGCGAGCCAGACCACCGACCGTCGGCGTGTAGGAACGACCGTTGTCGTTGACCAGGATCACCAGTGGCAGATCGTCGTCGGCCGCGATGTTGTTGAGCGCCTCCCAGGCCATGCCGCCGGTCAACGCACCGTCGCCGACCAGGGCGACGACCGTGCCGGACTTCCCGGTCAGCTGCAGACCGCGGGCGATCCCGGCCGCGTACGACAGCGAGGTGGACGCGTGGGAGCTCTCCACCCAGTCGTGCTCGGACTCGGCACGGCTCGGGTAGCCGGAAAGGCCACCCTTCTGCCGCAGGGTCGTGAACGCGTCCTGGCGACCGGTCAGCATCTTGTGCACGTAGGTCTGGTGGCCGGTGTCGAAGATGATCGGATCATCTGGGGAGTCGAAGACCCGATGCAGGGCGATGGTGAGCTCGACCACCCCGAGGTTGGGTCCGAGGTGACCACCCGTCTGACTGACCTGGTCGATCAGGAAGGCGCGGATCTCGGCAGCCAGCAGCGGCAGTCGGTCGGGACTCAGCCGACGGAGGTCGGAGGGGTCGGCGACAGAACGAAGCAGTCCGTACGGCTCGTGCTCAGAGACGCCGGCCTCGGGCGCGGGGGGCATGAACGCGAGTTTACGTCCCGGGGCACCTCAGGACGCGCACCCGGTGAGCGGACTCACAGCCGGGCCACGAACTCCCTTCCCCGCAGAGCCTCCTCGACCAGGCCGACGGCGCGTCGGACCCGCAGCAGGTGGGCCGCCTGCTCCAGCCAGGCCTCCACCGCCGCCGTGACGACGTCGTGCGGCACGCTGCGAGGCAGCCCGGTGCGGATCTCGGCCACACCGTCCTGCGCGGTCGTGCACTGCCCGGCCACGAAGCGGGCGGCGAACCGGGCCAGCACGACCGGATGCCGCCGGAGCACCGGGTAGCCGCGGAACTCGGGCGGGCAACAGTCGAGCAGGAAGGCCGTGGCCGTCCGCTCCCACCCCGGGGCGCCGGGCGGTCGCACCTGAGGGGGCCAGCCGGCCGGAACGTAGACAGATCCGCTCATGTGTTCGATTCTAGCGTCACGATCTACCATCGTCCACGTGAGTGACGACATCGTCTGCCAGATCGTGCGCGGCGAGCTGGACGCGGCGGTCGTGCTGCGTACCGATGACGTGGTCGGGTTCCTCGACCACCGACCGGTGTTCAAGGGGCACGTCCTGCTCTCCCCCACTCGCCACGTCGACACCCTGCTCGACCTGCCCGCCGAGCTGATGCCGCCGCTGCTCGGCGCTGCTCAGCGGGTGGCCGCGGCTCTGGCAGCGGCGCTGGGCTGCCAGGGCACCTTCATCGCCATGAACAACGTGGTCAGCCAATCCGTGCCGCACCTGCACGTGCACGTGGTGCCGCGGACGAAGGGGGACGGGCTGAAGGGCTTCTTCTGGCCGCGGACGCGCTACGCCGACGGGGAGCTGGCGGAGTACGCGGACCGGATTCGCGCGGCTCTGGCCGGCTGAGTGCCGTCGGGTCCGTGGCCGCCGACCTACGAGAGCAGAATGTCGGTATGGATGCCTGGGTGGTGGATTCTCCCGGACCGATCGATCACCATCCGCTGGTCCGGGTGCAGCGGCCCACCCCCGACCCCGGACCGCGACAGGTGCGCCTCCGGGTGCGGTGCTGCGGTGTCTGCCGCACCGACCTGCACCTGGCCGAGGGGGATCTGGCGCCGAAGCGCCCGCAGATCACGCCGGGTCATGAGGTGGTCGGCGTCGTCGATGCCGTCGGCGACGGGGCGCGCCGCTTCGTCGTGGGTGACCGGGTGGGCGTGGCCTGGTTGGGCGGAACCGACGGGACCTGCCGCTTCTGCCGCCGCGGACAGGAGAACCTGTGCCTGGCTCCGACGTTCACCGGATGGGACGTGGACGGGGGGTACGCGGACGCGTGCCTGGTGGACGAGGCCTTCGCGTACCCGATCCCGGACGAGCTGTCCGACGAGGCTGCGGCCCCCCTGCTCTGCGCGGGGATCATCGGATACCGGGCGCTGCGACGAGCCCAGGTCCCGGACGGCGGTCGGCTCGGCATCTACGGCTTCGGCGGCAGCGCCCACCTGACGGCACAGATCGCCCTCCGGCAGGGCACCCGGGTTCACGTGCTCACCCGGGGTGAGCACAATCAGGATCTGGCGCGCGCCCTGGGTGTCGACTCGGTCGGTGGCCCCGTTGACCCACCGCCGGAGCCGCTGGACGGCGCGATCGTGTTCGCTCCCGCCGGCGAGCTGGTGCCGGTGGCCCTCCGAGCTCTGGACCGCGGCGGGACGCTCGCCATGGCGGGGATCTGGTCCTCCGACATCCCGTCGTTGAACTACGCGGACGCGCTGTTCCAGGAGCGGCGACTGGTCAGCGTCACCGCGAACACGAGGGCCGATGGAGAGATCTTCCTCGGCCTCGCCGCCCGACTCGGAGTCCGCGCCACCACCGTCGCCTACGCCATGGCGGACGCCAACCGGGCCCTGGTCGATCTGTTGCACGGTCGCTTCGGCGGCGCAGCCGTGCTGCACACGTGATCGCGGGCGGGGGCATCCGGCACCCCGCCGTCACCGGAAGGACGGTCATGCGCGCAGCCAGCCGACTCCCGGCCACCGACCTCGACGCCCTGCCGACGAGCTGACCCGGGCCGAGCTCCACCGGCTCTACCGCAGCCTGCAGACGTCCACCGAGGCCGCCATCGAGCACGGCGGCGTGCACACCGCGAGATCATCGGGTTCCGGAAGACCGGCCGACACTGCCCACGATGTGGCACCGAGATGACCGTCGCCACCGTGGGCGGCCGGACCACCTGGTGGTGCCCGCAGGAGCAGCGCTGACCTCTTATCAGCCCGCCGCGCCGGGAACCTGTGCCTGGGAGCTCAGCCAGTCCAGCGCCGCGAGCACCCGTTGGTTGCCGTCCGGATCGGCCTCGATCCCCAGCTTGGTGAAGATCGACCGCAGGTGCGCGTCCACGGTGCGCCGCGAGATCACCAGATCCGTCGCCACGCCGGCGTTGCTGCGTCCGGATGCCACCAGCCGCAGCACCTCGACCTCCCGTTCGGTCAGAGTCCGCAGCCGGGGACGGCTGTGCCGCAGAAAGCTCTCGACCACGACGGGATCGATGGCCGTGCCGCCGTCGGCGACCGTCGCCAGCTGATCCAGGAACACCTCGGTGTCGAGCACCCGATCCTTCAGCAGGTAACCGAATCCCCGCACCTGGCCGCCCGTCAGGGTCGCCACCAGCGACGGTTCGACCACCTGGGACAAGATCACCACGGCGAGCTCGGGGAACCGTTCGCGTAGGTAGAGCACCGCCTGCGCCCCCTCGTCGGTGTACGTCGGCGGCATCCGCACGTCGGCGATCACCAGGTCCGGTCGTTGATCACTCACCTCGGCGACCAGACGGCGACCGTCGCCGACCTGACCTACGACGACGTGGCCCGCACCGGACAACAGCCGAGCCAGTCCGTCGCGCAGCAGCACCTGGTCCTCGGCGATCACGATCCGCACGGCAGGCTCGCCTCCACGACGGTGCCGGACGCTACGCCGTCGCGGACGACCAGCAGCCCGCCCGAGGCGGCCACCCGTTCGGCCAGACCGCGCAGACCCGAGCCCAGACGGGGATCCGCGCCCCCTTCGCCGTCGTCGGTGACCATGATCATCAGCTGCTCCGTCGACGTCGGCTCGACCCGGACCAGCACCCGCCCGGCGCGACCGTGCTTGATCGCGTTGCTCACCGCCTCGCTCACCACGAAGTAGCCGGTCGCCTCGATCTCCGGCGCGAACCGTCGATCCGACACCCGCAGGTCGACGACCGTCGCCAGTGGGCGGACCAGGTCACTCAGGGCGGGACGCAGACCACCCTCGACCAGGGTGCTGGGCAGCCGTCCGCCCGCCAGCGACCGTACGTCGTCGACGGCGGCCCGCAAGGAGGCGACCGTCTGGTCGACCAGCAGCCGCGCCGCCGGGTCGTCCACCTCGTGGCCCGACAGCTGCAGGTTCAAGGCGATGCCCAGCAGCCGCCCCTGCAGCCCGTCGTGCAGGTCCTGACTCAGGCGGACCCGTTCGGTGTGCGCGGCGTCGTCCGCCCGAGCGGACTCGCGCTGGACAGTGGCCTCCAGCACGGCGGCGTCCAGCAGTCGGCTGCAGTCCCCCAGCCGACGGAGCCGTCCGACCGTCTCCGGCACCGAACCGACGGCGACCGCCCGGGCCGCCTCCGGGCTGCCGGCCAACCGGACGCCGGCCACCGGCGGGTCGACCGCCACCCCGGCCGGATCAACCCAGACCCCGTCGGCGGCCCGCACCAGCAGGGTCAACGCGGGGTCGCTCAGCAGCCGTCGCAGGACGTGCTGGAGGCTGTGCCGCTGCTCCCCGTCGACCACGTCCCCGAGCGCCGACAGCTCCTCGGCCAGCTCGGCACTCGGATCCACAGCGCGAGCCGCCCAGCCGTGCAGCCGGACCGATACCAGGCCCACGGTCAGGGTGAGGGCGATCCCGATCAGCAGCGCGGCCTGAGCACCCCACCCGGCCTCCGTCGCCCCCAGCGCGACTCCGGTCGCGAGCAGGGCCGTCGCCGCCACCAGCAGCACGGCCAGCACGCGGACGATCACCGCGGTGCGGAGCAGCCAGGTCCCCTCCGGCCCGGTCGCCGCGCTCACCAGCGCCGCCGTCCCGGTGGTGCCGAGCGAGAAGCCCACCATCAGCGCCGCCACCGAGGCGTCGGTGTTGAGACCCTGCGTCTCGGCGGCGGCCCCGAGGGTCATGCACCACGCGATGATCACCACGGGCACCACCGAGGACAGGGCCGCGACGATCGCGCGGCGGCGGATCTCACCGCCGGTCCCCCGCACGCCCGCCCAGGTGGCGACCGGCGCGAGGGCGAAGGACCCCAGCCAGAGCACGGTGCCGACGACCGCGAGCACGCTCGATCCCGAGGCACCGTTCAGCATCAGCGCGGTGGCGATCGTCCCGATCACCGCGACGCCGATGATCATGATCAGCCAGCCCAGCCGCGAGCGGCCGGTGACCTGCTGGCTGGCCAGCACCGGCAGCAGCTGGATCGACACCAGTGGGATGACGTGGCCCGCGTCGGCCAACAGGCCCACCGCCGGTCCGCCGACAGCGGCCGCGGACAGGCTCAGGGTCGTGGGATAGATCAGCACTGCCACCCCGAGCAGCGCCGTGGTCGCGCGGACCGCCGGTCGAGGCGGTCCGCCGGGCCGGGCGGCGAGGATCAGGATGGTTGCCCCGGCCAGCCCCATGATCACCCGGATGAGCGGCCCGAGCACGAAGTCCGTACGCCGCCAACCAAGCCCGAGCGTGATCCCGACCGCCACCAGGCCTAGGCCGGCCACCACGGTGGCGACCGTCAGCCACACCCGGGTCGAGGTCCGCACCTGATCATGGTCGCCGATGGTCGCCCCGCTGGGAATAGGCGATCTTGCCGATGCGGGGCACCGGCCCACTCTCCTAGCGTCGACGCATGACCACGACCGTCGGCGGCGCCAGCGCCGGACCCGCCACCGCCCCCGCTCACCTGGGACGCCGACTCGCTCTCCTCGGGGCGGTTCTCGTCGTCACCACGGGGCTCCCGTTCATCTTCCTCCGTGAAGACGGACCGCGCTGGTACCACCTGGTCTTCCACCTGATCGGCATCACGGTCTGCGCCATCGCTCTGGTCGTGCTCCGGGAGGTCCGCAGGGCCGCCGCCAGCACGACGCTGCGGGTGATGACGTGGGTGAGCACAGTCGCGGTGACCGGCTGGCTGATCGGTCACCTCGGCGAGCTGGTCACCGTCCTCACCCACGGCGGCGCGCACGCCGACGAGGATCTCTTCCAGCACCCGGTGCACACGTTCTTCGCCACCATCGCGGTGCCGTCCTGGATGGCGACGGTGCTGTCGGTGCTGGTCCTGCTGATCACCGCCGGGATCCAGGCGATCAGCCGGCGGGTCAGGCGCTGATCGGTTCCCGGTTGCCCTCGACGGTGCGGCGACAGATCTCATCCCACGAGCTCGGGGTCAGTCCCAGCTCCTCCTGCGTCCGCTGCGACTGCAGCACGTACGGTCTGGTCCACATGTAGGAGAGCTCGGCGATCTCACGCATCAGGGGATTGACCAGCGCCAGGCCGCGCAGCACCGGCATCGGGATCGACCGGACGGCTACCGGGGCGTGCCCGCCAGCCGCGAGGACGTCCGTGAGCGCCTGTCGCTGGCTCCGCGGCGCGTTGGTCGGGGCGTGCCAGACCTGCCCCCAGCACGCGGCGCGATCCGCGACCGCGGCCAGGGTCCGGGCCATGTCGGCCACGTCGGTCCAGCTGTGGGGCAGATCGGGCTTGCCGATCACCCAGGCGGTCTTGCCCTGAGTGGCGGTCGACAGGTGCCGGGTGATGTGCCCGTTGCCGCCGACGCCGGCGCCCACGTAGTCGGCACCCCGGACCTCGACCGCTCGCAGCCGACCGGCCTCGTGACGAGACCTCGCCTCGGCCCACATGCCCGCCCGCAACCGGCCCTTGTGGTCGGTCGCCGCGTCCGGCTGTCCCTCGACCATCGGTGCGTCGGTCGGACCGTACGGGTAGAGGCAGGAGGCGGTCACCAACGTCGCCCCGGTCCGCTCGGCCGCCGTCAGCAGGCTCTCGGCCAGCGGGGGCCAGATCCGCTCCCAGGTGGTGTAGTCGACGGGGTTGGCGCAGTTGAACAGGGCGACGGCGCCCTCGGTCAGTCGGGTCAGGGCCTCGGGGTCCGAGGCGTCGGCGGCCAAGGACTCCACGCCGTCGAGCCGGACGCGGCCCGAGCGGGTCACCAGCCGGACCTCGTCACCCCGGTCGCGCAGCACCTCGGCGGTGTGCCGTCCGACCGGCCCGGCGCCGACGATCACGTACGTCTTGCTCATGATGTGTCTCCTCGTCCAGAAGTGTGAGCAGTGCTCTCGTTTCCCAGCATGCGTGGGATCCATCGCAAAGTCAAGAGCAGTGCTCTCGTTTTGTTGCACTGCCCTCGATTGGCTGCCAGACTGAGTCTGTGCCCACCTCGGCCCCCCAGACCGCCCGCGCCGTCGCCCGCCGCGAGCTGACCGCGGCGATCGTGACCAGCGCTCGTCGCCAGCTCGCCGAGATCGGTCCCGCACAGCTGTCCGTCCGCGCGGTGGCCCGCGATCTCGGCATGGCGTCGTCGGCGGTCTACCGCTACTTTCCCAGCCGAGATGAGCTGCTGACCGAGCTGCTGGTGGTCATCTACGGCGAGCTGGCGGACCTGGTCGAGGCCGCCGACGCGGCTTGTGACCGTACGGACCTGAGCGGCCGCTGGCGCGCCCTGGGCTCGACCCTGCGCGGTTGGGCGCTGACCGCGCCGCATGAGTACGCGTTCTTGTACGGCTCACCGGTGCCGGGCTACGCCGCCCCCGAGGCCACCGTCGCACCGTCAGGTCGGGTGACCGCGGTGCTCGTCGCCCTGGCCCATGATCTCGAGGCCCCCGGCCCGCAGTCTGAGGACTTCGCCGCCTTCCGCGCGCTGGCCGGACCGGTGCTGACCGACGAGGCGATCCTCCGCGCGGTGACGGCGTGGGGCGGGCTGCTCGGAGCGATCAGCCTGGAGCTGTTCGGCCACCTGCACCGCGCGGTGACCGACTACGACGCGCACTTCGCGTCGGTGCTGGCACGACTCGACCCGGCGCGTTCATGATCGCGCCGGGTCGAGTTCTGCGTTGCCGGGAAGGAACTACTTCTTCAGCAGCGACCGCAGCACGTACTGCATGATGCCGCCGTTGCGGTAGTAGTCGGCCTCACCGGGGGTGTCGATCCGGACCACCGCGTCGAAGCTGACGTCACCGGCGGTGACCTTGACCGTCTTCGGGGTGGTCCCGTTGTTGAGCTCGGTGACCCCGGTGAACTGGAAGGTCTCCTCCCCCGTCAGCCCGAGCGACTCGGCGTTCTGGCCTTCCGGATACTGCAGCGGGAGGACGCCCATGCCGATCAGGTTGGACCGGTGGATCCGCTCGTACGACTCCGCGATCACGGCCTTGACGCCGAGCAGCGCGGTGCCCTTGGCGGCCCAGTCGCGCGAGGAGCCGGAGCCGTACTCCTTGCCGGCCAGGACGACCAGCGGGATGCCCGCCGCGATGTAGGCCTCGGAGGCCTCGTACACCGAGGTCACCGGGCCGCCCTCGGCGGTGAAGTCCCGACTGAAGCCACCTTCGGTGCCCGGCGCCAGCTGGTTGCGCAGCCGGATGTTGGCGAAGGTGCCGCGGATCATCACCTCGTGGTTGCCGCGCCGCGACCCGTACGAGTTGAAGTCCCGCCGCTCGACGCCGTGCTCCGACAGGTACTTCCCCGCCGGCCCGTCGGCCTTGATCGCCCCGGCCGGGGAGATGTGGTCGGTGGTGATCGAGTCGCCGAGCTTGAGCAGCACTCGGGCGTCGGCGATGTCGGTGACCGGCACCGGATCCGCCGGCATCCCTTCGAAGTAAGGAGGCTTGCGGACGTAGGTGGAGTCGGCGTCCCACTCGAAGGTGTCACCCTCCGGAGTCGGCAGCGACTGCCACTGCTGATCACCGGCGAACACGTCGGCGTAGGAGTCGGTGAACATCTCCGCTCCGATGGAGGAGGCGACGATCTCGTCGATCTCGGCCTCGGTCGGCCAGACGTCCTTCAGGTACACGGGATTCCCGGACTCGTCGGTGCCCAGCGGCTCGGTGGTGATGTCGATGTCCATCGACCCGGCGAGGGCGTACGCGACGACCAGCGGCGGTGACGCCAGGTAGTTCATCTTGATGTCGGGGTTGATGCGTCCCTCGAAGTTCCGGTTGCCCGAGAGCACCGAGACCACGGCCAGGTCGTTCTCCTGGACCGCCTGGCTGACCTCGGGGATCAACGGACCGGAGTTGCCGATGCGGGTGGTGCAGCCGTAGCCGACCAGGTTGAAGCCGAGCTTGTCCAGGTAGGGCGTCAGACCCGAGCGGTCGTAGTAGTCGCTGACCACCTTGGACCCCGGAGCCAGCGTGGTCTTCACCCAGGGCTTGCGGGTCAGACCCCGCTCCACCGCCTTCTTGGCCACCAGCGCGGCCCCGATCATGACGCTCGGGTTGGACGTGTTGGTGCAGGAGGTGATCGCGGCGATGGTGACCGCGCCGTGGTCGATCTCCACCTCGGCCCCGTCCAGCACCAGCTTGGTCTTCTTCGACGGGCGGCCGATGTCGGCGGCGACGTCCTCGCCGTACTCGTGCGGCTCGGTGTTCCCGTTGCCGCCCGAACCGGTCGGCGAGTCCGACGCCGGGAACGACTCGGCGACCGACTCGTCGTAGCCGTTCAGGTCCTCGGGCCCGACGTAGTCGCGCAGCGCCTCCCGGAAGCCCTGCTTGGCGTGGGCCAGGATGACTCGGTCCTGCGGGCGCTTCGGGCCGGCGATGCTGGGCACGATGGTCGACAGGTCGAGCTCGAGGTACTCCGAGTAGCGCGGCTCACGATCGTCGTCGTGCCACAGCCCCTGCTCCTTCGCGTACAGCTCGACCAGGGCGATCTGCTCCTCGGAGCGGCCGGTGAGACGCAGGTAGTCGGTGGTCTTGGAGTCGATCGGGAAGACCGCGATGGTGGAGCCGTACTCCGGGCTCATGTTGCCGATGGTGGCGCGGTTGGCCAGCGGCACCTGGGAGACACCGGGCCCGTAGAACTCGACGAACTTGCCGACCACCTTGTGCTGGCGCAGCATCTCGGTGATGGTCAGCACCAGGTCGGTGGCGGTCGCCCCCTCGGGCAGCGCGCCGGACAGCTTGAAGCCGACCACCCGCGGGATGAGCATCGAGACGGGCTGGCCGAGCATGGCCGCCTCGGCCTCGATGCCGCCGACACCCCAGCCGACCACGCCGAGACCGTTCACCATGGTGGTGTGCGAGTCGGTGCCCACGCAGGTGTCCGGGTACGCGTACGTGACGCCGTCGACCGTGCGCGGGAAGATGACCCGGGCCAGGTGCTCGATGTTGACCTGGTGCACGATGCCGGTGCCGGGCGGCACGACCTTGAAGTCGTCGAACGCGGTCTGACCCCAACGGAGGAACTGGTAGCGCTCGCGGTTGCGGCCGTACTCGATCTCCACGTTGCGGGAGAACGCGTCGGCGGTGCCGAACACGTCGGCGATCACGGAGTGGTCGATGACCATCTCGGCCGGAGCGAGCGGGTTGATCTTGCTCGGGTCGCCGCCCATGTCGGCCATCGCCTCGCGCATGGTGGCGAGGTCGACCACGCAGGGCACGCCGGTGAAGTCCTGCATGATCACCCGGGCCGGGGTGAACTGGATCTCCTTGTTCGGCTCCGA
>DATDBH010000203.1:0-27799 GCA_036524985.1 Microlunatus sp. | reverse complement strand
CACCAAGGCGGGCCGGATCGGTCTGGTGTCCAAGTCGGGCACGCTGACGTACCAGATGATGTACGAGCTGCGCGACATCGGCTTCTCCTCCGCCGTCGGCATCGGTGGCGACCCGGTCATCGGCACCACGCACATCGACGCGCTGCAGGCGTTCCAGGACGACCCCGACACCGACGCGATCGTGATGATCGGGGAGATCGGGGGCGACGCCGAGGAGCGGGCGGCCGAGTACATCAAGGCCAACGTGACCAAGCCCGTGGTCGGCTACGTCGCCGGCTTCACCGCTCCGGAGGGCAAGACCATGGGCCACGCCGGCGCCATCGTGTCCGGCTCGTCGGGCACCGCGGCGGCCAAGCAGGAGGCCCTGGAGGCCGCCGGGGTCAAGGTCGGCAAGACCCCGAGTGAGACCGCCGAGCTGATGCGTGCGCTGATGACGAAGGGCTGAGTTCGAGGACGGTGGCGCGCCCGCGCCGATCTCGCTGACGCCCCCTTTCACCCGCCCGCGCACCCTGCAGAGGGGCGTCGGGTGGCGAAAGGGGGCGTCAGCGTTTCTGGGTACGACGAAGGGGGAGGCCGATGGCCGGTTGGACGACACTCGGGTCGCGGATCACGTACGAGAACCCGTGGATCCGGGTCCGGGAGGACGCCGTGCTGCGGCCGGACGGCGAATCCGGGGTCTACGGCGTCGTCGAGGTCCGCTCCCCGGCGGTGTTCGTGGTGCCGGTGACCGAGGCGGGTGAGATCGTGCTCGTCGCGGTCGACCGGTACTCCCTCGGCGGACTGTCCTGGGAGGTGCCGGCCGGTGGCACCGACGGCGAGGAGACCTTGGCGGCGGCCGGCCGCGAGCTTCGCGAGGAGACCGGGCTGGCCGCTCGCTCCTTGACCGATCTCGGGCCGGTGCACTCGCTCAACGGCGTGGCCGCCGCGCCGGGACGGGTCGTGCTGGCCACCGGTCTGCATCCGGTGGGTGGTGCGGAACAGGAGTCCGAGGGCATCACCGGCGCCCGGACGGTGTCGATCCCCGAGCTGCTGGGGATGATCGCGGCGGGCGAGATCACCGACAACGAGTCTCTCGGTGCGCTGCTGCTGGCACTGGTGAGGCTGGGGCGCGTGCGCTGAACCCGCTGGCGTCCCCGCCGGTGGCGGGGCGCTCTCGCTGTCGCTGCGCGTCAGTTGACCTGGCTCGCCCGCTGACCGGACCTCAACGTGATCACGTCGAACTGGTCGGAGGTCAGGTCGAGGTCGTCCAGCGGGTTGAGGAACAGGAACGTGACCTTCGACCCGGCCGCGGCGATCCCCACCCGGTACTTCGTGGTCTTGTCGTCGGCCTTCTGGGACACCTCGGTCGTCCAGCCCTTGACATCGACGCTCTTCGCGCCGGGACCTGAGATGTCGGTGACGGGCGCGACCGTCGCGGTCAGCTGCCGCTCGCTGCAGCTCTTCCAGTCGTCGCGGACCTTCTCGGCCAGCTTCGTGGCGGCCTTGTCGTCGGCGGTGGTGATGACCACCTCGTCCAGGCCGAAGCGGCTGCTGCTGTCGGACAGCAGGTAGGTGCGGTGGCTTCGGGACTCGGCCTCGACCTTGGACCAGTCGACCGTCTCGCAGCCACTGCCCCGCAGCAGATCGGGATCCGGCTCACCCGGTGTCGTGCCGGCCCAACGGGTCAGCTCTGGGCCGATCGGCGGCAGGTCTCCCGAGGCCAGGAAACCGGGCTGGTCGCCACCCAGCGGCGGCGGCCCGTCCTGGGCCTCCGGCTCGTCGGAGCAGGCGCCGCCGGCGACCTGGCACTGGGTGTCGACGACGGATCCGGCGACCTCGGCCACCCGCTGGGCCGTCACCGCCTTGTCCGGTTTGGCGACGTCGATCACGTCCACGATCCGTCCCGTACGCGCCAGCACGACGGTCCGGTACTCCGTGGTGGAGCCATCCAGCACTTGGATCGTCACCCCGACCGCCTGGTCCCCGACCCCCCCGATGAGATGACCCTGGTAGATCCAGCCACCCGTCATCGAGCAGTCGCCGAGAGCGCGCGCCGCGAAGGCGTACGCCTGCGCGGCCTCCTCCGGACTGCCGTACGACGTCGCCTGGTGCAGGGCCGCCGGTGAGTCGGAGCCGTTGCTGCTCAGCAACCGCAACACGGTCTGCTGGGGCGGCGGGGCACCCTCGGTGGCGTCGGTTGCCAGGCAGGCGGGGTGGTGTGGGGAGTCCTCCGTCGTGCCCCGCTGCGTCAGCGCGACCTTCCAGGTGCGCTTCTTGTCGATCGTCTCGGCCTGGGCCGCGGAGAGCATCAGGTCATCGGTGATCAAGGCCGTTCCGTCCGGACCGGACGACTCGCCACTCGGAGTGGCGACGGGGTCGGTCGGCCCCGTGCCGGTCGTCGGGCCCGGTGCGGCGATCGGCTGGCCGGTGGTCTTGATGATGGCGTACCCGCCGACCAGGCCGAGGATGGCGACCACGGCGACGGCGCCGATCATCATCAGCAGCCGGCGGCGGTCCGCGCGAGGGTCGGTCTCGATGTCGTCGTCGTCGGCGTCCTCGTCGCGATGCGTCACCCGTCCACCGCCCGCCGTCCGGGGCAGCAGCGTGGTGGCGTCCGGGTCGCGTTCTGCCAGGCTGCGCTTGCGCTCACGCGCCCGGCTCAGGATGGTCGTCTCGTCGGAAAGTTCGTGATCGGGGTCCGCGTCCGCTCCGGAGCCGGGCGAGCGGCTGGTGGTCGGCTCATCGCGGAAGAGTGGGGGCGGTACGTCGTCGGGATCGGCTGCCGGCGTGGGCTCGGTCCCTGTGTCCGAGTCGGCTGTGTCCGAGTCGGCCACCGCGTCGGCCTCGGCGGTCTCGGTCGGACCGTCGGGGGTCGTCGACTTCGCGTCGGACTGCTCCTGGCGCCAGGCGCGTCGAGGCCGGTACGCCTCGGTCTCGTCAGACATCGTCGGGCTCAACTCCTGCTTCGGGACCTCGCTGTCCGGAGAACGCGCGGGACGACGTGGTCTCGATCCGACCCCGCCACGCCCACCGACGCAGCACAAACACGACGACTTTACCCGGATGGGCGTGTCCGGGCCGGGCGTAGCGACGCACTGGGCGAGCATGGGACCGCTATGGCTTCCTTGCTGTCACCGCGCCGGGACCGCGGCGACATCGATCTCGCCGCGACCGAGCCGACCGTCGTGGTCGGTGCCGACGGCTCGGACGAGCTCCCGACCGTCGCCTGGCTCGCCCTGGCGACCGGCGCCGGACTGCTCAGTGCGCTCTGCGGTTGGGTCCTGGTGACCGGCCTGGTGGTGGCCGGCTGGCTGGCCGCCGAGCCGGGGACCCTGGGCCAGGCGTTGACCGTCGGCACCCGGCTGTGGCTGCTGGCCAACGGTGGCGGGGCCACGATCGGCCCGGTCTCGGTGACGCTCATCCCGTGGGGCCTGACGCTCCTGGTCGTCTGGCTGGTCTCCAAGACGGCGGGCTACGCGGCCCGGCACGGGAGTGCCGAGTCGCCGACTGTGACCCCGATGGTGTGCATCGTCACGACGCTCAGCTACCTCGTACCCCTGCTGGCCGTCGGGCTGCTGGTCGGCGGTCCGATGACGGCGCTGCGCGCCGGCACGGTGATGCTCGTCGTCGTGGCCGCGGCGGCGGTCTGGGGCTGTTGCCGGACCCGGCAGACCTGGCCCTGCGACACCTGGCCGGCCTGGTCGCGGGCGGTGCCGCGGGCCGTCACGGCGGCGCTGCTGCTGATGTTCGCCGGCGGGGCCGCGGTGCTGGCGGCCGGTCTCGCCCTCAACCTCGAGCGGCTGACGACGATGCTCGAGGCCCTCGACGCCGGGATCGTCGGCAACGCCGCCCTGCTGGTGGGTCAGCTGGCCTACGCGCCGAACGCCATCGTCTGGGCAGCCAGCTATGCGATCGGTCCGGGCTTCACCCTCGGGAACGGCTCGATCGTCTCGCCGGCCGCCACCGAGCTCGGTGCCCTGCCGGCGATCCCGCTGCTCACCGCGGTCCCCGACGTCGGTCCGGGTGGCGTCTCGCACCTGTGGTGGCTGGCGCTGGGCGTGGCAGCGGGTGCGGTGGCCGCGACGTTGGTGGTGCTGGCCCGCCCCACAGCCCGGTTCGACGAGACGACGCTGGTGGGTGGACTGTCCGGGGTGCTCGCCGGTGTCGCCTTCACCGGCGTCGCCTGGCTGACCAGCGGCGACCTCGGCAGCGACCTCCTCTCCGGCCTCGGGCCGGAGCTGGTGCCGGTGCTGGTGATGTCCACCTCGACGATGGGCCTGTCGGGCGCCATCTGCGGCCTGGTGCTGGGACTGTGGCGGCGCCCTCGCGCCACCCCGGCCGACACCGGCCCGGATGACGGCCGGCCCGATGACGATCGGTCCGACGGTGATCGGCCCGACGACGATCGCGACGAGCTGACCGCGCCGATCGCCCGGCGCCCCGACAGGCGATCCCGGTCGAGCGTCACTGCCGACGGCGCGGACGAGCCCACCCAGCAGATCGGCTGAGAGCAGACCGCCGGCCACCTCTGGATAGGGTGGCGCTGTGCCCTCCACCCCCTCCGGTCCCGCGCGCCTGGTCGTGCTGATCTCCGGGTCCGGGACTCTGTTGCAGGCTCTGCTGGAGGCGTGTGCCGACCCTGCGTACGGTGCGCAGGTGGTGGCCGTGGGCGCCGACCGCGACGGTATCGCGGGCTTGGACCGAGCCTCCGGACACGATGTGCCGAGCTTCGTCCACCCCTACGTCAAGGGCAGCGACCGGAGCACCTGGGACCGCCGCCTGACCGACCTGGTCGCGGCTTTCGCGCCGGACCTGGTGATCAGCGCCGGGTTCATGAAGCTGCTGGGTCCGGCCTTCCTGGATCGCTTCGGCGGCCGGGTCATCAACACCCACCCGGCGCTGCTGCCCTCCTTCCCCGGCATGCACGGCCCGCGGGACGCGCTCGCGTACGGGGTGAAGGTGACCGGCGCGAGCGTGTTCCTCGTAGACTCCGGCGTCGACACCGGGGCGATCCTGGATCAGGCAGCGGTGGAGGTCGCCGACGACGACACCGTGGAGAGCCTGCACGAGCGGATCAAGATCGCGGAGCGGCGCCTGCTGGTGGAGACCACCCACCGGCTGGCCACCCGGACCTGGCGGGTCGACGACCGCCGAGTGCGATGGACCTGACAGCACGACGAGTGACGGACGCGACCAGTGACAGCCGAGATCAGTGACGGACGGGACAGCATGAGCGGGACAGAGAACGACCGGCGGCCGATCAAGCGCGCGCTGGTGTCGGTCTACGACAAGACGGGCCTGGTCGAGGTGGGCCTCGCCCTGGCCGGGTCCGGCGTCGAGATCGTCTCCACCGGGTCGACGGCCCGGACCCTCGCGGAGGCCGGCGTGCCGGTGACCCAGGTCGAGCAGCTGACCGGGTTCCCCGAGTGCCTGGACGGCCGCGTCAAGACCCTGCACCCCTTCGTGCACGCGGGCCTGCTGGCCGACACCCGGCTCGAGGCCCACCGCGACCAGCTGGTCGAGCTGGGGATCGCACCGTTCGATCTGCTGGTCTCCAACCTGTACCCCTTCGTCGACACCGTGATGGCCGGGGCCGGCCAGGAGGAGACGATCGAGCAGATCGACATCGGCGGGCCGTCGATGGTCCGCGGTGCGGCCAAGAACCACGCGTCGGTCGCGGTCGTCACCTCGCCCGACCAGTACGGGCAGCTCCAGTCCGCCCTGGCCCACGGCGGCTTCACCCTCGGCGAGCGCCAGGGCCTGGCTGCGGCCGCCTTCGTGCACACGGCCACGTACGACATCGCCGTGGCGTCCTGGATGGGCAATGTGGTGACCGACACCAGCGAGGGCAGCGGCTTCCCGCGCTGGGTCGGCGGCAGCTGGGACAAGGCCACGGTGCTGCGGTACGGCGAGAACCCGCACCAGCGGGCGGCCCTCTACGTCGACGGTGCCTTCCCGGGCGGGCTGGCCACGGCTCAGCAGCTGCACGGCAAGGAGATGTCCTACAACAACTACGTCGACACCGACGCCGCACGCCGGGCCGCGTACGACTTCGACGCGCCGGCCGTGGCGATCATCAAGCACGCCAACCCCTGCGGCATCGCGGTCGGTTCCGACATCGCCGAGGCGCACGCCCGGGCGCATGCCTGCGACCCGGTGTCGGCCTTCGGTGGGGTGATCGCCACCAACCGGCCGGTCAGCGTCGCCATGGCCCGACAGGTCGCGGAGGTGTTCACCGAGGTGATCGCCGCGCCGGCCTACGAGGACGGCGCCACCGAGGTGCTGCAGGCGAAGAAGAACATCCGGATCCTGGTCGTCGAGGCGGCCGACCGGGGTGGCATCGAGACGCGGGGGATCTCCGGCGGGATGCTGATGCAGGCCGTCGACACCGTCGACGACGAGCACGACTCCGCCGCGCGATGGGAGCTGGTCTCCGGAGAGCCCGCCGCTCCCGAGGTGCTGGCCGATCTGGAGTTCGCCTGGCGGGCCTGCCGCGCGGTCAAGTCCAACGCGATCCTGTTGGCCCGGGACGGGGCCTCGGTCGGCGTCGGTATGGGTCAGGTCAACCGCGTCGACTCCTGTCGGCTCGCGGTGGAGCGAGCCGGCCAGCGCGCGGAGGGTTCGGTGGCGGCCTCCGACGCTTTCTTCCCGTTCGCCGACGGCCCACAGATCCTGATCGATGCCGGTGTCTCCGCCATCGTCCAGCCCGGCGGCTCGGTGCGTGACGCCGAGGTGGTCGAGGCGGCGCAGGCCGCCGGCGTCACCATGTACCTGACCGGTGCGCGGCACTTCTACCACTGACCCGGGCTGCTCCGCCCGATCCTGCACTCCCGAGAGGCTGCACCGATGACCGCACAGCTGCTGGACGGCAAGGCCCTGGCGGCCACCCTCAAGGCCGACCTGACGGAACGGGTGCGGGCCCTGGTCGCCCGGGGCATCACCCCGGGACTCGGCACCGTGCTGGTCGGGGACGATCCGGGCAGCACGGCCTACGTGGCCGGCAAACACCGCGACTGCGCCCAGGTCGGGATCGCCTCCCAGCAGGTCGTGCTGCCGGCCTCGGTGAGTGCGGCCGAGCTGGAGGACGAGATCGCCCGCCTGAACGCCGATCCGGCCTGCACCGGCTACATCGTGCAGCTGCCCCTGCCCGGTGGGTTGGACGAGAACCGGGCTCTCGGGCTGATCGATCCGGACAAGGACGCGGACGGTCTGCACCCGGTCAACCTGGGCAAGCTGGTCCTGGGCGAGCCCGCTCCGCTGCCGTGCACCCCGCGGGGCATCGTCGAGCTGCTGCGTCGCCACGGTGTGCCGCTGAACGGCGCGGAGGTCTGCATCATCGGCCGGGGCACCACGGTCGGTCGACCGCTCGGGTTGCTGCTGACCCGCAAGAGCGAGAACGCCACGGTGACGCTGTGCCACACCGGCACGGTCGACGTCGGGGCCCACACCCGACGTGCGGACATCGTGGTCGCCGCGGCCGGCCGGCCGGGACTGATCACCGGCGCCATGGTGAAGCCCGGTGCGGTCTGCGTCGATGTCGGCATCACCCGCACCGACGCCGGGCTGGCCGGCGACCTCGACGTCTCCGTCCGTGAGGTCGCCTCCTGGGTCGCACCGGTGCCCGGGGGAGTGGGGCCGATGACCCGCGCCATGTTGCTGACCAACGTGGTCGAGCGGGCCGAGGCCATCGCCTCGGCCCAGGGTTAGGGCGGCGGGACGGCGATGGTCTCGCGCGACGCCGGATCGGCCAGCCGCAGCACCCGCCTGTGGCCGCTGCTGGTGGTGCTGATCGGGGTCGTCATCGGTCTGGCGCTGGCGGTCGTCGGGGCGCAGACCTGGCGCCTGGGAGGGCTGATCATCGGGACCTCGCTGCTGATCGGTGCGGTGATCCGCGGTGCGCTGCCCGGCCGCGACGCCGGGCTGCTGCAGGTGCGGAGTCGGCCGTTCGACATCACCGTGCTGACGTTGGGCGGCATGGCGATCATCGCCTTGTCGATCGCGGTGCCGGGACGGCCCGGCTGAGTGATCATCGATCGGTGGCGGAAGCACATCGGGCGTCACCCGGGTCGATCGACCCGGTGAGCACCGCCGATCTCCGCGACGGCTCCGCTCCGTCCGTCGGCGGGCCGTGGCCACCGGTGCCGGCGACCTCTATACCGCGGCCGAGGTGGCAGTGCCGGAGTCCACCTGGACCGCGGTCCACGGCGAGTACGAGCGGTGGAGCGACCGACAGCGACCGATCGCGGGTGCTACGTCCGACCGGTCCGGCGCAGCGGCACCCTGGTCAGCGCGACGCCGGCCAGCGAGACGGCGCCGCCGACCAGAGCGACCGGGGCCGGTGCCTCGCCGAGGAGGAGCCAGGACAAGAGCACGGCGATGCCCGGCACCACGTACGACGAGGCGGCCATCCGACCGGCGCTGGTGCGGGCCAGCGCGTAGCTCCACAGCAGGAAGGCGATCGCGGTCGGGAAGACTCCGAGGTAGACCACGCCGACCGTCACCGGCCAGGGCTCGGCGACGAGCTGGGCGGTCAGCGAACCGAGGAACGGCAGGGTGGCCACGGTGCCGGCGAGCGCCCCCAGCCAGGTGACGGTGACCGGGTCGACGCTGGCCAGGGCCTGCTTCTGCAGCAGCACGCCGATCGCGTACAGACCGGCGGCGGTCAGGGCGAGGGCGACACCCCGCGGGTCGACCTGCCCACTGCGCGAGGCTCCGGCGATGATCACCACGCCCGCGAACGCGATCAGCAGCCCGATCATCAGCTGACGCGGGAATCCCTCGCCCAGGAAGATGCCCGCGAGGACCGCGACGATGACCGGGGCGAGGTTGACGATCATGGCACTGGTGCCCGCATCGAGATGGCGGCCCGCGGCGTTGACGGCGATGGTGTAGACGCCGAACCACAAGATCCCGTACGCGACGATCAAGATCAACGGCCGACCGCGGGGGATCCGCAGCGGACCTCGGCCCGGCCGCAGCAGGGCTATCGCGGTCAGCACGAGCGAGCCGACCAGCAGCCGACCCAGGGCCAGCGGGCCGGGATCGAGCGCTCCACTGAGCGCCCGGATGACGACGAAGGCCGTCGCCCACAGCACCATCGTGATGCCGGCGGCCACCAGCGGCAGCAAGCTGCGTTCGCGCGGGGTGGGCGTGGTGCCGTGGAGGCCTGGGTCGAGGGCGAGATCGGTCCTGCTCATGTCACCAGCGTGGGACCCAGAAGACGTAAGCACAAGCAAATTCACCTTCACCAATCTTCAGTCTGACTGTAGTGTCAGCGCCATGCTCGACGTTCATCGTCTGCGGGTGTTCCGATCCGTCGTGGCCAGCGGGTCGATTCAGGCCGCCGCCAGCAATCTCGGCTACACGCCTTCCGCGGTGAGCCAGCACGTGACCGCCCTGCAGCGCGAGACAGGGCTGGCTCTGATCTCGCGAGTGGGTCGGGGGATCGAGCCGACCGCGGCCGGACGCGCCCTGGCCCACGAGATCGACGGCGTGCTGTCGAGGCTGGGTGAGGTGGAGTCGGTGGTCGGCGATCTCCGGGCCGGTCGCACGGGCTCGCTGTCGATCGCCTACTTCGCGTCGGTCGGCTCCGCCTGGATGCCGACCGTGGTGGCGACGATGATGGCGGAGTTCCCGTCCGTGCGGCTGGATCTCTCGCTGCGCGAGGACGTACCGACAGACCCGAGCGAGCGACCGGATCTCCAGATCGCGGTCGAGCAGGGGGCGATCCACCGACCTGGCCTGGTGGCGCAGCACCTGCTCGACGACCCGTACGTGGCGGTGCTGCCGTCGGTCCACCCCCTGGCGCGAAGGGACGAGATCGATCTCGTGGACCTGGCAGGCGACCGTTGGGTAGACAACGACTTCGCCAGGGGTTGGTGCCGGCGGAACCTCATCGAGGCCTGCCATGCCGCTGGTTTCAGCCCGCCGTTCCACGTCGAGGCCCACGACTACCCGACGGCGATGGCGTTCGTGGCGGCCGGCATCGGCGTGACCGTGCTGCCGACGTTGGGTGCACGCCAGCTGCCGCCCGGGGTGCTCGCGGTGCCGGTGACGAGTCCGACTCCGGTCCGCTCGATCTACGCACTGGTCCGCGAGGGAGTGGCCGACACCCCCGCCGTGCGGACGGTGCTGCAGGTGCTGGATCGACTCGGGGCGAGCGCCGCGGGAGGTTCGCCGGGCGCCGACCGGCGGAGCGCCCGATGATCGGGGCGGCGCGTGGCTGGGCCGCCCTGACGGTCGCGGCCTCGGTGGTGGGCGTCATCATCCAGCTCGCGGTGGTGATCACCGGGACGTCGGCGATCGGCGCGGACCCGCCCGCGACGCTCGACGTGCGCCTGTGGCGTTTCGTCAGCTACTTCACCATCCAGTCCAACCTCCTGGTGATCGTCACCGTGCTGCCGCTGATCAGGAACCCGCAGCACGATGGCCGCGCTTGGCGGGTGCTGCGGCTGGCCGCGCTGGTGATGATCGCCGTGACCGGTCTGGTGCACTGGTTCCTGCTTCGACCGCTGTCGACGCTGACCGGCCCGGAGGCGGTGGGCGATGTCCTCGTGCACGTCGCGACGCCGGTGCTGACGGTCATCGGCTGGCTGGTGTTCGGACCGCGACCGCGGATCGCGGCGCGAACCGTCGCCTGGTCGCTGGCCTGGCCGATCGCCTGGCTGCTCTACACCCTGGTCGTGGGGGCGCTGACCGGCTGGTACCCGTACCCGTTCCTCGACGTGGCCGACCAGGGCGTCGGACCGGTCGCGCTCACCTGCGGAGCGATCACCCTGCTGCTCACCGGGCTGGCGTCCGCCTGCTGGCGGCTGGACCGGGTGCTGCGCCGCAGCGATGCGCCACCCGGTGCCTGATCGGGAACTCCTGCCCTGTCACTCGGGAACTGTCCGGCGGGACCGTGGTGGTCCACGATGTTCGACAGAGGAGGACCGATGAATCAACTGAGCCTGCGGCAGAAGATCGGCGCGGCGCTGACCGGGCTGGTGCTGCTCGGATCGGCGACGAGTGTCCTGGCGCCGACTCCACCCGGTGAGATCGGCCCGCCCTACGTGGTGCTGGTCGCCGGCACCGTGCTGAGCGTGATCGGTCTGACCGCGTTGGTGGCCGGGCTCCTACGGCGGTCCCGTTCCGCGTTCCGACTGGCGGCCGGCGCCCTGATCGCGATCCAGCTGACAGCCCTGCCGGCGTTCTTCGCACCGGTTCCGGCGTCGATCCGCCTGCTGGTGGCGGGCCGCGAGAGCGGGAGATCCTGACGCTGGTCGCCGACGGTCTCCGGACGGCAGCCATCGCCGAGCGTCTCTACCTCAGCCCCAAGACGGTGAGCAACAACCTGACGACCATCTTCGCCAAGCTCGGCGTCACCGACCGGGCCCAGGCGATGATCGTCGGCCGACAGCACGGGCTGGCTGGACCATGATCACCCTGGTGGAGCTGGCCTTCGTGGTCACCGGCCTCGGTCTGGTCGTCGCCGGTGTGCTGCTGGGCCGAGCCAACCGCTGGTCCGCTGTGACGATGGGAGCCGCCGGCCTCTTCTTGATCATCGGTGCTGTCGGCTGGTCGACCGGACGGCAGACGTCTGCGATGGTGCCGGCCGGCGCGCTGCTGGCCGTGTCGATCATCTTCTTCCGGCGCAGGGAATCCTGGCGACCGGCGGGCCGACAGCCGGACGCGGTCGTGCAGATGCTGCTGGTGGCGTCGATCGCCGTCTTGATGATCGTGGCGCTGCTGATCGGTCCGCTGGGCCTGGTCGCCGCGGCCTGGATCTGGGCGGGGTGCGTCGTCGGGTGGGTGTGGTGGGTGATCGACCGGAGAGCAGGTCGGGACCGGCGTTCGATGATCTGGCTCGCCGGCGCGCTCGGAGGGGTGGGGATCGCCTGCGCGATCGCCGGATTCGCCGTGCCCGGACAGCTCAGCACCGCCCTGGCGGTGCTCTGTCTGTGGGCGCTACCGGCAGCCATGATCGTCACGGGATCGCGCACCGCGGCGGATCCGCGCCGGGTGCTCGTGCAGGTGGTGGTCCTGCTGGTGGCCAGCGTGGCGTACCTGGCCGGCTACGCCGCCCTGACGGCGCTGATCGAGCTGACGGTCGGGCCGCCGTCGACGGGCCAGGCGACCGGGGTGGCCCTGCTGGTCGCGCTGCCGATGCCGGCGCTGCTGCGGGCGCTCCGGTCCGGGGTGGCCGTGCTCGTCCTCGGGCGACGAGCGGATGCGTGGCGCACGGCTGCCGGCATCCTGGACCGGATCGACCGAGGTCCGCGGGCCGCCCTGTCCGTCGTCGCCACGACCGCCCACCTTCCCTTTCTCCGCTTGGATGTGGACGGTCACGCGGTCGCCGTGGCAGGAGCGTCCGAGGGACCGACCGTCGACATCGACCTCGACGTGGACGACCACGTTGCGCGGCTGGTCGTCGGGCTGCGGGACGGGGACCTCAGCCTCAGGTCCGATGATCGTCGCCTGTTGCGCATGATCGCCCCCCTGCTCTCCGAGATCGTCCGATCCGACCTGTTGGCCGCCGAGCTCCGGTCGGCCCGCGAGCAGACCGCCACGGCGCGGGCGGAGGAACGACGTCAGCTACGTCACGAGCTGCACGACGGACTCGGTCCTCGGCTGTCCGGTCTGGTGTACGCGGTCGACGCGAGCCGCAACCTGCTGCGGAGCGATCCCGCGGCCGCCGGCAAGGTCCTCGTCGGGCTGCGGACCGATATCGTCAGCGCGGTCGAGGAGGTGCGACGGCTCTCGTACGGGATGCGGCCCGCCGTTCTCGACGACCTGGGGTTGGTCGATGCCCTGCGCCTGCTGGCCGACCGGCTGGCGGGTGATCCGAGGCGCCCGCTCGACGTGGTCATCACGGTGCGAGGTCTGCCGCAGGAGATCCCGGCCGCCGCAGAGATGGCGACGTACCGGATCGTGGTGGACGGGTGACGGTGTTCCTGCCGTGGCCACCGTGAGCCTGCGACCGTCGAGCGGTCCTGCGTGACTGTCGCAGGGTGGTGCGAGGATCCCTTCATGATCGATCACTTCGGTATCCAGTGCACCGACCTGGCCGCCAGCGCCGCCTTCTACGACGCTGCGTTGGCTCCGCTCGGGTGCTCCCGGCAGATGGACTTCGGGGTCGCCATCGGCTTCGGCGCCGACGGCCACCCCGACTTCTGGATCGGCGCCTTCGACTCCGGCGAGGGCTTCCGGGAGTCGCACATCGCCTTCAGTGCGGCCGACCGGGAGAGTGTCCGGGCCTTCTTCACCGCGGCCACCGCGCTCGGGGCGGAGGTGCTGCACGAGCCGCGGCTCTGGCCCGAGTATCACGACTCCTACTACGGTGCCTTCGTCCGAGATCCCGACGGCAACAACGTGGAGGCGGTCTGCCACGTGCCCGAGTGAGATCTTGATCCGGTCCGTAGGGTCGGCTGGATGATCGAGCTCCGGCAGCGTCAGTGGATCATCGACCAGTCACCCGCATCCTGTTCAGCGGCGAGGTGCACCACTTCCGGCTCGCTCGTCAGGACTGGCGGCCACGCCTGGGTCTGGGCAACCGGCTGCTGAACTTCTACCTGTACGCCGGCGGCCTCAACCAGCCGCTGGAGCGGGACCCGCGCCGCCCCGGCGGCGATGGCATCGATCGGATCGCGTTCACCGGGGAGGAGCACGGCTTCGCCGCGCCGGTAGGTCCGACCGGTCGCCCGAACCGCAGCCACGCGGCGCTCGCCGAGACCGTTCAGCTCCTCAACGCGGTCGAGGCCGAGGCGGCGGCGATGGTGCCACACCACGACCTGACGCTGGGCTTCGTCTCCGACGACTACCTGACCGAGCACCTCCCACCGGACGACGGAGCCACCGCCGCGATCCACGCGGATCGGGCGGCCTTCCGCGGCTTCGGTGCCCGACAGATCTGGCTCGGGCGTTGGTGCTCGGTGGCTTCGGGCTGGACGCGGTCGACCTGTCGACGCACGAGGACCTGGAGCTGAGCGACGACCAGCCCGATCGGGGCGATCGGCCGCGCCGGCTGAGCGTGGCGGCCCATCCGGTGCTGGTGGTCGCTGTCGGCCACCACCTGGACGCGCGCGTGCAGCGGACCCTCGGGGACTACGTGCGCGCCGGTGGTCGCCTGCTGCTCGCGGGGGCACTGCCCACCCTGGGCGCCCTCGGGGAGCCGTGCACGGTGCTCGCCGACGCCCTGGGTCTTCGGGTGAGCGCCGCCTACCAGGATCGGGTGCTGGAGGACGGCCACCAGCAGCCGTGGTTCACCACCGTCCAGGCCGATCCGGTGGTCCCCGCCGGGCGACCCGAGGTGCGGGTCTCGGCGGCGCAGACCTTCGACCTGACCGCGGCCGATCGAGCCGTGGTGCTGATCCGGGAGGTCACCAGCCGGCGGTCGTGCGCCGTCGAGGTCGGCCTGGGTCAGGGACGGGCCATCGTGCTGGCCTGTGACTACCCGGCCGACCTGCCCGTCTACGCCGCGCTGCTCGGCCGCCTGGGTGTGAGCCCGCGCTGGCGTACGGACGCCGCCGCTCCGGGTCTGGTGATCGCCGCGATGGCCGATCCGACGACCGGGGCCGAGCTGGTGCACCTGATCAACGTGGCGCCGTATCCGCTGACGTTCACCCTCTGGCGAGAGGACCGCGGCGCCACCCCGGAACCGGTCACCGTGCCGGCTCGCGGTGCGGAACTGCTCCGCGTGCGGATGGGAGCACAGGCCTCGGAGGCGCTCACGGTGGTTCGGGTGGTCGGCTGAGGTAGCGGTGCCCGGGTGCTCCAGGGCTCGTTGATCACGCTCCAGACGGCTCCGTCGTCGTCTTGCGCGGGGACAGGAAGAGATTCGCCAGGTAGCCGGTGAAGGTCCCGAAGATCCCGACGCCGACGATGATGATCAGCGATCCCAGGAAGCGCCCGGCGTTGGTGACGGGAAACTGGTCGCCGTAGCCGACGGTCGAGATGGTCACGATGGTGTACCAGAGAGCGTCACTGGCGGTGCGGATGTTGGCTCCGGGCGCGTACTGCTCGAGATAGAGGATCCCGAGACTGCCGAACTGGAGCACGAGGATGCCCAGCAGCAAGAGCGTCAGCAGTGCGCTGTTGGCACGGTCCTGAACCAAGGAGCGCGCCACGGTGCGCACCCCTACGGTGCGCAGCAGCCGAGTGACCCGGACGAGACGGAAGACCCGCAGCATCTTGGCCTGCGGGAAGGGAAGGCTGGCGAGCAGGTCCGCCCAGCCGAAGTGCCGAAAGAAGTACGCCCCGCGAGACGGAGCAGTCGCGAGCCGATAGGTGAAGTCGATCAGGAAGATGACGCTGAACAAGGCGTTCATCACTTGAAGCACGGTTTGCAGGTCGGCATCGCCGCGTACGGCGTACGCGAGCACGAGATTCAGGATCGACAGGACAGAGAGGATGCCGATGAAGATCTCGTAGCCGGTGTTCTTCAGCTCGTTTCGTGTCCCGGTGGTCATGGCGGGCAGTGTGACAGCAACGGCGCCGGGTCGGCAGCCCTATCCGCCAGCGGAGCGATCGGGGTCGGACCTGCGACAACGCGAGTGGTTCAGCCCGCGGCGAGGTCTCGCACCGCCAGCTCCGCCAGCAACCGCGAGCAGTCGCCGAGCACGCTGTCGTCGAATCGGGCGCCGGGAGCGTGGTTGCCCGGGGAGGCGTGCGGATCACCCGGGCAGGCGCCGACGAACAGGTAGCAGCCGGGCACCTCGGCCAGCACCCGGCTGAAGTCCTCCGAGCCCATCACCGGGTTGGCCAGCGGGTGGACGCGTGCGGGCCCGAACAGCTCCGCGGCGACCCCCAGGGCGAAGGCCGTGGCGTCGGCGTCGTTGACCGTCTCCGGGTACTCACGCTCGAACCTGACCTCTGCCCGACACCCGTGGGCGCCTGCGATCTGCTCACACAGACGCACCGATGCCTGCTCCACGGCAACCAGGTGGGCTGCCGACAGCGTGCGTACGGTTGCCTCGAAGGTCGCGGACTCGGGGATGATGTTGCGCCGGGTGCCCCCGTGGAACAACCCGACCGTGATGACCACGGGGTCGAACAGGTCGAACTGCCGGGTCACCACCGTCTGCAGCGCGGTCACGATCTCGGCCGCCACCACGATCGGGTCGGCGGCCGCGTGCGGGCGCGAGCCGTGGCCGCCGGCACCCCGCACCGTCACGTACAGCCCGGAGGATGCCGCCATCAGCGGGCCCGGCCGGCTGCCGACCACGCCCAGCGGCAGCATGTTGGCGAACACGTGCAACCCGTACGCGGCATCCGCCCGTCGACCCGCCGCGTCGAGCACGCCCTGCTCGATCATCGCCCCGGCACCGTCCCAGCCCTCTTCGCCGGGCTGGAACATGAAGACCACGTCGCCACGCAGCTCGTCCCGTCGCTGGTGGAGCAGGCGGGCCGCTCCGACCAGGCCGGCGGTGTGCAGGTCGTGACCGCACGCGTGCATGGCCTCACCGGTCGCGGCGAACGGCTCGCCGCTGGTCTCCACGACCGGCAGGGCATCCATGTCACCGCGCAGCAGCACGACCCGGCCGGTGCGGTCCGGGGCTGTTCCGCGCAGCACCGCCACCACCGAGGAGACCGCCGTTCCGGTGGCGACCTCCAGGTCCAGCCCGGTGAGTGCGTCGAGGACCATCGCCTGCGTCTCCGGCAGCTCGAGACCGATCTCGGGGATCTGGTGCAGCCGCCGCCGCAGCGCGATCAGGTCGTCATCGAAGCGGGGTGTCATGCAGCGATCTCGGCCCGTCGCCTCAGGATCCGCTGGCGACGCCGGCCACGATGGCGATGATGATGAAGATCACCGCGATCACCAGTCCGACGATCGCCAGGATGGTGAGCACCATGCCGATGATCTTGCCGATGTTGATGTTCTGCTCGTTGGCGTAGTGCTGACCGCTGGCCGCGATCTCCTTCTGCGCCTTGCTCCCCAGGTACCACGCGATCGGGGCGCAGATCGTCACGAACAAGCCGACGATCCCGAGCACGAGGATCGTGGTGCCTTGCGGATGCTCGGGCAGCGCGCCGTACGGCTGGGCGACGGGGTAGCCCGACTGCGGGGCCGACGGGTAGGCCGGCTGCTGGTAGCCACCCTGCGCCTCCGGCGCCGAGCCGTAGGACTGGGCCGAGCCGTAGGACTGGGTCGGCCCGTAGGACTGGGTCGAGTCGTAGGACGGGGCGGAGCCGTAGGACTGGGCCGGACCCGAAGGCTGGTTCGGGTCCCACGGCTGCTGCGGGTCGGACGGCTGGTTCGGATCCTTGGACGGGGTCTGGCTGGTCTCGCTCATGGTCGCTCTTCCTGGGGTGCTAGGGGTTTCGGGACGGGTGGGTGGAATCAGATGCTGACAGCGATGCCGATGCCGAGGACGACGGCGTAGACCAGCACCAACGACGCGTAGACGATCGAGATGATCCCCAGGACCCAGCCGGCGGTGGCTGTGCCCCGACCGCCCCACTGTCCGGGGGCGGCGTCGATCTCCCGCCGAGCCCGACCGCCGAGGACGAAACCGCCGATGCCGACGAACGGACAGAGCACGATGCCGATGATGCCGAGCACCATGGCCGTGGTCGCCTTGGGGTGGTTGGGCGGCAGGTAGCCGTACGCAGGCTGCTGGTACGGGTTCACCGCATAACGGGGCTGCTGACCGTACGCGGGCTGCCCGTAGGCGGGCTGCTGTGGGTATCCCGCCGGATCCGCCGCCGAATCCGGCGGCGGATAGGCCGTCGGTTGCCCGTAGCCCGCCTGGGCCCCGTAGTCCGCCGGCTGGTGGTAGGCGCCCGGGTGCTGCGGCTGCTCGTAGCCCTGCGGGGTCTGGTCGGGGTAGGTCGGCCATGGCCCGTCCTCGGCGGGGCGGTCGCTCGCCGACGCCCCCGAGGCGGCTGTCCCGGATCCGGGAGCGGCCCACGGGCTCTGGTACGGGGTGGTGTTCTCCCAGCTGCTCCCGCCGCCACCCGGCTGCGCGTCCCGGTCGTCGCGCTGTCCCGCTCCGCTGTCTGTCATGGCACCCAGTCTTCCCTAACCAGGGTGCCACAAGACGGTCGTCCGCGGGTGGGCCGTCGAAGACGCACCCGCGGATCGCTCACTCCACCAGGCCGAGCGAGCGCACCGCTGCGCGCTCCTCCTGCAGCTCGGCGACACTGGCGTCGATCTTGCCCTGGGAGAACTCGTTGATCTCGAGGCCCTGGACGATGCTGTACTCCCCCCCGGAGGTGGTGCACGGGAAGCTCGTGATGATGCCCTCGGCGATCCCGTACGAGCCGTCCGATGGCACCGACATGGACACCCAGTCACCCTCGGGTGTGCCGAGGACCCAGTCACGCATGTGGTCGACGGTGGCGTTGGCCGCACTGGCAGCCGAGCTCGCGCCCCGCGCCTCGATGATCGCGGCGCCGCGCTGCTGCACGGTCGGGATGAACGTCGACTCCAGCCACGCCTGGTCGTCGACCAGCGCGGCCGCGTTCTGGCCGTTCACCTCCGCGTGGAAGATGTCCGGGTACTGGGTGGCGGAGTGGTTGCCCCAGATCGTCAGGTGACGGATGTCGTTGACCGTCGATCCGGTCTTCGCCGCCAGCTGGGCCAGCGCCCGGTTGTGGTCCAGCCGGGTGAGGGCGTTGAACCGCTCCGCCGGGATGTCGGGGGCGTTGCTCTTGGCGATCAGCGCATTGGTGTTGGCCGGGTTGCCCGTCACCAGCACCTTGATGTCGCTGGCGGCGTGCGCGTTCAGCGCCGCGCCCTGGGGCTTGAAGATCGCCCCGTTGGCCTCCAGCAGGTCGCCCCGCTCCATCCCCTTGCTGCGGGGACGCGCACCCACCAGCAGCGCGATGTTGACGCCGTCGAACACGACGTTCGGGTCGTCGCCGATCTGCACCCCGGCGAGCAGGGGGAACGCACAGTCGTCCAGCTCCATCACCACACCCTCCAGCGCCTTGAGGGCGGGCGTGATCTCCAGCAGCCGCAGCTCGACCGGGGTGTCGGGGCCCAGCAGTGATCCGCTGGCGATCCGGAACAGCAGGCTGTAGCCGATCTGGCCGGCGGCTCCGGTGACGGCGACCTTGACGGGTGTGCTCACGCGATCTCCCTGGGAACTCATCGACTGTCGCCGGTACCCGGCTCGTAGGGTGACGCTAGCAAGAGCGGCACGTTCTGGCGCGGTGAGGTCGATCGAGCGCGGTCGGGGGAGGGCGGGGTGAGGTCATCGGTGTCCGGGATCGATCCGGTGACCGCCGTCGTAAGCGCGCTCGCCGACCGGGCGGGGACCCGCTGGGTGGGGATCGACGGCTTCGGCGCCTCCGGCAAGACCACCCTGGCGACCTGGATCGCCGACGCACTACCCAGGTCGGTGGTGATCCACAACGATGACTTCGCGCGTCCCGACCTGCCGGGCTGGGACCGGGACCGGTTCGAGGAGCAGGTGCTGGAGCCGCTGCTCGCCGGCCGGCCCGGCCGCTATCAGCGCTGGGACTTCGAGGCCGACGTCGGTGCCGAGTGGCACACCGTCGACGTCGGGGTGCCGGTGATCGTGGAGGGGGTGTCCGCCACCGACGCCCGGTTGCCGGTGCCGTGGGACATCACCATCTGGGTCGACGTGCCGGTCGGTGTCCGTCGGGCCCGGATCGCCGAACGCGACGGACCCGCCCTGCGCGAGCGCTGGCTGACCGACTGGATCCCGATGGAGGAGGCGTACGCGGCGGCGCAGCGGCCCTGGGAGCGGGTCGACCTGGTGTACGCCCCCCGCGTCCCTCGGGCAGACTGACTCCGGTGGGACCGGCGTGCCCGTCGGCCCCGCGCACGATATCTTGACGTCAAGAAACCTGCCCCGAGGAGTTGCCGCATGGTCCAGCCGTCCGCCCGGATCGTCTACACCCGAACCGACGAGGCGCCGCTGCTGGCGACGTACTCCCTGCTGCCGGTCATCGCCGCGTACGCCGCCAAGGCGGGCGTGGACGTGGAGAGCCGGGACATCTCCCTGGCCGGCCGGATCCTCGCCCTGTTCCCCGAGCGGCTGACAGAGGACCAGCGGGTTCCCGACGCGTTGGCCGAGCTCGGTGAGCTGGCCAAGTCGCCCGAGGCCAACATCATCAAGCTGCCGAACGTGTCCGCGTCGATCCCGCAGCTCAAGGCCGCCATCCGCGAGCTGCAGCAGCAGGGCTTCGACCTGCCCGACTACCCCGACGACCCGCAGAGCGAGGAGGACCGCACGGTCCGGTCCCGCTACGACAAGGTCAAGGGCTCCGCGGTCAACCCCGTTCTGCGGGAGGGAAACTCCGACCGCCGTGCTCCGTTGTCGGTCAAGAACTACGCCCGCAAGCACCCGCACTCGATGGGTGCCTGGAGCAGCGACTCCAAGACCAACGTCGCGCACATGACCGCCGACGACTTCCGCTCGAACGAGAAGTCGGTGGTCATCCCGGCCGACACGAGCCTGCGGATCACCCTGGTCGACACCGCCGGGGCCGAGACCGTGCTCCGGGAGTCGGTGCCCGTGCTGGTCGGCGAGGTCGTCGACTCCACGGTGATGCGGGTCGCCGCCCTGCAGGCCTTCCTGACGGCGCAGATCGCTCGGGCCAGGGCCGAGGACGTGCTGCTGTCGGTTCACCTCAAGGCGACCATGATGAAGGTGTCGGACCCGATCATCTTCGGGCACGCGGTGAAGGCGTTCCTGCCCGAGGTGTTCCAGACCTACGGGTCGACGCTGGCCGCGGCCGGACTGTCGCCCAACGACGGTCTCGGCGGCATCCTGGCCGGCCTCGACGCGCTGCCGGAGGGGGCCGAGATCAAGGCCGCCATCGACCGCGGTCTGGCTGAGGGTCCGGCACTGGCGATGGTCGACTCCGACCGCGGCATCACCAACCTGCACGTGCCCTCCGACGTCATCGTGGACGCCTCGATGCCGGCCATGATCAGGACGTCGGGACACATGTGGGGACCGGACGGCCAGGAGGCCGACACCCTGGCGGTGCTGCCCGACTCCTCGTACGCAGGGATCTACCAGGTCGTGATCGACGACTGCCGGGCGCACGGTGCGTACGACCCGTCGACCATGGGCTCGGTCTCCAACGTCGGGCTGATGGCCAAGGCGGCGGAGGAGTACGGCTCGCACGACAAGACGTTCGAGATCGGTGTCGCGGGCACCGTCCGGGTCACCGACACGGCCGGCACGGTCGTGCTGGAGCACCAGGTGGAGCCGGGCGACATCTGGCGGATGTGCCAGACCAAGGACGTCCCGATCCGCGACTGGATCAAGCTGGCTGTCGGCCGTGCGCGGGCCACCGGTCTGCCGGCCGTCTTCTGGCTCGACGAGACCCGGGCGCACGACGCCAACTTGATCGCCAAGATCAACGAGACCCTGCCCGAGCACGATACCACCGGTCTGGACATCTCGATCCTGGCGCCGGAGCAGGCGATCGCCTTCTCGCTGGAGCGGATCCGGCGTGGCGAGGACACGATCTCGGTGACCGGCAACGTGCTCCGTGACTACCTGACCGACCTGTTCCCGATCCTGGAGCTGGGCACCTCGGCCAAGATGCTGTCCGTGGTGCCGTTGATCAACGGGGGCGGTCTGTTCGAGACCGGCGCCGGTGGGTCGGCGCCCAAGCACGTGCAGCAGCTGGTCAAGGAGAACTACCTGCGCTGGGACAGCCTGGGTGAGTTCCTGGCCCTGGCCGTGTCGCTGGAGCACCTGGCCCAGACCACGAACAACAAGCGGGCTCAGGTGCTGGCCGACACGCTCGATCGGGCGACCGGCACCTTCCTGGACGAGAACAAGTCGCCGGCGCGGCGGGTCGGATCGATCGACAATCGCGGCTCGCACTTCTACCTGGCGCTGTTCTGGGCCGAGGAGCTGGCCGCGCAGACCGAGGACGCCGAGCTCGCCGCCGACTTCGGCGCGCTGGCCACCTCGCTGCGGGAGCAGGAGAAGGTGATCACCGACGAGCTGCTGGCCGTGCAGGGCTCACCGGCCGAGATCGGGGGCTACTACCGTCCCGACGACGAGCTGGCCACGGCCGTGATGCGGCCGTCGGCCACCTTCAACGCCGCCCTCGCCGCCCTGTAGGGCGGGGGGGTTGTCCACAGTTCCGCGGTCTCCCGGAGGGCTGTCCACACAGGACGGATCGGCGCGTCCGAAAGGGGCCGTCGTCCTTAGACCTCAGGTATGCCTGCGCCACGTACCGTCAGCCCGCTCGCTCCACGTCCTGAGATCGCCGAGGTCACCGCACGAGCCGGGTGGGCCGAACAGGTCGTACGCCAGGACCAGGCGGGACAATTCGGTCTGACCCGCGCCCAGATCCGTGCGCACCTGGACGGGTCACGCTGGAGTCGCTGGGGCGACCACGTCGTGATCATGCACAACGGCCCGCCGACCCGCCGTCAGCTGATGTGGGTGGCTCTGCTGGACGCCGGGCCGCCCGCTGCTCTGGTGGCGCACACAGCGCTGGAGCTGAACGGGTTCCGGTCCTTTGCGGCGGAGCGAGACCTCGTGCACGTCGTGGTCCCGCGCGGCTGGCGAACGTCGGCGTTCTCCTGGCTGCGGATCCACGAGTCACGACGGGTCCGACCCGACGAGCACGTCCTGGTGAGCGGCATGCCCACCACCTCGGTCGCGCAGTCGGCTATCGACGCCGCCGCGTGGCAGCCGTACCCTCGCTTCGCCTGGGCGCTGGTGGCGGCGGTCGTCCAGCAGCGGCTGGTCACACCGCAGGAGCTGGACGAGAAGCTCCGTCGCGTCGGACGAGTCCGGCACAAGGCCGTGCTCCGGATGGCGGTGGCGGACCTATGGGCGGGCGGCACCACCACGGGCGAGGCAGATGTCGTGCGGATGTGTCGGAGGTTCGGCCTCCAGCTGCCGAACAGGCAGGTGCGACGCCTGGACGCTGCCGGGAGGCTCCGGTTCACCGACGCGGAGTGGGTGTCTGCCAGCGGCGACCGGATCGTGCTCGAGGTCGACGGAGCCCACCACCTGACGGTGGAGCACTGGCAGGCGGACATGGAACGCGAGCGGTCGGTGGTGCTGACCGGTGCACAGGTGCTTCGCACCTCGAACATGGAGCTCCGACTCTCTCCACAGTGCGTGGCATCCGACCTGGTCCGTGCGGGCGTACGCCGAGTTGTCAGCCCCTGTGGTGGTCCGAGCGACCACCGAATCTGACAAGTCGGAAAATCAGGCGGAGTCGCGCAGCAGCAAGCGGTGCCGGACCTTGCGCCGGACCTCGGTCCCGGACAGCGGCAGCTCGCCCGCTCGCATGCCCAGCACCAGCTCGGTGGCCAGCCGACCGACGTCGGCCATGTCGAGGGCCAACGTGGTCAGCCGGGGTGCCACCAGCTCGCCGATGCTGAGTCCGTCGATCCCGGCGACGCGGACGTCCTGGGGGACGTGGCGGCCGCGGTCTCGCAGGGCCCCGAGCACCCCCAGGGCCAGCAGATCGTTGTAGACCAGCACCGCGTCGGCTCCAGGATGGGCGTCGAGCGCGGCCCCGATGGCGGCCAGATCACCCGCGGTCGACCCGGTGGCGATGGCGACGTGGTCGCAGCCGAGCCCGCGACGGTCGAGCTCGGACGCGAAGATCTTGGCCCGTCCCGAGCGGTGACCGGTGGCGGCCTGGTCGACCATCAGCGGCCGCCGCACTCCGTGGGAGACCAGGTGGCGTACGAGATCGCGCATGGCCGGTCGCAGATCGAAGGCCACCGCCCCGTTGAGGGGCTGACGGCGGGTCGGATCGATCTCCACGACCGGGACGCCGGCGAAGAGGCCGGCCTGCGTCTCGGGGTCGAGCCAGAGGTAGCCGATGACGGCATCGACCTGGCGGGACAGGTCCGCCAGCAGGGCTTGGCGATCACTCGCGTGCGTGGTGTCGGTCAGCACGACGTTCCAGCCCGCACGCCCGGCCGCGCCGGTGACGGCCGAGGCGAGCTGGGGGTAGAACGGGTTGGTCAGGTCGTCCAGCACCAGCCCGAGCATCCGGTGATCGGCCTTGACCAGGCCGCGGCCGAAGCGCGATGGGCGGTAGTGCAAGTCCCGGGCGGCCTCGAGCACGCGTCGGCGGGTGTCGACGCTGATCCCGGGCATGGCGTTCATCGCCCGGGTCACCGTCTGCCGCGACACCCCCGCTGCCGCCGCGACGTCGTGAATGGTGGCCGCCCGCTCCATGACCTCACCCTAGAGATCGGCTCAGCGACCCGCGCCGTCGCGCAGGTCGAGCCAGCTCACCTGCTCCGGGCTGAGCTCGACGCCGAGACCGGTCATCGACGAGGCGGTCTCGGCGATGCTGCGCGGTCCGATCAGCGGGAAGGTCGCGAACGGCTGGTGCAGCACGTACGCGAGCGCGATCGCCGTCGGCGCCACGCCCAGCGTGTCGCCGAGCTCTCCTGCGCGGCGGAGGCGCTCGAAGTTGTCGTCGCTGTAGTAGCAGCGGACCAGCTCGGCGTCGCTGCGGTCGTCGGGTCGGGCCCGGCCGGTGAAGAAGCCGCGCGCCTGCGAGGACCAGGGGAACAACGGGATCTGCCGGTCGGTCAGCCACCGCTTGGACGCGGCGTCGGTGACGTGCTCGCAGCCGGTCCAGGGCACGTCGTACGCTTCCGCCAGACCGAAGTGGTTGCTCAGCACGGAGAAGCCGTGCTTGCCGGTCCGCTCGGCGTACGCGTTGGCTGCGTCGATCCGGGCCGGGGTCCAGTTGGAGCCGCCGAAGACCTTGATCCGGCCGCGGCGGACCTCGGCGTCAAGGACGTCGACGAACTCCTCGACGCCGATCTCGGGGTTGTCCCGGTGCATCAGGTAGAGGTCGGCGTAGTCGGTCCCCAGTCGCGCCAGCGACTCGGTGAGCTGGCTGGTGATCGAGTCGGGGTCGCAGTGCGGGGTGTGCGCGCCCTTGACCAGGATCGCCACCTGGTCACGGATCCCGCGGTTCGCGATCCACCGGCCGAGCAGTCGCTCCTGCAGACCGCCGCCGTAGATGTAGCCGGTGTCGAACGCGTTGCCGCCGGCGGCGAAGAAGTGGTCGAACATCGCCGACGCGTGGGCCAGGGTCTGCTGGTTGTCGCAGCCCATCACCAGCCGGGACACCGGGAGATCGAGGCCGTCGATCTTGCCGTACGGCATCACGGCGTCGGCCCGGACCTGCAGGGGCTGTCCGGAGACCGTCGCGATGGTGCTGTCGTCGGCCTCGAAGGGGTAGCGCAACCCGATCTGCTCCCGCCACGTGTCGAGCACGGCGGCGTTGCCGAGCGAGTCGACCAGGCTCATCTCGCTGACCACACCGTCGCCCGCGGCCGCACGAGCCAGCCCCGCTGCCTCCAGCCCGTACGGCTGGTCGCCGCTGAACTCGATCACCTGCTCGCCGTCGACCGTGGTGATCACGATCCGCTGCTCGGTGGCGAGTGTCCACGGATCGTTCAGGTGCAGCGTGCCGCGCGAGCCGTGGACCGTGACGGTGGTCGGGTCGGTCATCATGACACCGGTCCGCACGCTCGCGCTGAGGCCGCCCGGGAAGGTCAGCTCGGCCGCCGCCCACTCGTCGATCCCGGTGGGACCGAGGGTCCCGCGCCCGGTGACCGTGGTCGGCTCCAGCACCGGCCGTCCGGTCGCCGCACCCATGATCGCCCGGGCGTACGAGACCGGGTAGCCGCCGACGTCGAGGATGCCGCCACCGGCCGTCGCCGGATCGAACAACCGGCCGGACCGTTCACCGGACCGGAAGGCGAAGGAGGCGTCCACGTGCAGCACGTCGCCGACCGCGCCGTCGGCGATCAGCTCCAGCACCTTGCGGGTCTGCGGGTGGTAGCGGTACATGTACGCCTCCAGCAGCACCCGGCCGGTGCGGCGGGCCACCTCGGCCATGGCCATCACGGACGCGTGGCTGGCCGCCAGAGGCTTCTCGCAGAGGACGTGCTTGCCTGCTTCGAGGGCGGCGATCGCCAGCGCCGGGTGCGTGGTGTGCACGGTGGACAGGTAGACCGCATCGACGTCCGCGCCGGCCAGGATCTCGTCGTAGGTGCCTGTCCGCACCGTCAGATCCGGCACCTGCTCGGCCGCGAACCGGGCGGCTCGTTCGGGGTCCGAGCTGCCGATCGCCACCAGGCCGGCACCGGGGCAGGAGGGCAGCTGGGACACGAACCGGCGGGCGATCGAGCCCGGCCCGAGCACGGCCCAGCGGACAGGTGGCACGGACGACGTCGACATGGCAGCAGCTTCCCTTCGACCGGGCACAGGGCCGGCGCGTCGTGAACGTTCACTATCAAGTCTCGACCCTAGACGGCGAACCGGAAGCGGTCAATGGTGCGACCGCTACCTCTGTCGTTGTGCACAAGGATGAACGGGGCTCTGGTGGGGACCAAGGGTCGACAGCGCTCCGGACCAATGATCTGATGGTCGCAATGCGTGAACGCTCACGCGCCTCGGGGGGTCACAAGATGGTTCGGGTGTACAGCAGGAGATCGTCCAGCGTGCCGTCGCCGATCGGCTCGCTGGCCGGCTGCACCCCGGTGTGGACGTAACCCGACGCCTCGGCCACCCGTCGCGACGCCGTGTTCCCGGCGGCGACGCGGATGATCACCGAGTCGGCCAGGTCGTGGGACTCGACGTGGGCGGTCACTGCTCGGACCGCCTCGGCGACCACCCCCCGACCCCGTGCGTCGGGGTGCGCCCAGTAGCCGATCTCCAGTCGTCGGGCGTAGCCCCCGAAGCCTTCCAGGCTGACCGCGGCCAGGCACCGGTCTCCGGCGTCGGCGACGCACCAGGCCCAGCCGGTCCGGCGGGCCACCATCTCCCGGACGCCTTCCAGGTAGGCCTCGGCGTCGCGGGCGCCGTAGGGCTGGGGCAACGAGATCAGCCAGAATGAGGTGTCCGGATCGGCACAGGCCTGCACGATCCGGCCCAGGTCGGCCTCGGTGAACGGCCGGAGGCTGATCCGGTCGCCGGTCAGGCCCGGCGGCGAGGGCCAGGACAGATCGCCACGGGGGTCGTCGGCGGTGATGGTGGCCTGCCAGCCGTCCAGCAGCACACCGCGATGGGACAGCAGGCAACGGGCCGCACCGTCGAACCGGAAGCCGGCTGCCGCGGCCGTTCGCCGAGAGGCCCAGTTCCCGACCGCGGCCCGCCAGCGGATCGCCCGCAGGCCCAGGACGTCGAACGCGTGATCGCGGACGAGTCGCAGCGCCGCCGTCATCGCGCGTCGTCTCCGCGCCGCCGGATGCAGGCCGAAGCCGACCTCGAACATCTCGGGCTCGCGCGGCTGCAGATCGATGCTGCCCGCGAACGGCACCGGTCCGTGGGTGTCGCTGCCGAGCAGCTCGATCGCCCAGACGTACGGGCCGCCGTGCTCCCACCCGAAAGGGATCCTGTCCAGGAAGGCCCGGGCCTCGGTCTCGCCGTAACCGCCCGGCGGGGTGGGCACGGTGGTCCACCGGATCATCTCCGGATCACGGCACTGCTCGATGATCCCTGGGATGTCGGCGTCGCGATGGGCCCGCAGCAGCACTCCGGCGGAGGGGTCGACCAGCACCGGGACCGCATCGGGGAACGGGCGGTCGGCGGTCATGGATCCATCCAAGCGGATCGCTCGGTCGACACTACGATTGCCGAGGTGACTCCGAGCTCGTCTTGTCCTGCGCCCCGTCGACGATGACCACCGATCTGCTCGTCAACGCCGCCCTGATCCTGTTGTTCATCTCTGTCGGCGGGGTGTTCGCCGGCGCCGAGATGGCTCTGGTCTCGCTCCGGGACAGCCAGGTCAAGCAGCTGGCCCATCGCGGATCCCGCGGTCGGACGGTCGCCCGGTTGAACGAGAACCCCAACCGCTTCCTGTCGGCGGTGCAGATCGGGGTCACCCTGGCCGGCTTCTTGTC
>DATDBH010000202.1:0-10655 GCA_036524985.1 Microlunatus sp. | reverse complement strand
GTGCCCCCCGACGAGCATCGTTGGGTGGAGCAGTTCGGCGTGACCCGCAGCTACCGGAGTCTGCGGAACAGGATCCGCCGCCACTACCTCGAGAACTACCCGTTGACACCTCGTGCACGAGCCTGGGGCGAGCTCAATCCGGGTGCCGGCGCGGTCAGCCGCCTATGCCACGAGCCGCTGGCCGCGGTCACGGTGCTCGACGCCATGCTGGCCCCGCACCGATCGTCGGGCCGGTTGCAGGTGTGGCAGCCGTACACACCGGTCGTGGCCACGACCGACGGTGACCGGGTGACCTCGGTGACGATGAGAAACGCCCTGACGACCGAGGAACGGGTGGTCACGGCGGACTACGTGCTGGACGCCACCGAGACCGGCGACCTGCTGCCGCTGACGGGATGCGAGTACGTGACCGGTTTCGAGTCGACCGCGGACACCGGCGAACCGAGCGCACCCCGCGTGGCCCAGCCGTTGAACATGCAGGCGGTCTCCGTGTGTTTCGCGATCGACGACGTGGACGGTGACCACGTCATCGACAAGCCTGCGGGCTACGACGCCTGGCGTCACTTCCGGCTCCCTGGGTGGGACGGTCCGTTGTTCTCCTGGGTCTCGCCCTCGCCGCGGACCGGACGACCGGAGCAGCGGCTGTTCGAGCCGAACCCCGATGACGACCCGCAGGCCATCCACAGCGATCTCGGTCGCGAGGGTGGCGACGTCAACCTCTGGACGTTCCGCCGGATCGCCGCCCGGCGAAACTTCGTCGACGGCTGCTACGACAGCGACATCACATTGGTGAACTGGCCGATGATCGACTACGTCGGTGGCCCGGTGTTCGACGTGCCCGACGCCGCCGACCACGCAAACCGCGCCCGGGACCTCAGCCGATCGTTCCTGTACTGGATGCAGACAGACGCACCGCGTCCGGACGGCGGCACTGGTTTTCCCGGACTCCGACTGCGCGGCGATGTCACCGGAGGACCGGATGGGCTGGCCATGGCCCCGTACATCCGGGAGAGCAGGCGGATCAGGGCGCAGTACACGGTGGTGGAGCAAGACCTCTCGTTGAGCATCCGCCGGAACCGGGGAGCGGTGCGGTATGACGACGCCGTGGGCGTCGGTATGTATCGCATCGACCTTCACCCCTCGACGGGTGGCGACGGCTACCTCGATGTCGGCTGCTCGCCGTTCCAGATCCCGCTCGGTGCCCTGCTGCCTCAACGGCTCACCAACCTGATCGCCGCGGCGAAGAACATCGGCACCACCCACATCACCAACGGCTGCTATCGGCTGCACCCGGTGGAGTGGAACATCGGCGAGGTGGCCGGCGCGCTGGCCGCACACTGCCTGGACACGCGGCGGACACCGTCGCAGGTCCGGTCGCGACCCGACGATCTGGCCGTCTTCCAGCGCTTGCTGCTGACCGAAGGGGTCGAGCTCGGTTGGCCACAGGTCACCGGCTACTGACGACGTCCTCCGCCCGGGGTGTGAGGGAAGTGTGGGGCAGGCGTTGCTGGTTGCGTCGCCGAGCGCTCGACAGGGTGGTGGCATGACGAAACTGACGAACACCAACCCGGGCCAGCTGACCGACGTCCACGACATGGTGGTCGTGCACCGTGCCTTCCGCCGCGAGCTCGCACTCGCCCCGCGCCTGGTGCGCGAGGTCGCACCCGGCGATGTCGCCCGCGCACAGGTGATCGCTGCGCACCTCAGGCTGGCCCTCACCGGTCTGCATCTGCACCACACCGGGGAGGACGTCCTGCTATGGCCGAAGCTGCTCGAGCGGGCCGCACCGTCGGCCGATCTCGTGCACCGGATGGAGGCGCAGCATCACCGGGTCGAGGACGTGGTGGACCAGCTCCCCGAGGCGCTGGACCGCTGGGAGGCCGAGGCCCGTCCGGCTGTCGGTGAGGAGGTTGCCGCCACCATCGACCAGCTGCGGGAAGCCTTGGTCGAGCACCTCGATGACGAGGAGCTCCACATCCTGCCGCTCGCCGCGCGGCACCTGACACCGACCGAGTGGGCCGCGTTGGGTCAGCACGGGACGAGTGAGATGGAGAAGGCCGACCTGCCGATCCTGTTCGGCATGGTGCTCGAGGACGCCACCCCGCAGGAGCGGGCGGCGATGTTGAGCGGCCTGCCCGTCCTCGTCCGGCTGGTGCTGCGGACGGTCGGCGCCTGGCAGTACAGCCGGTACGTCCACACCGTCCGCGGCAGCTGACCCGCGGTCGGCGCGTCCTCAGGCGAGAGGCTCAGCGGGACCGAACTCGCCCCGCAGGGAGCCGGCGAGCTCGGCCAGCTCGGCGAGGGGAAGTCCTCGCCCGGCCTCCCAGAGCCCCGCGAACGTCGACGGGTCGATCTGGGCGCGCACCTGGGCGACGCCGGCCACGCCCCGCTCGACATCGGGCGGAAAGGACACGGCCAGACCCGTCGCCTCGGCCAGGGTCGCCGCCGCGGCATACAGGCGGACCGCGAGCTCGAGCTGACCGGCCCGTCCGGCCAGATCGGCGAGCGCCGGGACGGTGTACACCTGCGTCCAGCTGCTGCCGACCCCGTCGGCCAGAGTGGCCGCCTCGATCAGCCGCTCCAGCGCGTCGTCGTCCTCGCCGGCCAGCTTGGCGAGGCTGGCCTGGATGTTGAGCACGGTCGCCAGACTGAAGGGACTGTCCAGCCGACGCGCCAGCCGCTCGACCCCGGCCAGAGTCTCACGGGCGGCCACCAGGTTCCCGGTGAGCACTTCCATCTGTCCGTGCAGCAACCGGAGATGGATCTCGAGCCAGGGGCCGAGATCGGTCCCCAGCGAAGCAGCCAGACCGAGGCGGTCGGTCGCCGTCGCCATGTCACCCGCGAAGGCGGCACCGGAGGCGGCCAGCAGCAGAGCCTCACCGAGCAGCTCGACGCGCGCGCCCGGCCGTGCGCTCTCCACCGCTTCGGCGCCGGCCTCGCACGTCCCGGCGACGTCGCCGGTGGCGTAGCGCAGTCCCGCCAGCGCGACCAGCGCGGGGGCTCGATGATCGTCGGGGAGTCTGCCCGGATCGCTGCCCAGTATCCGATCCAGCGCGGCCAGACCTTCGCCTGCGTGCCCCCGCAGAGCCCAGTAGAGCCAGGTGTCGGCGAGGAGCTGGGCGGCCCGACCGTTCTCGGACCGGTCGATCAGCCAGGCGAGCGCTGCCCGCAGGTTCCCGTGCTCGCGGTCCAGCCGGTCGAGCCACCGCCGTTGGTCGCGACCCCGCAGCCCGGCGAGGGCCCGGGTGCCGAGATCGGAGATCTGCTCGGCGTGGGCTGCCTCCACCACCGTGGTCTCGTTCGCCTCAGCCAGCCGGGCGCCGGCGTACTGGCGGATGGGCTCGAGCAGGCGGTAGCGGCCGCCGGCATCCGCGGCGACCACCAGGGACTGGTCGACGAGTCCCGCCAGGGCCCCGAAGACGTCGAGATCGTCTCCAGGCACCCGCTCGATCACCGCCTCGGCCACCGGCAGGGTGAAGCCACCGGCGAAGACGGACAGCCGACGCAGCAGTGCCTGCTCCTCGCGGGTCAGCAGGGCGTGACTCCAGTCCAGCGTCGCCTGCATCGTCCGCTGCCGTGGCGGCAGCTCACGGCTCCTGCCCGCGGCCACCGCCTGGTCGAGTCGGTCCAACAGAGTCGTCGGTGCCAAGAGCCGGGCATGCGCGGCGGCCAGCTCGAGGGCGAGTGGCACGCCCTCCAACCGGCGGCAGATCTCGGTGATCACCGGCGCAGACTCGCGGGTCACGGAGTAACCGGGTGCGACGGCCCGGGCCCGGTCCAGGAACATCTGCCCAGCGGGCGAGCTCACCACGGCCGTCGAACTCGGCTCGGACGGGAGCGCCAACGGAGAAACGGGCTGCTCCCGCTCGGCACGGATGCGGAGCGGAGCCCGGCTTGTCGCCACGATCGTGAGGCTCGGGCAGCGGGACACGAGCTCGGCCAGGTCGCCGGTCACGGCGAGGACGTGCTCGACGTTGTCCAGCACCAGCAGCGGACGCCGACGACCCAGGTAGCCGGCGAGCTGCCCGATCACGTCCTGGCGTCCCACCTGCGGGAGACCCAGGGCACCGGCCACGGTGGGCAGCACCAGCTCCGGATCCGCCACCGGCGCCAGCTCGGCCAGCGCGACACCGTCGGGAAAGTCGGGCTCGAGTCGGGCGGCAGCGGCGAGGGCCAACCGGGTCTTGCCGACCCCACCCGGGCCGGTCAGCGTCAGCAGCCGGACGTCACCTGCTCTGAGCCGGGCGACGATGTCGGCGAGCTCGGCGTCGCGGCCGAACAGCGGTGTCGATGGCGCAGCGAGCGCGGCCCGGCCCAGGCCGGCTGCGGTCGCCGGCCCAGGATCATCGGCGGCCCGATCCGGTTCGGCGATCGCAGCGTGGGCATCGTGGCTGCGCGGCGACGGCCGGGCGGCCGCCGCCAGCGCGGCCAGGCCCGCCTCGTCGAGGTCGAGGGCCGCGGCCAGTGAGCGCACGGTGTGCGGGTAGGGCCGCCGCCGCTCACCGCGCTCGAGCGCCCCGATGGCGTTGCTGGTCAAGCCGGCACGCTGGGCCAGCTCCTCCTGGGTGAGAGCGGCGGCCTCCCGCAGTGCCCGGAGTCTCTGCGCGAAGGGGCCCACCCGACCCATCGGCTCGTCCATCGGTGGTGAATCTAGTGCTTGCAGCCGGCGGGTGCAGGCAGCAGGCGCAACGTCTTCCTGGCTCCGCGGTCGGCTAGCCGGCTGTCCGAGTCACCACCAACGCGACCCGGCGGAACCGCTGGATGCTGAGGTAGAACGACAGCACCAGCAGACCGAGGTACACGTCGTTCTCGAACCAGCCGAAGACCGTCTGCTGATGCGGCTGGAACATCATCGGGTAGTAGAAGACGCCGATCAGCAGGACCAGCACGAGGAACCCCAGGACCACCAGCTGGGTCCAACGCTCCTCCCGGAGCACGAGGCCGGTGACGGTGAAGGCCACCAGGTAGAAGATCCAGGCCAGCGGGCTGGTCACCGTGAATCCCGGGTCGGCGATGTCGGCGAGCCAGGCGTAGATCGTGTGCACGACCGAGAGCGTGAAGGCGGCGAGCATGATCGCGGCGATCTGCCCCCGGTACGTGGTCTCGCGGGCGACATCGGCCGAGGTCCGCATCGGCGTTGAGGTGTGGGTCATGGTGGTCTCCTGGTCAGCACGACACCCGGTTGGTGGCATGACCTCAGCCTTCTCGCCCCAGCCCGCACCCGACAGACACAGCAGGACCACACCTCCCCCACACTCGGCTGACGAGCTCACGCCGAAGACCACCGACCCGGAGTAGCGTGCCGCAGGTGCCCGCCGACGTCGAGACGCGACCGGTGGGACCCGGTGGGCTCGCCGACCTGGCCGACCTCTTCGCGTCCGCCCGGAGCACCAGGCACTGCTGGTGCATGGCGTTCTGCACGACGCGTGCGCAGCTCGCGCTCGGCTGGTTCGGTGGCGGGAACCGGCGCCGGTTCACCTCCATGACCGAGGCCGACCCAGCACCGATGGGCCTCCTTGCCACGGTCGACGACCAGCCGGTCGGCTGGGTCGCCTGCGGACCACGGTCGCGGTACCTGGCCGCCACCGACCCCGCGAACCCACTCACCGCCGCGATGCAGCGGAGCGAGGACGGTCTCGTCTGGCTGGCTCCCTGCCTGTTCGTCCGGGCCGGGCAGCGCGGCACCGGCATCACGCACGCGCTCGTCCGGGCCGCCGTGGCCCTGGCCGTCGATCACGGCGCCGTCGCCATCGAAGGGTGGCCGGTGTCCGGGTCGGCTTCCCGACCGAGTGAGGACTTCGTCGGTCGCGAGAAGGTCTTCGCCGACCACGGCTTCCGTGTTCTCGACCGGCCCAGCGCTACCCGGGTGATCATGCGCCGGGACCTCTGAGAGCGAACCAGCCACGACCTGAGCGACCCGTCCCGCACTGTTCCCGAGGTTTACACGGTAGCGGCATTTATGTTCTCCGGGGCCGCTGTTAGGGTCATGATCACCAGGCCCCCCCCCGCAGAACCAGAGCACCGTGCCGCAGCTGACCTGACTGCACGTCCGGCGCTCGCTCACGCAAAGAAGCGCTGCCCGTGATCCTCACCGCCGACGACTGGAGTCTCGGCCACCTGCATGATCATCTGCAGGCGGCCGCCGAGCTGGAGGCCTGGACGATCCCCTACTACCTGTCGGCGATGTTCTCCGTCGTCGACAGGTCCGCGGAGGCGTACCAGCTGGTGCAGTCGGTGGTGAACCAGGAGATGCTGCACCTGCAGCTGGTCGGGAACATCGCCAACGCCTACGGCTACAGTCCGGTGATCACCCCGGCCGCCTTCCCCTACCAGGGAACGACGATCCCGCACCTGGACTTCGCGTTGGACCCCGACAACCCGACAGCGACGTTCAGTCCCTACAGCGCCGAGATCGGACCCCTCGACCAGCTGCGGATCAACGGCATGTGCCTGATCGAGTATCCGGAGTGGGACACGGGCTCGCACCCCGCCTACCGCTCCAGCGTCGATGAGTACGGCAGCATCGGCGCGTTCTACGACGCCCTCGAGCGCGGCGCGCGCCAGCTCGCGTCGCACATCCGGGGTGGGGTCAACCAGGTCGACCTGTTCTCGGCCTTCTACCGAGATCTGCCGAGCATGACGATCCAGGGGAGCGGCGCCGGCGCCTTCGCCGAGGTCTCCCTGCTGATCGACGTGATCCGGGATCAGGGTGAGGCGGCCAAGGCGGCGGACACGATCGCCGCACCGAACCGCAACACCGCCGACGACTCCGAGCCCGAGGCCAGTCATTACCAGAAGTTCGTCACGATCCGCGATGCCGGCACCCCACCGACGTACCCGGTCAAGGACCCGTCGGCGTACGACGCCCAGGACCTGAAGCGACGCACGATCCTCACCGAGAACTTCGGCCGCTACACCGCCGCGATCACCGAGCTGATGGCGGGTCGACAGCCCCCGGAGTTCGCGGCCCTGATGGTGACGATCGGCTCGAACATCCTGACCTGCTGGAAGAGCGGCGTGACGCCGCAGTTCACCCCGTGATCACCCTCCGTTGAGAACCCAGCAGCACGACACCGTCGGACCCGCAGAAGAAGGAGACACGATGGCCACCGCCTCGGCCCCAGGGACCGGCCCCACCCGTACGGTGCTCCGGCTGCATCCCACGATCAACTTCGCCCGCGTCGGCACCAGCGAGGACTTCTACCTCTCGCCGGAGACCAGCGCCGGTCTGCCGGTGGCCGGGCACGAGGACGTGGTCGGTGGACTGCCGATCCGCAAAGGGACCGAAGCCGACCCCATCAGCAGCGAGGATCTACGCGACGACGACGGGCACCTGCTCCGGCAGGCGGCCCGCTTCCGCCTCTTCGCGTACGACGTCGCCACGCCAGACCGCTATCCCGACGGCGGCGGGGTCGAGATCCTGCCCGGCAGCGCCCTGCCCGACGGTCGCGTCGTCGCCGAGGTCGTCTGGACCGTCCACCTGGCCAACAAGAAGTCGGCTGCCTTCAACGTCGTCCCCTCCGCCGGCCTGAACGCCTTCGCCGACGGTCAGGTCCCGCAGCTGCGCAATCCCAGCGTGTACGGCGCGGTCGACGCCCCACTGCGGCTGCGCCAGCTGGTCATCGACCCGGGCCCCCGGGCGATCCGCTCCGGGTCGCACGACGTGGTCGCGTGCGACCGGACGACGATGCCGACCTACTCCGACGGGGCCGGGGGGATCACCGACCAGCCGCAGTATCCGAGGTCGTTTCCGCAGGACACCAACAGCCAGCTCTTCCAGCCGAGTGGCCCGCTGGACAGCCTCGGTGAGCTGCGCACCGACGAGCAGGGTCGGTTGCTGGTCCTGGCCGGACGGGGTCGCACGGCCGCCCAGTACGACGAGTACGGCGACCCGATGCCGCTGACCGGCGACCTCAACAACATCGGCTGGTGGGACGACGCCGCCGACGGCCCGGTCTCGGCCACCGTGGTGTTCACCGATGGCAGCACCGAGGAGGCGTTCGGGGCCTGGGTGGTCTGCGGCGACCCGGCGTACGCCCCGCAGATCCGCAACGTGGTCTCGGTCTGGGACGACGTCTACGACGCCTGGGTGCGTGAGCTCGACCTGCAACCCGAGCTGTGTCAGGGCGGGCAGTTCGACCCGGACTACCGACCGTCCTTCCCGGCCCAGATCTTTCCCGTCTTCCGGGCGGCCGCGCTGCAGCGGTGGACGGCCAACCTGCCCGAGCTGGCGCTGCGGGCCCACCGGGCGGTGGAGTCGATCGGCCCAGACGACGACCCCGATCACACCATCATGTCCGGGCTCGCGTACGTCCGGAATCCCAACGTGGCCTCCGAACTCAGCGTCGGCGTGCCGCTGATGCCGCTCTCTCTCGGCGAGGCCGGAACCGACTTCCTGGCCGTCAGCAAGACGCAGTACTTCTTTCTGGAACAGTGGGACGCCAACCACTTCGAGACCGGCGCCGGGCCGGCCCTCGGGCCCGGCGAGTACCTCGACATGGCCTCGCTCAGCAACTGCCTGGGTGGCCGCTACGTGCCCGGCATCGAGGTCAGCTACCCGGTCCGCCAACCCGACCTGTACGACACCGACTGGCGCACCACGGGGGCCGGTCCGTTCCGGGTCAAGCACAAGCCACTGGCGTACGCGACCGCGACGAAGACCGCTCCGTTCCTCACCGGCGGGTGGATCCCGCTGCACGGCATGAGTGATGGCCTGGAGCCGGGCGACCTGTCCAAGTTCATGTCGATCCCCTGGCAGACCGACTACAACTCCTGCTCCATCCACCAGCCGAGCATCAACACCTCCGGCACCAACACCGCCACCGGCAACCCACTGACGCTCTACTGGTCCTGGCCCTCCCAGCGGCCCGACGCGGTCTACCCGGCGACCGCCGTCGTCAACGGCGTGCTGCCGCAGCGGGTCTGGTCGATCCGTGGCCCGGGCACGCTGACCAACGACCCGAAGACCGCGGCGACGTTCCAGCGGGCGCTGCAGTCGGTGCAGCAGTGGGACCGGATCGGCGTCATCCTGCAGGGGACGGCGATCCGCGGCCGCACCTACCCACCGGACTTCTTCCTGGAGGCCGAGAGCCGGCTGCCGACCGAGGGTCAGTCGGTGAACGTGGTGGCCGAGTGGCCCTTCCATGCCAACCCCAGCAGTGGCGGGGGCTGAGCAGGGGCAGGTCGGGGACGAGGTCCCCACCGACGCCTGCGACGTGCTGGTGATCGGGGGCGGACCGGCGGGGCTGGCCACCGCGATCGGACTGCGGACCACGACCGGCGTCGCGGTCGTCGTCGCCGAGGCCCGCACGTCGCCGACCGAGCGCTTCGGCGAGACCCTGACCCCCGGCGCGCTCGCTGCCCTGGACCGGCTCGGCCTGGCCGACGCCTTCCACGCGGACGGTCACCTCCGCTGCCCCGGCGGGATCTCGGTCTGGGGGCGAGCGCGGCCGGGTCACAGCGACCACGTGCTCGACCCGCTCGGGCCGGCGTGGCACCTCGACCGTCGGGTGTTCGAAGCCCGACTCCGGGTCCGGGCCGACGAGGTGGGCGTGGACGTCCGGACCGGCACTCGTGCGCTGGACACCCGACCGGTCGACGGGCGGACGGTGGTCCGACTGGACGACGGCTCGAGAGCGGCGATGGTCCGCCCGAGGTGGGTGGTGGACGCTACCGGCAGCGGCTCCTGGTTCGCCCGCCGGCACGGTGCCACCCGGCGCACCGTCGACCGCCTGGTCGCCGTGCTGCGCATCGCCGATCTCGAGGCCGGGGCCTTCACCGCCCAGACGGCGGTCGAGGCAACGCCGACCGGCTGGTGGTACGGCTCGCGACTGCCCGGTGACCGCGTCGTGACGGCGTTGGTCACCGAACGGAACGCGACCGCCCCGGTGCTGCGAGACGGTGGTCGACGCTGGCACGACGAGCTGGCGGCGACCACGCTGCTGGGCCCGCTGCTCGCCGGGGTCCGGCTCGGCGACGCGCCGCTCCACTGCCGGCCGGTCACCGTGTCCCTGCTCGATCGCGTGATCGGACCGGGCTGGCTGGCCGTCGGCGACGCCGCGAGCGAACGCGACCCGATCACCGGCTCCGGCATCCACGACGCGCTGCTGGACGCCGCCGACGCCGGCTGGACGATCGCCGCCGCGCTCGGGGAGCGCGAACCCCCGCCGTGGCGCTACGAGGACCGGGTCCGTTCCCGGTTCGACAGTCACGTGGCTACGCGTGCCGCCCTGTACGCCAGCGAACAGCGGTGGTCGACGGAATCGTTCTGGCGACACCGCCGCGCAGCACCCACTGTCAATGCGAGCGGTAGATCGTGAGTCGATCAGTTGTCCTGCGCCGTGTGTTCCGTTCGGATCCCGGAATACTGAGGGTGGCTCCGAGCCCGAGTTCCTCTGGCGGTGAGGATCGCTCCGTACACAGTCTGGGCTAGACAGGGCTAGACAGGGCTAGACACGAGCTCCCCACTGTCAAGCACGGCGTGGGAGTCTGGCTGGTTGGCTGGATTTAGAACGTCTGTTCGAGTAGAATCGAGGCATGTTCGAGGTCGAGTTGGAGGCAGCGCTGGGTGACTCCCGCGCGTTGACCGACCTCGCCGCGGACGTGGAGCGCGACGCCCGGATGGCGGGCTGTCGCAAGCTGGTCGTGGCCGCCGC
>DATDBH010000201.1:0-15355 GCA_036524985.1 Microlunatus sp. | reverse complement strand
GGGACCGGGCGAGGTGGCGGTCGACGTGATCGACTACCCCAAGCTGGAGCTGCCCGACGACGTGGTGAACGGGCTCGGCATCAAGCGCGCTGCCCCTCATGCCGTCATCCTCAAGCTCGTCACCACCAACATCTGCGGCAGCGACCAGCACATGGTTCGGGGCCGGACGACCGCGCCGGTGGGTCAGACCCTGGGTCACGAGATCACCGGTGAGGTCGTCGAGATCGGTGACGACGTGCTGTTCGTCAAGCCCGGAGACATCTGCTCGGTGCCCTTCAACATCGCCTGTGGACGCTGTCGGATGTGCAACGAGGGCAGAACCGGCATCTGCCTCAACGTCAACCCGGCCCGGGCGGGCGCCGCCTACGGCTATGTCGACATGGGCGGCTGGCTGGGCGGTCAGGCCGAGTACGTGATGGTGCCGTTCGCGGACTTCAATCTGTTGAAGTTCCCCGACCGTGATGCCGCCCTGGCCAAGATCCTCGACCTGACGATGCTCTCCGACATCTTCCCGACCGGCTATCACGGCGCCTACACGGCCGGAGTGACGACCGGCTCGACCGTCTACGTGGCCGGTGCCGGACCAGTCGGCCTCGCGGCGGCCTACTCCGCCCAGCTGCTCGGCGCCGCGGCGGTCATCGTCGGCGACCTGAATGCCGAACGCCTCGCTCAGGCTCGCAGCTTCGGCTGCGAGACAGTCGATCTGACGTCCGGCGCCGACCTGGCCGACATGATCGCCGAGATCCTCGGCGAGCCGGAGGTCGATGCGGCGGTCGACGCCGTCGGTTTCGAGGCGCGCGGCCACGGGGCGGGCGCTGCCGAGGCCCCGGCCACCGTGCTCAACGACATGATGTCGGTGGCGCGCGCCGGCGCCTCGCTCGGCGTCCCCGGTCTCTACGTGACCGGCGACCCGGGCGCCGTCGACGACAACGCCAAGGTCGGCCAGATCGGCGTCCGCCTCGGCCTCGGCTGGGCCAAGTCGCATCAGCTCACCACCGGCCAGTGCCCCGTCAAGCGGTACAACCGCCAGCTGATGAACCTGATCCTGGCGGACCGGGCGCACATCGCCTCGGCCGTCAACGCGGTGACCATCAGTCTCGACGAAGCACCCCAGGGTTACGCCGACTTCGATGGTGGAGCGGCGAAGAAGTACGTTCTTGACCCGCACGGCATGGTGAAGCCATGACCCCTGAAGCCATGACGCCTGAAGCCATGACCCCTGAAGCCATGACCCTGCGCATGGCACCTCGGGCCGCGCACTCCGACGTCGTCGAAGGCAGCGTCGCGTCACCCAGACACCACGAGATGGAGACATCACGATGACCGACTTGGACTCGACCAGAAGCCCCCACGAACCGCACTACGTTCACGCGGACCCGCTCGATGATCAACAACACGTTCGTGCTGCCGACGTCGACGCTCCGGTCGACAAGGTCGTCTTCGGGGTGGGCATGGGTCTCACGCTCGGCTTCGTGCTGTGGGGGGTGCTGTCGCCCACCACGCTGTCCGCCACGGCGACGACGGTGCTGGGCTGGGTCATCGACGGCACCGGGTGGGTCTACATCCTGGCCACCACGGGGTTCGTCGTGCTGATGCTGATGCTGGCGGTATCTCGCTACGGCCGCATCCGGCTCGGCCGCGATGACGAGAGGCCCGAGTTCAGCACGGGCTCGTGGATCTCCATGATGTTCGCCACCGGCATGGGTATCGGACTCATCTTCTGGGGCGTCGCCGAGCCGCTGTCCCACTTGATCACCCCACCGATGGACATGGCTGAACCCAACAGCGCAGAAGCGGCCGGGCTGGCCATGCAGTACACGATCTTCCACTGGGGAATGCACCCGTGGGCACTCTATGGCGTCGTCGGTCTTGCGCTGGCTTATGCCACCTTCCGCAAGGGACGGCCCAACCTGCTCAGCTCGATCGTGTTCCCGAAGAAGGATCCGCGCCACCCGGCTCGTCGCGCGGTCGACATCTTCGGACTGTTCATCACCACCTTCGGCGCGGCGACGTCCCTCGGGCTCGGAGCCCTCCAGATCAACAGCGGGCTCACCCGGGTCTTCGACGCACCGACAAGCAACCTCGTCGCGATCATCGCGATCGCCATCCTCACCGCCGCCTTCGTGGTCTCGGCGGTCAGCGGGACCGAGCGCGGCATCAAGTGGCTGGCCAACACCAATGCCGCCTTGGCGGTCGCCCTGCTGGTCTTCGTCTTCGTGCTCGGCCCGACGGTCTTCCTCCTGGGCAACTTCACGGAGACGATCGGCTCCTACCTCTCCCAGTTCATTCCCATGAGCTTCCGGGCCGGCGCGTTCGGTGGCGGGGACTGGCTGGCGGCCTGGACCATCTTCTACTGGGCGTGGTGGATGTCATGGGCGCCGTTCGTCGGGGTGTTCATGGCCCGCATCTCCCGCGGGCGCACCATCCGCCAGTTCGTCGTCTGCGTCTTGATCGTGCCGACCCTGGTCAGCACCATCTGGTTCGTCGTGATGGGCGGCACCGGCATCCGGTTCCAGCTCGACGGCACCGCCGACATGGCAGCATCTCTGGACAGCGGAGTGGAGAACACCCTCTTCACCCTGCTCGATGCGCTCCCGCTGTCCACCGTCACGGCCGTCGTCGTCATGATCTTGATCGTGCTGTTCTACGTCGCCGGCGCCGACTCGGCATCCCTGGTTCTCGGCATGCTCTCCCAGGGAGGCAGCCTGCACCCGAGAACGTGGTTGATCGTCACCTGGGGCTCCATGATCGGTGCGGTCGCCATCGCGTTGATGCTCGCCGGTGGGCTATCGGCCATCCAGACCATCGTGATCATCGTCGGCGTCCCGTTCCTGCTGGTGATGATCGGCGTTTGCTTGAGCCTGGTCAGGCAGCTGCGCGCCGAGCCGGTGGTGAGCACCGTCCCCCCCGGCGTCCGCGCCGTCGTCAACCAGACCCTGCACCCGGAGCCGGAGCGCCCCACCGCGAACAACGGTGCTTCGACTCCAGAGGTCCGTTCGGCAGACGACGCCAAGGCCGGCAAGCCTGCCCCCTGACGTACAGCATCCCCGACGACCCTCACGGGTCGTCGGGAGAATGGTGTCGCCACGGTCCACTATTGCCGAGATCTGTGATCACATCTAGAATCCGGGCCATCGAGGTGCACTCCAGGCACCCGGTCCCTCTCCCTATCTTCGGCACCCGTGGTGTGGTGCCCGTCAACCGGAGGACATGATGCTCAAGCGCCTTCTTCTGATCGCGGCCGACAACAAGCGCTTGGAGCGTTCGGTGTCGACGAACAAGCGGATGAGGAAGCTGGTGAGCCGCTTCGTCGCCGGAACGACCTTGGAGGAGTCCATCCAGGTCACCAAGGAGCTGAACGCCCGTGGGATCGACGTGAGCCTGGATCTGCTGGGCGAGACCGTGGAGGACCTGAGCGAGTCGGCGGTGGCTACCGACGCCTACATCGAAGCGGTGCGGGCCATCGCCCGCGAGTGCCCAGGGGCCACGGTCTCGGTGAAGCTCTCCCAGCTCGGCATCGGGCTCGATCCGGCCGTCTGCGCCGGTCATCTGAAGAACCTGCTCGAGGCCGCCGACAAGGTCGGCGTGCTGGTCGAGATCGACATGGAACACAGCTCGGTCGGGTCGGCCGAGCTGGAGGCGTTCCGCGAGGCGCTCCCGCAGTATCCGAACACTCGGGTGGCGATCCAGTCCGCGATGCGCCGGACGCCCACCGACCTGGCCTCGTTCTCCGAGGTCAAGCCACGGATCCGGCTGGTCAAGGGCGCGTTCCTGGAGACTCAGGACGACGCGCTACAAGATCATGACGAGATCACCGCACAGTACCTGTACCTGACCGACTGGGCGCTGGCGAACCTGCCAGATCCGGCGTTCGGCACCCACGACGACCGCTGCATCGACAGGGTCAGGCGATCCGCCGACCGGCTCGGCGTCGACCGCAGGGACTTTGAGTTCCAGATGCTGTACGGGGTGCGCCGCGACGTGCAGCAACAGCTGGCCGAAGACGGCTACAGGATCCGCATCTACGTGCCGTACGGCACCCAGTGGTACCCGTACCTGATGCGCCGGATGGCCGAGCGTCCGGCCAATCTGATCTTCTTCCTCCGGTCCCTGATCAGCGGCTGACCCAGCCGAGCAGACTCGCCGACCCTTTGCACTTCCGGCCAACCCTCAATCGTCCCACCAGGAGAAACCCCATGTCCGCGTTCCGTCCCTCGGCCACCGTCGCCGCCGCCGTGGCGATCACCGAACCGGTCAACGAGCCGGTCAAGGAGTACCGGCCCGGCTCGCCGGAGGCGGTGTCGCTGCAGGCCGAGATCGTCCGCGTCGGCAACCAGGTCCGTGAGCTGCCGCACGTGATCAACGGCGAGCGGCTGCCGCTCGTCGACCCGGTCGCGGTGAGTGCCCCGCATGATCATGCGCACGTGCTCGGCCACTACTCCGCGGTGGACGGCGCGGTCGTCGACGCCGCGATCGAGGCCGCGCTGGCCGCCCGGGCGGACTGGTCGCGGACACCGTGGTGGGATCGGGCGGCGGTGCTGCTGCGGGCGGCGGAGCTGGTCAGCGGCAAGTACCGCGACGAGCTCAACGCCACCACCATGCTGGGACAGTCGAAGACGTTCCACCAGGCCGAGATCGACGCGGCCTGTGAGACGGCGGACTTCCTCCGCTTCAACGCGTCGTTCGCCGCGCAGATCTACGCCACCCAGCCGCCCTCGCCGGCTGGGGAGTTCAATCTCCTCGACCACAAGGGCCTCGAGGGTTTCGTGCTGTCGGTCACGCCGTTCAACTTCACCGCGATCGGAGCCAACCTCTCGACCATGCCGGCCCTGATGGGCAACACCGTGGTGTGGAAGCCGTCGGAGAAGGCGGCTCTCAGCTCCCAGGTGCTGATGACGGTGTTCGAGGAGGCCGGCTTCCCGCCCGGCGTCATCAATCTGGTGCACGGTGACGGGGCGACGGTGACCGACCGTGCGCTGCAGCATGAGTGGTTCGCCGGGATGGCCTTCACCGGCTCGACCGCGATCTTCCGCCAGCTCTGGAAGAAGACCGCCGCGAACATCGAGCGCTACCGCAGCTATCCGCGGATCGTGGGGGAGACCGGAGGCAAGAATGCCGTCGTCGTGCACCCGTCCGCCGACGTCGATGCGGTGCTGGTGGCGCTGCTGCGAGGCGCGTTCGAGTTCCAGGGGCAGAAGTGCTCCGCCGCCTCCCGCGCCTACATCCCCCGCAGCGTGTGGGCGGTGCTGGAGCCACGATTGGTCGAGGCACTGGAACAGATCACCGTCGGCGACCCGACCGAGCACGAGACCTTCATGGGCGCCGTGATCGACCAGGCCGCGGCGAACCGGCTGGGCGCGGCGATCGACCAGGCCAAGAACACGCCCGGTCACACGATCATCACGGGCGGCACGGTCGACACCGAGAAGGGGTGGTTCGTGCAGCCCACCGTCATCATCGCCGAGGCCCCCGACTCGTTCGTGCTGCAGAAGGAGCTCTTCGGGCCGCTGCTGGCCGTCCACGTGTACGACGACGCCACCTGGGACGACACCTTGAAGGTCGTCGACGGCACCAGCGAGTACGCGCTGACCTGCTCGATCTTCGCCACCGACCGGACTGCGATCGGTCAAGCCCTGGACGTGCTGCGCGACACCGCAGGCATGACCTACGTCAACGACAAGCCCACCGGGGCCCTGATCGGGCGGCAGTCCTTCGGCGGCGGACGGGGCTCGGGCACCAACGACAAGGCGGGGTCGCCGCTGCTGCTGCAGCGGTTCGTCAACGCCCGCTACGTCAAGGAGAACTTCAACCCTCCCCACCACTGGACGTACCCGTACATGGGGCAGTGAGATCCCCGACCTGCCGCCATCTCACATCGCCGCACGAGAGCCTGATCGTGACCTCGCAGTACCTCGTCATCGGAGCCGGTCTCGCTGGCGCAGCCACCGCCTGGAGCCTCGCCCGGAGCGGCCACGAGGTGACTCTGGTCGAACGGGGCCGGCCGGCGACTCGCGACGGCAGCTCCCACGGCTCGGCGCGGATCTTCCGCTACGCCTACCCTGATCCCTTCTACGCGAGGCTCGTGGTCCAGGCCCGAGCGGGCTTCGATGAGCTGGAGCAGATCAGCGGTCAGCAGCTGATCACCCCGACCGGCTCGTTGGACTTCGGCAGGGACCGCCAGCCGCGTCAGCTGGCTTCGGTCCTGGAGCAGGTCGGTGTGAAGCACGAGCTGCTCAGCAACGCCGAGGCCCGGGGCCGGTTCCCACAGATCGCCACCGACAGCGAGGTGCTGTGGCATCCCGGCGCCGGCGTGATCGACGCCGAGACCACGGTGAACGCCATGGTGGCCGCCGCCGCCGGCCACGGCGCACAGGTGTTGTCGGAGTGGCCGGTGCGTCGGGTCGAGGTGGCCGGCGGTGGCTATCGCGTCCACGGCGACCGCGACAGCTTCGACACGGAGCGGATCGTGGTCGCCGCCGGCGGATGGCTGCCGACTCTGCTGCCGCAGCTCCCGTTGCCGGACGGCTACCTCGCCAGCCTGCCGCGGCTCGAGATCAGCCAGGAGAACGCGTACCACTTCCCCTACCGCGAACCGGCCGAGACCTGGCCGACCTTCATCCACAAAGACCCCGCCATCCAGACCTACAGTCTGCCCGGCGGCAGGGACGCCGACTTCCGCGGCCAGAAGCTCGCGGAGTACAACGCCGGCCGCAAGATGACCTCCGCCGCCGACCAAGACGGCCGGATCGACCCGGCCAACCGGGCCCGAATCGTCGCCTACGTGGAGAAGTACCTGCCCGGGCTGGTGGCGGTGCCGTACGCGGAGACGACCTGCCTGTTCACCAACACCCCCACCCAGGACTTCCTCATCGACACCTGCAACAACATCACCGTCGTCTCGGCCTGCTCGGGGCACGGCGCGAAGTTCGCACCGCTGCTCGGTGACCTCGCCGCCGACATCGCCACCGGAGGAGCAGCCGTCCCCGACCGGTTCCGGATCACCGCTCACCAGGCGACCGGCCGTGTCTGAGCCGTCCGCAGGCACTACTGTCCCGACGGGCGTCGCCGCAGCCGACCCCCCGCCGATGCGCGAGCCGGGCACGAGCGTCGCCGGCCTGCTCCACCCCATGTCACCGTCGGCCGGATCGTTCCCGTTCCCGGCGGCACCAACGTCATCGCCTCCGCCGTCGACCTGTGGCTCGTTGTCCGTCATCCCGACGGTGCGCTTCGCCCCTCTTCTCCGACAGCGGGTCAGCGCGGCTCTGCCCGACGCCCCCGAGCCGGCGACCCGGTGCCGGTCACGACGCCGGCGTTCTCGCCGCGCACCTCCCCACCGCCATGCTGTTCGTCCGCAACCCGACCGGCATCTCCCACTCACCCCACGAGCACGTCGATGCCCCTGACACCGAGACCGGCGTCGACGCCCTGGCGACCGTCCTGCACGACCTGACCACCACCGCAGCTCCCTGGCCGCAGCCTGGGACCCGCCCGACCCCGGCCTGACCCTACGACTCAGCAGAGCCGACCCCCCCTCGGCCACCGCAGCAGGCCCCCGACCAGCTGCACGGCGCGGAGGAGAGATGGGGTGCCGCTGCCCGACGCTTCCGCCGACAGTCCCTGACCGCGCAGAACCACGTCGGCGTTGAGAGATCCGCGAGGACCAGCGGCGGTCCGCTCGACTGCGCTATCGTCCGTAGTGCGCTATCCCAGTGCCCCCGGGGGCCTGGTCGATCCACCAGCGGCGGGTGGTGGCCGCCGTGGGTCTGTCAGGTGACGTCGGGCTCGACGGAAGGAGCCGAAGTGACTCAGGCAGCACCAGAGCCCAGTGCGTTGAGCGATGTCGGCGCCAGACAGCTGGCCAACGCGACCAAGTCCGCCCCACAGCTGTCCACGATCACCCCGCGGTGGTTGGTTCACCTGCTGAGCTGGGTGCCGGTCGAAGCGGGCATCTACCGGCTGAACCGGGTGGTGCATCCCGAGGAGGTCGACGTGGCCTGCCTGGCGCGCGACGAGTCGGAGCTGCCACAGACCTTCGTGCCGTACGACGAGACGCCGAAGGAGATCTTCCTGAATGCGGTGTCGACCATCCTGGACGTCCACACCCGGGTGCACGACCTCTACTCCAGCCCGTACGACCAGACGAAGGAACAGCTGCGGCTGATCATCGAGACGGTCAAGGAGCGGCAGGAGAGCGAGCTGATCAACAACCCGAGCTACGGGCTGCTGCACCAGGTGGTCGACACGCAGCGCTTTTCCACGCTGGGTGGCCCGCCCAGCCCGGACGACCTGGACACCTTGATCACCAAAGTGTGGAAGCAGCCCGCGTTCTTCCTCACCCATCCCGAGGCGATCGCGGCGTTCGGGCGCGAGTGCAGCCGGCGGGGTGTGCCGCCGCCCACCGTCAGCCTGTTCGGTTCGCAGTTCCTGACCTGGCGGGGACTGCCGATCATCCCCTCGGACAAGGTCCCGCTGGAGGGCGGCAAGACCAAGATCATCCTGCTGCGGACGGGAGAGAAGCGCCAAGGGGTGGTCGGTCTGTTCCAGCCGGGCCTCACCGGGGAGCAGAGTCCCGGTCTGTCCGTCCGGTTCATGGGCATCAACCGGCAGGCGATCTCGTCGTACCTGATCTCGCTCTACTGCTCCGTGGCCGTGCTGACCGACGACGCCCTGGCGGTGCTGGACGACGTGGACGTCACGATGTTCCATGACTACGCACTCACCTACCTCACCTGACGAGGGGGGCCTGGCCGCGGCATCCCCGTCGACGGGTCTGCCGGACGAGGCCACGGTGGCCCGATGGGCCAACGAGCTGTTCCGGGCGCTCCCGGGAGCACTGCCCTCCACGTCGACCGCTCCGGAGATCCCGCCGGTCGCGGTGCCGCCGGCGCCGTCGGCGGTGGACCCGGGGACCGGCACCTTCCCGGGGGGCGGTGGCTCGATGGGGTCGTCGCCGTCGCCGGCCACCGTGCCGACCAGCGCCGACGTCCCCGCGTCCCTGACCCGGGCGCCGGGTGGACCGGCCGCGGTGCCACCGCAGCTGGGCGGAACGACGGTGCTGCCCGGGGCCGGACCGACGCCGACGACGGCGCGGCCCTCGGCCGTGCCCAGCTTCTACTTCCTGGCGGGGGGACACCCGACCGGATTCGGGGTGCCGGGGGAGGTGGATCCGGGCGCCGGGCTGCCGGGCGTCCCGCTGCCGCCGGTCGAGCTGACCGCGGCCGACCGAACCTCGTCCGGACCGGCCTCCCCGAGCGGTCCGAGCGTGCCGTCCTGGGACGGTGCCCCGCCCGGTGGCTTCGCCGGGCGTTCGCCGGCGGAGCCGAGCTGGTACTTCCTGACGGAGCGCCCCGGTATCGAAGAACGGCCGACGCACCGGACCGGATCACCGGTGCAGCCACGCCCGCAGTACGACCTGCACGCCGTCCGACGGGACTTCCCGATCCTGTCCGAGCGGGTGGACGGCAAGCAGCTGGTCTGGTTCGACAACGCGGCCACCACGCAGAAGCCGCGGTCGGTGATCGAGCGGCTGAGCTACTTCTACGAGCACGAGAACTCCAACATCCACCGCGCCGCGCACACGCTGGCTGCCCGGGCGACGGACGCTTACGAGGGGGCCCGGGACACGGTCGCTCGGTTCCTGGGGGCGGATGCCGAGGAGATCGTCTTCGTCCGCGGCACCACGGAGGCGATCAACCTGGTGGCGGCAACCTGGGGTCGACAGCATCTCCGCGAGGGTGACGAGATCGTCATCTCGCACCTGGAGCACCACGCCAACATCGTGCCCTGGCAGCTGCTGGCCCAGGACTGCGGCTTCACCATCAAGGTGATACCGGTGGACGACCACGGACAGCTGCTGCTCGACCAGTACACCCGGCTGGTGAGTGAACGCACCAAGCTGGTCTCGGTCACCCAGGTGTCGAACGCCCTGGGCACGGTGACTCCGATCCCGGAGATCATCGACATCGCCCACCGGCACGGTGCTCTGGTGCTGGTCGACGGGGCGCAGTCGGTCGCGCACCTGCCGGTCGACGTGCACAGGTTGGACGTCGACTTCTTCGTCTTCTCCGGGCACAAGATCTACGGACCGACCGGAATCGGTGCCCTGTATGGGAAACGGGACGTGCTGGCGGACCTGCCGCCCTACCAGGGCGGCGGGAACATGATCGCCGACGTCACCCTGGAGCGGTCGCTGTTCCAGCCGCCGCCGGGCCGGTTCGAAGCCGGCACGGGCAACATCGCTGACGCGGTCGGCCTCGGCACGGCCCTGGACTACGTCACCGCCCTGGGCCTGCCGAACATCGCCCAGTACGAGCACGACCTGCTGGCCTACGCCACCGACGCGATGCTCCAGGTGCCCGGGCTGACCATGATCGGCACGGCGCCGGAGAAGGCGAGCGTGCTCTCCTTCATCCTCGACGGCTACAGCACGGCCGAGGTCGGTGAGGCCCTGAGCAAGGAGGGCATCGCGGTCCGGTCCGGGCACCACTGCGCCCAGCCGATCCTGCGGCGGTTCGGTTTGGAGTCCACGGTGCGACCGTCGCTGGCGCTCTACAACACCCCGAACGAGGTCGACGAGATGGTCGCCGTGCTGCACCGGCTCGCCAGCACACGACGAGGTGACCTCCGGCTGCCCTGACCGGGGCCGCCCGGGTTCAGCCCGGACTCCGGCTCGCGTGCTCCTCGATGAGTCTGAGCACGCGGACGGCGTTCCCGCCCACGATCCCGGTCACCTCGTCGGAGTCGAAGCCGCCGTCCAGGAGGGCGCACGTCACCTCGGGCAGGTCCGCCGCACCCCGGAAACCGGCCATCACCCCGGGTACGCCGTTCCGATCGGTGCCCAGGGCGAGGTGCTCGGGGCCGACGGTGTCGGCGATGTGCCGGGCATGAGCGACCAGCTCGGGGAGGTCCCGTACGCCGTGTCCGTGGTGGTGGTACGGCCAGAGGCCGATGAGACCGCCGGTGGTGGCGACCGCACGGAGCTCCTCGTCGGTGAGGTAGCGGGGGAAGTCCTGGAGCGCTCGCGCACCGGTGTGGGACGACACGATCGGAGCCGTCGTGGCGGCGGCCGTGTCGAGGACCGTGGCCCGGTCGCCGTGGGCGACGTCCACCACCAGGCCGAGGCGGTTCATCCGCGCGACGACGCGCCGTCCGAGCGCGGTGAGTCCCGGTTCGGTGCGGTGCCGTACGGGCAGCGGTCCCGCGTAGCGCTGCCACGGCAGGCAGGTGGTGCCGAGTGGGTTGTCACCGAGGTGCACCAACCCGATCAGGCGGACACCCCGCTGGTGCCAGGCGTCGACGCGGTCGACGTCGTGTCCCAGGGCGTCGGCGCCTTCGATCCCGAGCAGGACGGCTGGCGTGCGCCGAGCCCTGGCCAGGAGCAGAGCCGCGACCGAGGAGACGACGACGGCACCGGCGTCGTCGACCTGCCGTTCGATCCGGTCCAGCTGCGCCCCGACCGCCTCCCAGGGGCTGCGTCCGAGATAGCAGCGGGTGACGATCGGATCGCCCACAGCGGTGGCCAGCGTGGCGTCGACACCGCTTCTGTGCAGCACGTCGAACCCCTCCTCGCGCGGCGCTCCGGCCGCCGCGCGCCACGCCACGCGGAACGGCTGGGGTAAAAAACTCGGACCGTGCGCGTGCAGATCGAACACGAACGACTCGCGGTGCAGGCGTTCGCCATCGTCGACCGTCACGTCACGCGTGCTGACTGCGTGACCAGTCAGGCATCGAACACCACGGTGCGCTCGCTGATGGTCGTCAACGGGAGGCTGGTGCCGTCCGGTTGCTCGGCGTGCTCGGCTTGGCGGAGCAGGCGCCAGATCGCCGTACCCAGCAGGTCGATCTCGGTCGAGGCGTACTGCTCGCCCCCGAAGCGCTGGGTCTGCTCGGTCTGACGCGCCAGCCCCTCGGCGTCCTGGCGCAGGATGTGCTTGCCCTGCTGCCGGACCACCGTGCGCACCAGGGGTGCCGGCAGCCGGCTGGCGAACTGCACCACGAACCAGGCCCGGGTGCGGAACGCCGACAGGGGCAGCTGGACGATCGTGTTGACGATCCGGAACCAGCCCGCGACGGCGTACTCGATCTGCGCGATGGACGGGAGCAGGAAGCGGTCCCAGTGATCGAACGTCCGGCCGGTGTCCTTCGACAGTCGGATCGGCCCCATGCCGACCGGCTCGCCGAGATACTGCACCTCCACGCCACTCTCGATCGGGCGGCGCACCGCGGTGATCGTGCGGGCGGCACCACCGCGGAACAGGCCGCGGTGCAGGAAGGCGGTGTGCGGGACATCGAGAGCGTTCTCGGTGGCGGCCCGCAGCGTGGCGTCCAGGTCGCAGCGGAAGACCGTCCGCCCGGCCCCGGGGCCGTCGACCACGGGAAGCGTGAAGGGGATCCGGGTCGGCTCGGCATCGGGTTCGCCCCACGCCCACACGAACCCGTCCTGCTCGACGGTCGCGTGGGCGGGCACGTGCCAGGTCGACTGGGTACGACCCCGGCGAAGGCCGGGGATGGCCCGGCACTGTCCGCCTCCGTCGTAGCTCCAGCCGTGGTAGCCGCACTCGAGCAGTCCGTCGTCGGTGATGCGACCGAGGGACAGCGGGTAGTTGCGATGGGCGCACCGGTCGAGGACCACGGCCGGGATCCCTTGCCTGTCGCGAAACACGACGAGCGGGGTGTCCATCATCGTCACGGCCAGGGGCCGACCGCGCAGCTCGGAGGACTGGGCCACGGGATACCACCAGCGGCGGGGGAAGGCCACGGAGTGCGCGCCGGGATCCATGCGTCCATCATGCCGGGGCGGCGAAACCCGGCCGGCTCGGGCTGCTGACCTAGCCTGGGCGCCATGACCTCCGTGTGCCACATCGTCTTGGTGTCCTGGAAGAGTGGAGCTGGCGCCCACGCCGAGGAGATCGTGCGGCCCGCCGCACGACGTTTCGTCGACACGATTCCCGGCGTGCTTGCCGTGACCGAAGGACACTCCGCCAGTCCGGAGGGACTGGAGGGCGGCTTCGACTACGGGCTCGTGGTGACCTTCGCCTCAGCAACCGCCCGGGACGTCTATCTCGACCACCCCGATCATCTGCCGGTGGCCGCCGCGATCGGTGCGGCGGCCGAACGTGTGCTCGTGTTCGACATCTGACGTGGCCGTGTCCACAGACGACCGAGGAACGTCAGGGGCCGGTGAGATCTCACCGCTGCCGCGGTCTGATCGAGAGGATGCCGATTCCCTGAGCCGACGCGAGGAGCAGCAATGAGCACCGTGGTGATGCACGCTGTGGTTTCCGTCGATGGATACATCGCCGGAGAGAACGACGAGGTCGGACCCCTGTTCGACTGGTACTTCAACGGCACGCACTCGCTCGTGGACGAACCTCTGGAGCAGCGACCCGCCCCGTTCCGCGTGTCCACGGCCTCGCAGTCGTACGTCCGGCCGTTCTGGACCAGCATCCGGGCGACCATCCAGGGGCGGCACCTGTTCGACCTGACCAACGGCTGGGAGGCTCAGCCGCCCGCCGGAGAGCATCTCATCGTGGTCTCGCACCGGCCGAAGCCCGACGGCTGGCACCCGGGAGCCGACGTCCCGTTCTTCGACGACGTGGCGGCTGCGGTGGGGGAGGCGAGGCGACGGGCCGGCGACGGTGTCGTGGCGGTCTGTGCCGGCGACGTCGGCGGCCAGGCCCTCGCGCTCGGCCTGGTCGACGTGGTGGCGATGGACGTGGTACCCATCGTCTTCGGTGGGGGCAAGCGCTACTTCGGCGCCGTCGACCGCCAGCACCTGCTGGAGGATCCCGAGGTGGTCATCCGGGGCGATCGGGTGCTGCACCTGAGGTACGCGGTACGCCGGTGAAGCTCGACCAGGGTGTATCCGTCACCAGGTCAGTCGCCGGACCCGACGTTCCGCGGTCGCCACGGCTGGTGCTCGTGCGCGAGCCAGACCAGCTCGGGGTCGAGCGCGCGCACGATGTGCTGGCCCTCGGTGTGCGGCTCGTCGAGCTCGCCGAACCATACCGCCACGTCGCCGCAGATGACGGTCGGGCGTCCTCCGGTGTCGACGACGACGACCTGGGTGCCGGGAGTGTGCCCCGGCGCCGGCACGAGGCGTACCCCGGGAAGGAGCTCGAGCTCGCCATCGACCGGCCGGTAGTCCACTCCGGGTGCGTCGACCCACTCCCGGATGGTGTAGTCGTCCTCGGTGGGGGCGTCGTCGAGCTCCCGCCGCTGGTCGAGGTGGACACGTGCATCATGGTCCTCCGTCGAGTTCTTCCGGGTCGACGTGCCCCCGTAGGCGGTTGCCAGGGAGGATGACGACCGACGGCCGCCACCCAGCTCGCGGCATTCCGCACGCCAGTCGTAGGTCGAGCCGGACGCAAGGGAACAACGATCTGGAGGTGGTGGAGATGCCCGTGGAGAACCTGCCCGAGGTGGTGTCCCGCGCAGAGTGGCTGGCGGCTCGCAAGGAGCTCCTCGCTCAGGAGAAGGAGCTCGTCCGTCTGCGTGATCGGGTCAACGCCGGCCGCCGACGCCTCCCGATGGTCCGCGTCGACAAGCCGTACGTGTTCATGGGTCCGCAGGGCGAGGTCGATCTCCTCGACCTGTTCGAGGGTCGATCCCAGCTGGTGATGCACCACTTCATGTGGACCTTCGATGTCGACGCCGAGGGCCAGGAGCTGCCCCGTGACAGCGGGTGCGCCAGCTGCGCGACGGCGGCCGACCACGTCCCGGCCACGCTGAGGCAGCTGCACCTGCGGGACACCACGCTGCTGGCCGTGAGCCGTGCCCCCTACGACAAGCTCGCTGCGTTCCGCGACCGGATGGGCTGGACGTTCCCCTGGTACTCCTCCTGGGGCAGTGACTTCAACTACGACTTCCACACCACGGTCGACGACCGGGTCGCACCGGTGCTCGTCCACTTCCGGACCGAAGCCGAGCTCGCCGAGGCAGGAACCCCGTGGGGCCAGGACTGGCGAGCGCGCGGCGACTACCCCGGTGTGAGTGCTTTCCTCCGCGTCGGTGCCGAGGTCTTTCACACCTACACCACCTTCGGCCGCGGCATCGAGGAGTTCCACTACGGCATCCCCTACCTGGACCTCACGGCTCTCGGACGCCAGGAGCACTGGGAAGAGCCGAGAGGCCGCGCGACCCCGCTAGGCCTTCAGGTGGGCAGCCCTGGGCTTCGCCTCCCCGACGAGTACGGCGCCTGCACCCACCACCAACCGTGACACGCGCAGCCCGCCGTCGCGGCAAGAAGTCAGGTCAGGCAGCACAGTTGTCATCGTCGAGTCGAGGTCGTCGTGTCGAGGTCCCTCCCGTTCTGTGACCTGTCTCGCCGCGACCTCTTGACCTGGATGACCGCGGC
>DATDBH010000200.1:0-12751 GCA_036524985.1 Microlunatus sp. | reverse complement strand
GGGTCAGAGCTGGTCGACCTCGTCGGCGATGACCCGGCCGATCTCCAGGGAGGCGGTGGCGGCCGGCGACGGTGCGTTCAGCACGTGGATCTGCCGGGACGCCCGCACGTACGCGAAGTCGTCGACCATGGACCCGTCCCGTCGCAGCGCCTGCGCCCGTACGCCCGCCGGAGCCGGTTCGAGGCAGTCGTCGGGCAGCGACGGCACGAGCTCGCGCAGGCTGGCCAGGAACCGCCGGTGGGACAGCGACCGCCGGACCTCTCCGAGGCCGGTCTTCCAGAACCGGCGGCCCAGTCGCCACAGGCCCGGCCAGCGCAGGTAGTCGGCCACGTCCCTCGGGCGCACCGTCCCCCACGAGTAGCCCTCCCGGGCCAGCGCCAGCACGGCGTTCGGGCCGGCGTGCACGCCCCCGTTGATCATCTTCGTGAGATGCACCCCCAGGAACGGCAGGGTCGGGTCCGGCACCGGGTAGATCAGTCCGGTGACCAGGTGCTCGTACGCCGGCTTGAGCTCGAAGTACTCACCCCGGAAGGGCACGATGCGCAGATCCGGCTCGAGGCCGGCCAGCCGGGCGAGTCGATCGGACTGGAGGCCGGCGCAGTTGACGAAGCGGTCGGCCCGGTAGTCGCCCGCGGTCGTCGAGACGGTGATCCCGTCGGTCCGGGCGTCGATGCCGACGATCTCCTCACCGGTCAGCAGCCGCCCGCCACGCTCGGTGACCAACGACGCGAGGGTCCGGCAGACGCCCACGTAGTCGACGATGCCGGTCGTCTCGACCCGCAGCCCGGCGACGCAGGCGACGTACGGCTCGAACTCCCGCGCCTCGTCCTGATCGACCCGGCGCACCGGTACGCCGTTGGCCTGACCCCGGTCGTAGAGGCGCTCCAAGGAGGCGAGCTGCTCGGGCCGGGTGGCCACCACCAGCTTGCCGCAGATGTCCACCGGGATCTGGTGCTCGCGGGCGAAGTCGCGCATCGACGCCGCCCCGGCCGTGCCGAGCCGCGCCTTGAGACTGCCCGGGGTGTAGTACAGCCCGGAGTGGATGACCCCGGAGTTGCGACCGGTCTGGTGCCGGGCGATCTCAGGCTCTTTCTCCAGCACCGTGACCGCGTGCCCGCGCCTGGTCAGCTCGTACGCGGTCGCCAGCCCCACGATGCCGGCACCGGCGACGACGATCTCGACCACAGCTCTCTCCCCTGCTCAGGCGTACGCGACTCACGGAGCACGGTAGGCCAGGATCACGCTGTTCACCTGATGTCGTGCCGGTTTGGTCGGCTCGAACCAGCTGATGCGGGGCGGGGATCCGCGACGAGCTGGGGTGATCGGGACCTGCGGATAGCCGCGACCTCGGTCCCCCGCACGGTCGTGGTGGAGCCGTCGGCCCAGACCACCAGGCCGGTCCGACCCGGGCGCCCCCGCAGCCAGTCGGCAGCCTCCGTCCCCTGGGCGAACGCCGCGGTGGCGTCGATGTCGGCCCAGGTGAGCTCCGGGCCGATCACCGTCACGGAGGCGACGCCCTCCACGGGTCGACCCGTCCGGGCGTCGTACAGGTGGGCACCGCGGCGCGCCGTTCCCGACGTCGCCACCGCTCCCCGACGGACCGGGACGGTGGCGATCAGCCGACTCGGGTCGATCGGGTGCTCGATGCCGATCTGCCAGGCAGGTCGCCGCGGATCGGTGACCCGGCAGACCATGTCACCGCCCGCGGACAGGCACAGGTCGGTGTCATCCAGGGTGGCGAGCCGGCGAGAGGCCCGCTGCACCGCCCATCCCTTCACCACCCCGGACGGGTCGAGGCGCCGATCGTCGGCGGACCCGCCCGGCCGAGGCAGGCGGATCGAGAACGCGCCCCCGGACTGCTCCTCCGCCTGTCGTCCCAGGGCCAGCACCTCCCGCACCTCCGGCGGGCAGTCGGTGACGTCGATCTCGCCGCGATCCAGCCGGCTGATCGCCGAGTCGTCCCGGTAGGTGCTGAAGACCCGGTCGACCCACTCCAGCTCGGTGACCACGTCCGCCCAGGCACGTTCTCCCTGCGCGGTGTCGGCGTGCCGACCCCGCAACGCCAGGCTGATCGGCATCCCCATCAGCTGGACGACCCGACGCCAGACCGGTGGCGAGTCGACGGTGGCGGTCACAGTCCCGCCTTGTCCAGGGCCGACTGCAGCGACTGCACGTAGCCGTCACTGGTCACCGTCGCACCGCTCACCATGTCGATCTTCGCGCTCTGCGCGGAGAGAGTGTCCTGCACCAGGATGGGCAGGGCGTAGCTGTTGATCTCCTCGTCCTTGTGGTTCTCGTTCGGCTGCTGCAGGACGTCGACAGCGGTGATCGTGCCGTTCTTCACGGTGATCTGCACCTGGACCGGGCCCCACCGCGTCTGCACCGTGGATCCCTGGTAGGACTTGGCCGCTGAGGAGGTGCTCGTGTCGCCGGAGGTGCCCGAGCCCGAAGAGTCGGACGACCCGGTGGTGGGGTCGCTGGACGGGTCCGGAGGCGCGGCGGAGCCAGTAGTGCCCGTGCTCGAGGCACTCGACGTCGACGACGACTCCGTGGACGTCGCCGTGGAGGCCGTGGAGTTGGTCGACGTGTGGTAGCCGAACAACAGGACGAGGACGCTGACCGTCGAGGCCAGCCAGATGACGATGCGTTTCATGGGTTCACCAACCAAAGCTCTCGGTGTGGATACGGGTAGGAGGCACGCCGGCGGCGAGCACCAGGCGGGCGAAGCCGGACGTCCAGGCCGTCGGCCCGCAGAGGTAGACGTCGCGCTCGGCGACATCGGGGATCCAGCGGACCAGCGCGGCGAGCTCGTCGTCGCCGGCCATCGGTCCCAGGACCGAGTCGGCCCGACGTCGCGCCCCGGGCAGACCGATCACCTGCAAGCCCCGCTCCGCGGCCAGCACCTGCAGCTCGTCGGCGAACAGCGGTTCGGCGGTGAAGCGTTCGACCAACACGGCGTCACCGGGTGCGTACGCCAGCCCCTCGGCCAGGGCGCGGAGCGGGGTGATGCCGACTCCCGCGCCGGCCAGCAGCACCTTCGGCCGGGTGCGGGCGCGGCTGCTGAGCCGACCGTACGGCCCCTCGAACAGCACCCGGGTGCCCGGCCGAAGGTGGGCCAACCGCGCGCTGCCGGCGCCGAGGGCCTTGGCCGTGATCCGCAGGCTGCGTCCATCCGGCGCCGCCGACAGCGAGAACGGGTTGGCGCGGGTCCAGCCCGGACCGTCCAGGAACCGTACGGTGAGGAACTGCCCGGCGCGGACCGGCAGCCGATCCAGCCGCCGCCCGGTCAGGTAGACCGACACCACGTCGGAGGACTCGCGGTGCACCGAGGTCACCCGCAGCCCGTGCCGGAGACTGCGGACGAGCGGCAGCAGCACCCGCCAGATCACGATGGCCCCGGCGGCGGTGGCCCAGAGCGTCCACCAGAAGACGGTCCGGCCGGGCGAGGCGAGGAAGGCCTGCCCCGTCCACAGCTGGTGCGGCAGTGCCAGGCCCACCCCGAGGTAGGCGTAGAGGTGGATGAGGTGCCAGGACTCGTAGCGGAGCCGGCCACGCGCCTTCTTGATGCTGGTGGTCGCGACCATGATCAGACAGACCATCCCGGCCACCGACAACAAGATGCCGCCACCGGTGGTGATCAGGTCCCAGGTCGTGCTCGGCAGCAGCGACCACCGCGCCCCGGCGTAGCCGGCGAGGATCGTGGCGATGTGGACGAGCATCAGGTCGAAGGACAAGAAGCCCACCACCCGGTGAGCGCGGGTCAGCTCGTCGCGACCGTACGCGTTCTCCAACGGGGGCAGCCGCGCCATCATGATCACCTGGAGCAGCAGCAGATCCGCCGACCACAGCCCGGTGATCCGGCCGGCCGAGGTCAGTGCGGTCTCCCAGCCCGTCAGCAGATCGGTGATGCCGCCGGCAGCCACCCACCAGTACGTGATCAGCAGCAGGCTGGCCCAGAGCGCGATCCCGGCGGCCAGCCGGAACACCCGGTCCCGACGATCCTCGCCGTCGAAGCGCGGCTCCACGGCCCGGTCCGGCGCCGGCCGGGTGAGCAGGGCGGTCACGACGACTGCCCGTCCTCGTCGTCATGATCATCTGCGCGGTGATCACCATCGCCGTGATCACCATCGCCGTGTCGCCCGTCGGCGTCGTCGGCACGGTCGTCATCGCTGTCGGAGTGTTCACGCCAGCTCGGGCGGTCGCCCCCACCGAGACCGCCGTCGCGCGGCTCGGCCTGCGCGCCGTCACCCGGAGCACCGTCGGCCGCCCGGGTGAGGGGTGCGGCCGGATCGCTCGCGGCGGGTTCCGCGTCGGCTCGGACGTACGCGAGCCCGGCCGTCGCGGCCCCGAGGGTCAGCACCGCCGCGAGCACGGCCAGCACCGGACCTCGGCGTCCGAGGCGGCGGCGAGTGGTCGCAGGCCCACTGCTCGGAGCAGCGGCCGAGTTGCTCGGAGCGGCATCCGGGGCACTGGCGGTCAGGTGATGGGATGGAGTGCCCGCGCCCGGCTCCCACCGGGAGCCGCTGTGCTGCGGCGAGCTGTCGTTCGTCATGGTCTGGTGTCCTCTCGTTCACGTGCAGGAAGAGTTCACCCGAGTTTTCTTAGTCCCGGATCAGTGCCGGCGCCCTTGTCGCCGTGATCCGCCACGGACCCGACCGCACTGCCCCGCCTCGCAGTGGCCGGTCTGTGCCGCGACCCTCCAGCGGCTGAGGCGCTCTAAGAATCCACTGATCAAGGACCGGCAGAGTGCCGCGAGGACGACGCGTCGTTCGTCCCGCGCGCTCTCGAGAGGTTCCGACCGTGACCGTCTTCGGACTCCCCCTGCACCCGCTGATCGTCCACGCCACCGTGGTCATCGTGCCCACCGCCGCGCTGGCGGTGCTGCTGGCCGCTTTCTGGCCGCGCTTCCGCGCCTGGGCGTCGTGGGGCCCGCTCGCCCTGTCCCTGCTGGCCGTGGTGCTGGTGCCGCTCACCTCCTCCAGCGGTGAGTCCCTGGAGCACGCGCTGCCGCACTCGGAGCTGATCGAGCAGCACGCGCACCTGGGTGACCAGCTGCTCCCGCTGGTGATCGTCCTGGCCGTCGGCGCGATCGGCGTGAGCTGGCCCATGATCATCCGGCTGCGCGCCGGACTGCCGGAGCTGCCGCGCTGGCTGACCGTCGTGGTGCTGATCCTCGTGCTGGCCGGCGCCGTGGGCACCGTCGTGCAGGTCGTGCGGATCGGGCACAGCGGTGCCGAGGCCGCCTGGTCCGACGTGGCGTGAGCACCTCGGTAGGGCATCCTGAAGCGATGAGCGGTCCCCTGGCATCGACGGGCGGAGACGATCCGGGCCGCGTCCTGCTGGTCGAGGACGACCGAGCGCTGGCCGCCATGCTGGAGGAGATCCTGGCCTCCGCCGGCTATGCCGTGGAGACCGCGTACGACGGGCAGCAGGGCCTCCACCTGGGTCTCAGCCGCTCGTACGACGTCCTCGTGCTCGATCGTGGGCTGCCCGCCATCGAGGGCCTGGATCTGCTCGGTCGGCTGCGGAACCGCGGGTTGACGACCCCGGTCCTGATCTTGTCGGCGCTCGGTCTGGCCCGAGACCGCGTGGACGGCCTCGACGCCGGCGCCGAGGACTACCTGAGCAAGCCGTTCGACATCGACGAGCTGCTGGCCCGCGTCCGTGCCCTGCTGCGCCGCCACCACGACCGCGCCGACGATCTGCCGGCGCCCGGCGGACGCCTGGTGGTGTCGACGCGGACGTTCGTCGCCGACGACGACACGCACACGTTCCTGTCCGACCGGGAGTGCAACCTGTTGGCCACGCTCGCCAGGCGACCGCGTCGGGTCTTCAGCCGGTCCGAGCTGGTGGCCGGTGTCTTCCCCGACGCCGACGACGACGGCGTGGTCGACACCTACGTGCACTACCTGCGCCGCAAGCTCTCCCGGGGCGTGATCAGGACCGTTCGCGGGCTCGGCTACCAGCTCGGCGACACGTGAACGCACGCGGACCGCTGGGCACCGGCCTGCGGCGTACGGCCTGGCGGATCGGGCTGCAGACCGCCGCCCTGCTGATCGCCTGTCTGCTGGTGGTGAGCACCGTGGCCTACCTCGCGGTGGTCCGCAGCCAGGAGGCGCAGCTGGACCAGACCCTGGCCGACGCCGTGGCGGCCGGGGGCAGCGAGAAGCCCGACCGCGGCCGGGACGGAGACGACGACGACAAGCGGCTGCGGCTGCGGCTGGAGGGCGGGACGTTCACCGCCGTGCTCCACGACGGTGAGGTGGTCTCGTCGGAGCAGCTCCCGCCGGGTCTGCCCGACGTGGCGGTGATGACGCAGGTGGCCGAGGACGGGGTGGCTGACCGGCGTCGCGTGAACCTCTCCACCGGACCGTACGAGGTGCTCACCGTGCGCCAGGACGACGTGGTGGTCCAGGCGGTCGTGAGTCTGCTCGACCAGCACCAGGAGCGGGAGCGGATCATCGGTGCGCTCGCCCTCGCCGGCGGCGCCGGGCTGGTGCTGGCCACGCTGGCAGCAGTGGTGCTGGCGCGCCGGGCCGTCTCCCCCATGGCCCAGGCGCTGGAGACGCAACGACGGTTCGTGGCCGACGCCGGGCACGAGCTCCGCACGCCGCTGACGCTGCTCAGCACCCGTGCGCAGCTGCTGGCCCGACGCGTCCGGCGGCCCGCATCCGCACCGGGAGCTGCATCGGAGGTGAGCGAGCGCGACCAGCTGATCGGCCGGGACGCCGAGGGCATCGTGGCGGACACGTCAGCGCTCACCGCGATCCTGGAGGAGCTGCTGCTGGCGGCCGACGCCCGGACGCCCGTGCCGCGGGATCCCGTCGACGTCGGGGGTCTGGTGACGGCGGCGGTCGCGTCGGCCCAAGCGGCCGCGACCGAGACCGGCCTCACCCTGACGCTCGCGACGACCGGCGACGACACCACCCTGCCCGCCGGCGCGCCGACCGCGCTGAGCCGGGCCGTCACCGCGCTGATCGACAACGCGCTCGGCCATGCGCGCTCCGTCGTCGAGGTGCGGGTCGATCGCCGCGGCCGGACCGTCGTGATCGAGGTGAGCGACGACGGTCCCGGCATCAGCGAGGAGGTGCTGCCGCGGATGTTCACCCGGTTCGCCGGCCAGCGCTCCGAGAAGGAAGCGCCCGGCGCGCGCCGTCACTACGGTCTCGGTCTGGCCCTGGTCAGCGAGATCGCCACCCGGCACGGTGGGCTGGTCACCGCCGCCAACCGACCGGCTCCCGCGACGGGAGCCGTGCTGCGGCTGGAGCTGCCGGTGAGTGCTCCGCGGCCCTAGGTCAGTGGCTGTCGAACGAGGTCCTGATGATCTTGACGACGCCGTGCTCGTCGCCGTGCTGGCCGACGAAGCGTGGATGTGATCGGTAGTCGACTCGTGCAGCGCCAGTGAAAGCGTTGTCGTCAGGAAGGCGACGTTGCTCAAGTGGCACCTCCAGAGGCTAGGACGTCGTGGACCCGCGGGGCGTAGAAGCGCCGCTTGTAAGCATCGGGGTTGATCACGGAGAGCACCCCGAGACCGACGAGCTGGCCGACCAGCTTGTTGGCGCGACCGTAGGAGAGCCCCAGGCCGTGTTCGACCTGCCGGACCGTGAAGGTGGGGTTGGCGATCGCGAGGTCGATCAGGGCGTGCGCGCTGTCGGCTCGTAGCGCTGACGCACGGACACGCTCCTTCAGTTCGCCTTGCACGGCAACCAGAGCGATCATCTGCCGTCGCGTCAACTCGGCCGCGGCCTTGAGGCCGGAGGCGAAGAAGCCGACGTACCCATCCCAGTCACCGTCGGTGCTCACCGCCAGCAGCCGGTCGTAGTAGGCGGCTCGCCGCGCTTCGAACCACGGGGAGACGGTGAGCGTGGGCTCGCCGAGCACTCGCAGCTGCTGCAGCTGCAGGACGATCAGCAACCGGCCGAGACGGCCGTTGCCATCCCGGAACGGGTGCAGGGCCTCGAACTGGTAGTGGCCCATCGCCGTCGCGACGACGGGATCGATCTGACCGCTGTGATCGGCCCGCAGCCAGTCCACGAGTTCCCGGATACCCAGTTCCAGCGGAGCACCCGGCGGGGACGGTACGAACCTGGCGGTGTGGATCGGAAAGGCCACCGCGTCGCCGTCGGCTCGGCGACCGATCACCACTTGCTGGTCTCGCAACCGACCCGACTCGGCGGCGAGGGGTGAATGTTTGAGCAGCAACTCGTTCAGCTCGCACAGGAATGGCGTGGACACCGGCCTGCCATCGGCGACCCACGCGTAGGCGTGTTGGGCCATATCCACGTAGTTCAAGATCTCCAACAGGTCGGCCGAGCCCGGCTCGTCGACGTCGGCGGCAAGCACCTCAGGGAGCGCCGCATAGGTCCCCTCCAACGCTGACGTGCTCTGGGCCTCCGCCCGGAGGGTCGGAGACCGCAGCAGCATCGGGTTGGGTAGCTGGCTCGACGTGCTGTCCAGCCCTGCGAGAGCCGCGCGGGCATCCGCGATCCGGAGGTAGGTGGTCGGGGACAGCTCGGGCATGGTGGACGGCAGCGGGGCGGGCACGAAAGCGCGGTGCGTCCACGGACCCAGTGCGGGGTCGGTCCCGCTGATCGTTAGCAGGTCACCCGCAGCGGGGTTGCGGAACATCGTCAGGTCCACAATGTGACTCTAGGGCAGATTCAGTGACATTGTGCAGGTGCGTGTGTCTCTCGGGAGGCCCATCAGAACCGTTCTCGACGATGTTGATGAGGCGATCGCGCACCCAATTGATCTCATCAACTCTGGAGACCAGGCAAGCAGGCGGCGCCGACGCCACTACTCGAAGAAGTCCTCGTCGATCTCGACGATCTGCACCGCACGCTTGGCCTGGACGCCGACGCCATAGCGGATCATCACAGACGCGAGACGGCGGCCGTCGATCAGCTCGACACCTACGGACTCGGCCACTAGCAGATCACCCAGCAAGGAGGTCGGCGGCGACGCTGGCGTGGATGCGCTCGATGCCCTGGGCGACCTGCTCCTCGGGGTCGAGCTCGGCCGCCGACTGCTCTGCCGTGGGAGGGCCGGGTCGCAGATCTCGTCGCCCGACTTCGACGCCATCATGGCCACCATGGCTTCGATGATGTGCCGCGGCGTCCTGAACTGCCCGTTGGCCCCGGAGGTCGACAGCTTCGACAGCAGGTACTCGCACAGGTCGCCGCTGGTGTCCCGCTGCTCCATCGGGATGTCATCGAGCAGGTCGACGACCTTGCTGAGCAACGCGGGCGTGGGGATCCAGGTGCTTGAACCGGCTCCACCGCAGGTCCTCCTGACCGGGCAGGAACACGGCGTTCTTGATGACACCGCCGCCGTACCGGGCCTGCTTCTCCGCCTGAAGTTGCAGGTCCCCGAGTCGCCCGCTGAACAGCAGATGGTGATCTCGATCAGCTCCACGGGATGGGAGATGTCGCCAGACCAGAACGAGTCTCAGATGCGGTGGATCTGACCTTCAGCGCACCCGTGCCCCACAGGCACCGACGTGATCACGTGTCGATCGTTCACCACTCGACCGGATCGGTGTCCGCCGCACAATCGCTCTACAGTGTCGTCCCATGACGACTGCGTTGGTGACCGGCGGGACCTCCGGGATCGGAGCCGCGTTCGCCCGCGCGCTGGCCGCCCGGGGCGACGACCTGGTGCTGGTCGCCCGGAACACCGATCGGCTGGCCGAGATGGCGAGCCAGCTGACCACCGCTCACGGCATCGAGGTCGAGGTGCTGTCGGCCGACCTGGGCAACCGCGACGACGTGCAGCGGGTGGCCGAGCGCCTGCAGAGCACCGACCGGCCGATCGACCTGCTGGTCAGCAACGCCGGGTTCGGGGTCCACCACGCGCTCACCGACGCCGACACGGTGCCGCACGAGCACGCCATCGACGTGATGATCCGGGCGGTGCTGATGCTCGGTGCCGCCGCCGGCCGGACGATGCGAGCGCGGGGTCGGGGGACGATCATCAACGTGGCCAGCACGGCGGGGTTCGTGACCATGGGCGGCTACTCGGCCATCAAGTCCTGGGTGACCGTCTACAGCGAGGGACTGGCCAACGAGCTGCGTGACACCGGCGTCCAGGTGACCGCGTTGTGTCCTGGGTGGGTGCGGACCGAGTTCCACGAACGTGCCGCCATCAAGACGTCCAAGATCCCCGATCAGCTCTGGCTGGACGCCGACCGCCTGGTCGCCGACTGCCTGGACGACGTGGCTCACCACAAGGTCATCTCGATCCCGTCCAAGCGCTACAAGGCACTGATCCTCGCCACCCGGCTGGCCCCGAGGTCTGCGGTCCGCGCCGCGTCGCGGAAGCTGTCGTCGGGACGGCATTGACCGGGTTGACCGGGACCGACGTGTCGAAGGTGCTGACGTGACGGACCACGGGTCGCGACGCGATACGGTGGACGGCGTGCCGAGCCGTCGTCGCTACACCTCGCCGATCCACGCGAGCGCGCGGTTCGTGGCCCAACGCGGGATGTTGAAGCCGCTCATCTGGCGGCTGGCCACGGTGACCGTGCTCGGTCGTGAGCAGCTCGAGGGCCTGAACGGTCCGTTCGTGATGGTCTCCAACCACAGCTCGCACCTGGATGCGCCACTGCTCATCGGCGCCCTGCCCCGCCGGCTCGCGCGCTACGTCGCCGCGGGCGCGGCGGCCGACTACTTCTTCGACGTGTGGTGGCGCAAGGGCCTGACGGCTCTGTTCTTCAACGCGTTCCCTGTGGACCGTACGGGTCTGCGCGGTAAGCGCGGCATGGCCACCAGCCTGCTCGACGACGGCGTGCCGCTGCTGCTGTTTCCCGAGGGGACCCGCTCGCGAACCGGTGAGATGGGCAACTTCAAACCGGGAGCCGCCGCCCTGTGCATCAGCCGTGACGTGCCCTGCGTGCCCGTGGCCCTGGTCGGTGCGTCCGACGCCATGCCTCGTGGGGCGAGCTGGCCGGTCAAGGGTCGTCCGCCGGTCTACGTCGTGTTCGGCGAGCCGATGCGCCCCGAGGACGGGGAGAAGGCTGCGGTCTTCTCCGATCGGATCGCCAAGGAAGTCCGTGGCCTCGTCGACTACGGCATGAACTACCGGGAGCAGCAGCAGCGTCTGGCCGACGGGCCGCGCTCCCTGCCGCCGACCGAACGTGGAGATGATCTCGGAGGTAGGGACGCATGACCGGCACGAAGCACATGAAGTGGTGGGGCTGGGGTGTCGAGGGCGTCGCCTTCCACCACGAGGACAAGCCGGCCTTCGCCCCGTTCGTCGCCGACAAGGTCGGGCTCGACATCACCGGTGAGCCGGTCGTGCCGCCGGAGCTGGAGTCCCTGCCCGTCCCGGTGCCGAAGCTGACCGACGCCTTCCTGGCTCAGCTCACCGAGGTCCTCGGCGACGAGCACGTGCACACCGAGACCCTCGACCGGATCGTGCACACGTACGGCAAGAGCCTGCGCGACCTGGTCCGGCTGCGCCGCGCGATCATCCCCCGGATCCCTGACGCCGTCCTCTACCCGGCCGACGAGGACCAGGTGCGCGCGATCGTCGACCTGGCCATCGCCGAGGACGTGGTGATCATCCCGTTCGGTGGCGGCACCAACATCTCCGGCAGTCTGGAGCCACCGCCCGAGGAGGCGCGGCCCGTGCTGTCGCTCGACCTCGGCCGCCTCAACAAGGTCCTCGACATCGACGCCGAGTCGGGCTTGGCCCGCATCCAGGCCGGCACCCTCGGACCGGACCTCGAGGAGCAGCTGGGCGCCCGTGGCTGGACCATGGGCCACTTCCCCGACAGCTTCACCCACTCCACGCTCGGCGGTTGGGTGGCGACCCGTTCCTCTGGCATGCAGTCGGACAAGTACGGCGACATCGCCGACATCACGCGCGGCCTGCGGGTGGTCGTGCCGGGCGACGTGCTGGTCATCCGGCCGCTGCCGAGCACCGCCACCGGACCGAGCGTGCGGGAGATGATCCTGGGCAGCGAGGGCCGCCTCGGTGTGATCACCGAGGTCACGGTGCAGGTGCACCGGGTGCCCGAGGAGCGGATCATCCTCGGCTACCTCTTCCCGACCTGGGAGTCGGGCATGGCCACGATGCAGGAGATCGCGGCTTCCGACGCCGCCCCGACGGTCACCCGGGTGTCGGACTCGCGGGAGACCGCGTTCTCGTTCGCCACCAGCAAGCACAAGCCGGGCTTCAACCTGTCCGGCAAGATCCAGAAGGGCATGTTCGCCGTCCTGCAGCGCCGCGGCTGGGACATGAGCAAGGTGTGCCTGTCGTTCATCGGCTTCGAGGGCGCCAAGAGCCACGTCGCTTACGAGCGCAAGCTGGTCAAGGACATCGTGGGCAAGCACGGCGGCATCGTGGTCGGCACCGGCCCGGGTCGGCTCTACGACCAGAAGAAGTTCGACACCCCCTACATTCGGGACTTCCTGCTCGACCGCGGCGCCGGTGGCGACGTCTCGGAGACCGCGGCCCCGTGGTCCCGGCTGATGGAGGTCTACGACAACACGGTCGCGGCGGCGAACCAGGCCTTCGACCAGATCGGCGTCAAGGGGTGGATCATGTGCCATCTCTCGCACAGCTACCACACCGGCGCTTGCCTCTACTTCACCTTCGCGTTCCCGTTGGACGACGCTGACCCGCTGACGGGCTACGACGTGGTGAAGTCGGCGATCCAGCAGAGCTTCGTCGACCACGGCGGCACGTTGTCCCACCATCACTCGGTGGGCACCGAGCACTCCCGCTGGATGGCCGAGGACATCTCCTC
>DATDBH010000199.1:0-2803 GCA_036524985.1 Microlunatus sp. | reverse complement strand
TCGAAGCCCGGCTACGGACTCTCGACCAGCGCCAGGAGCAGTTCCTCGACCGTCTCGACGCCCTCGATCAACGAGACACCGCGCTGCTGCGGCGGCTCGAGAGGCTGAGCGACCGACTGGACCTGCTTGGCGGAGTGTCTGGTCAAATCGCCGACGAACTCGTCGACCACAAGCGGGACCCCGACGCTCACAGCTGACCCGAACACCCGACCTCGTTCGGGTGCGACGTGATCCAGCCACTGGCACGGAGTCGCACGCCCCCCCCCGCTCGGTAGAGATCTCGACTCATCGCTCCAACCAACCATCGTTCTGCCCGTCGATCGCTGTGTCCCCAGCCGTGCACCCCAAGGCGTCGTCTTCGCAGACTGGGCGTTTTCGCGAACTGGCTTGCGAGAATCAGGCGCAGTACCAGGTGTGGCGGACAAGGCGCCAACCGACCTCAACGCCCTCGATGCCGAGCCGGCGAAAGCGCCCTGCCACTCTCAGCATCAGTTTGTTCTCCGTGGCGCTCGGGCCCCAAAGTCGTGACCCTGGATCCCGAACCCCGCCGCCCAGCCAGCGGTCGCGACTCGGGTTCGTGGCTGTCTGGCCGAGAGGGTACGAACTGCACCACTTCCGGGTCGACGTTCAATGCTGCAAGTGCCTCGAGAGCCCGGGAACGCTGGACGCGCTCAAGAAGCGCAGGGGGCGTCGCGTGTCTCCAGGCTGCCCCGCCCGTACTTACGTTCGCTTTGAGCGCAGTGCACGTTGTCGGGCCGAGGATCTCACCGAGGCAGTCGCGGATCTGGCGGTCCTGGCCGCGACCTGACCCACCGCTCACGACGGCACACTCCGACGATCCGGGGAGTGAGCCGTCACACCAATTCCGAGATTACGTCACCAATGATGAGCATCGGTCCGAAGCGACGGGAGTCCGGTGGGGGGCGCCCCGCACCCGACCGGACCTCGGTTCACGCGGCGACGACCTGGTAGGCCAGCCTGTACTCCGCGTGGCTGATGTTGAACTCGCGGTGCAGAACACCCCGGTTGAGGTCCGCCGAGCCAGAGATCGTGGCCGTGCCCAGATGGTCGTTGTTGGACCCGCTGTCGACCTCGACCAGCTCGACCGAGACGGGGTTGGTGAACAGCGCCGACCGCCCGGTCAGATAGACGATGCCACCCTTTCCGATACTGCCCCCCCCGTTGCCGCCGAAGAGCACGATCCCGTCGACGATGATTTGCAGTTCGTCCGGCCCGGCGGTGTCCTGCAGCTTGTCGCAGTGGACGTGGGCGAGTTCCAAACGGTACTTGGCCATGATGGCCCCCCCTTGATGGATGTCCGTCCCAGACGGTCCGGGTCGGTACGCAACCACCATGGCGTCGGCGCGTTGCCCAGATGTTGTGCTTTTGTTGCCTCCGGCCGGCAGCTCCTTCCGGGGGCTGGCGGCGCGCTGGAGCAGTTGCAGATCGACGCCCGGGCGGGTCTACCGCAGCTCTTCGTCCGCGACGGCACCGTGATCTGCGGCTGTGCCGTGGGGGGGTGTGAGCTGATCGCGTTCAGCGCGATCACTCAGCAGGCTGGTGATCATGTCCGCGAGGCCCGTCCAGGCGCCGCTGCCCTTGCCGATCAGCTTCGGGCCGAAGGTGCCGTCGCGATCCTTCGGGGTCGCCAGGTCGAGGTTGCCGACCTCGGGTGCCCAGCCGCTTCGGGTCGTCCCGTTGCGGGAGTTGCCCGACCCCTGCCCGGAGCAGTATCGGAAGGCGAAGGGCCTGTAGGTGGTGCGGTTCGTCGCCGGGTGGGGTGAGGCTTCCGGGGAAGCGGAGCGGGTGGTGGCCGACGACGTGGTGTTCAGGATCGGGCGCGCTGAGGTGGACGCGGAGGCATCGGGTTGCCTGGGCACGTTCGTGGCGCGGTGAACAACATGGTCAGCCGGTCCGTGCCGCACCTGCACGGGCACGTGGTGCCCCGGACGAGGGTGACGCCGCCTGCGCGGCTTCTTCTGGCCCGCGACGGTATGAGGACGGTGAGCTCGAGGCGTACTGCGATCGGGTCAGGCGGCGATCGACGGCTGAGCGACCGCCTGGGGCGGCCCGATGGGTATCAGCGGGGAGCCTGGCGCCCTCGTCAAACGAGGAGAGCCAACGGAGGGGGCCGACCGTGGAGACTGCCACGACGACCTTCCTCGTTCCGGGTGGGCGACGGGACTCAGGCACCGTCGACCGGGTAGGTCAGCGCACGGAACCATCGGTGCGGGTGCTGGGTCCGGTCGCGGTGGCCGACCGGCTGGGGGCCGGCCTGAAGCTTGGTCCGGCCAGGCAGCGGGCCGTGCTGGCCGCCCTGCTGCTCGACGCCCGCTGGCCGGTGTCACGTTCGGACCTGATCGGTCGGGTGTGGGGCGACGAGCCGCCGCCGGCTGCGGATCAGGCCCTGCGGTCCTACCTGTCCCGGCTGCGCAAGGTGGTCCAGACGTCCACCGCGCTGCGGCTGGATCGGCGCGACGGTGGGTACACAGCCGTGGTGGACGGCACCCAGCTCGACCTCACGGTGTTCCGGGACCTCGCGAGCCGGGCCCGCGTCGCCGTCCGTGACGGGCGGCACGATGAGGCACTGACCAGCTACGGCCTCGCACTGGCGCTGGCTCCCGGGTCGCTCCTGATCGGTGTCGGCTCGGACTGGCTCGACGAGCGTCGCCGGCTGCTCGAGCGGGAGCGGCACACGGTCGCTCTGGAGCGCAACGATCTCGCCCTGATGGCCGGGATGCCGCAGCTCGTCGTCGATGACGCCCCGGGGCGGTTGGCGCAGGAGCCGTACGACGAGCGCCTG
>DATDBH010000198.1:0-8914 GCA_036524985.1 Microlunatus sp. | reverse complement strand
GCTCATCGCTGCGAGCGTACCGGTCGGCAGCGACGTGACCGACGCCTCACCACATCGCATTGTGGGCAATTCAGTTGCGCGCAATACTTCTCCGGTGACCACCTCACGACTGGACGACCTGGTCTGCTTCGCGATCTACTCGGCCGCGAACTCGACGGCCCAGGCCTACCGGCAGGTGCTGGCGCCGTGGAACCTCACGTACACGCAGTATCTGGTGCTGGTGGTGCTCGCGGACGGCGAGCGCAGCGTCTCCGCCCTGGGTCAGGAGCTGGGGTTGGACTCGGGCACGGTGTCACCGCTGCTGGCTCGGCTCCAGACCCGGGGACTGGTCACCCGCGAGCGACGTGATCAGGACGAGCGGGTTGTCACCGTCACCCTCACGACCGAGGGACGGTCGACGCAGCTCGCGGTCGCGGGCGCCGTCGGCTGCCTGACTCCGGCGTTCGTCGCGGCGTCGACGGACCTGCCCGGTCTGCTCGCTCAGCTGCACGAGCTCGCGCACAACATGAGGCAGCTCACCACCGAGCTGCGCAGCGCCTGACCACCCGACTCTTCACATCCCTTCCACCACACACAGGGAAATGATCATGGACAACCTCTACACCGCTGAAGCCCTCTCCACCGGCGCCGGTCGCAACGGCCACGTCCGGTCCACCGACGGGCGCATCGACGTCGACCTCGCCGTCCCGAAAGCCATGGGTGGATCCGGCGAGGGCGCCAATCCCGAGCAGCTGTTCGCCGCCGGCTACGCCGCCTGCTTCCACAGCGCCCTGCAGTCCGTCGCCCGGGTGAAGAAGATCGACATCCAGGACTCGTCGGTGGGGGCCCTGGTGCACATCGGTCCCAACGGCGCGGCGGGCCTCCAGCTGGCGGTCGAGCTGGAGATCGTGCTGCCGGGTGTCGAGCCCGGCCTGGCCCAGGAGCTCGCCGAGGCGGCGCACCAGGTCTGCCCGTACTCCAACGCCACCCGCGGCAACATCGACGTGACCCTCACCGTCGTCGACGACTGACGCCGTCGGCCAGTCGGTCGGTCGGTGATCAGCCGACCTGGCCGATCACCAACGCGATGATCGCCAGCAACGGGATGACCAGCTGCTTCAGGGCCGCGGCCGCCTTCGACGGGCTGGAGAGCAGCAGCACCACCCCGGCAGCGACCATGGAGCCCGTGCCCACGAAGACCATCGTCAGACCGACGGTGGTCCAGCCGACCGCCGTCGCCACGATGCCGATGGCGGTCACCAGGGCCAGGAACAGGTTGTAGAAGCCCTGGTTGAACGCCAGGTCCTTCATCACCTCGGCCTGCTCGCGAGTGCCGGTGCCGAAGACGGCCCTGGCCCGTGCGCCGGTCCAGACGATCGACTCGAGATAGAAGATGTAGACGTGGACGAGGGCGGCGAGCCCCGCGAGCACGAGTCCGACGACAGTCACGCGAGAATGCTGTCATGCCGATCTTGAACAAGGACATGACGCTCTGCATCTCGCTCGCCGGGAGGCCGTCGAACCTGGGCACCCGCTTCCACAACTTCCTGTACGACGAGCTGGACCTGAGCTTCGTCTACAAGGCGTTCACCACCGACGACATCGAGGGCGCGATCCGCGGCGTCCGGGCGCTCGGCATCCGTGGCTGCTCCGTGTCGATGCCCTACAAGGAGGCGGTGATCCCGCTCGTCGACGTGCTCGAGGAGTCGGCGTCGGCCATCGAGTCGGTCAACACCATCGTCAACGACGAGGGTCGACTGTCCGCCTCCAACACCGACTACGAGGCGGTGGCCCAGCTGCTCGTCGAACACGCGATCGACCCGTCGTCCTCGGTCCTGGTCCGTGGGTCCGGTGGCATGGCCAAGGCGGTGGTGGCGGCCTTCCGCGGCGCGGGTTTCGCCGATCTGACGGTCCTGGCTCGCAACGAGATCGCCGGGTCCGCACTGGCTGAGAAGTACGGCTACCGCTGGCAGGCGGCCGATGCCGATCCCGGAGCGGCGGTGATCGTCAACGTCACTCCGCTCGGCATGCACGGCGCGGACGCGGACGTCCAGGCGTTCTCCGACGCGCACGTCGCCGCGGCCGAAGTGGTGTTCGACGTGGTGGCCTTCCCGGCCGAGACACCGCTGATCTCGGCCGCTCGTGAGGCCGGCCGGGTGGTGATCAGCGGGGCCGAGGTGATCGCCCTGCAGGCGGCCCGCCAGTTCGAGCGCTACACCGGTGTGAGCATCACCCCGGATCAGGTCGCGCGCGCCTCCGCGTTCTCCCGGCAGTGACACATCGACTCCGCGGGTGCAGCACCCGCGGAGTCGGCGTGTCTCAGATCTGCCGGCCGGCGTCGCGGGTCAGCGCGTGCGAACCCGGCGGCTGAAGTTGCTGGCGCTGTGGCTCGAGCCCGAGCCGGTCGTTGCCGGGCTGCGACTCCCGTCGCGCGCCGGTCGGCGCCCACGACCCGACCCCTGGCCGCCCGAGCCGGAGCCGGACGGGCTCTGTCCACCGGAACCGCCGCTGCGCGGAGCCGATCCGGCGCCGGCGGGGCGGGAGCGCCCACCGGAGCGACGACCGCCGCCGTTGCCGCGACCGTTCGACCGCCCGGAGGTGTCCGGTGTCGACGCCACGACGATCGTCTCGAAGACCCGCTCGCCGGCGGCGAGCTCCTGCAGGACCGGGTGCGAGATCGTGTCCACCACGGTCATGGTCGGCTTGATGCCCGCGGCCCGGGTCAGGGCGCGGACGTCGCGGACCTGCTCGTCGGTCATCAGGGTGACGACGGTGCCGGCCTTGCCCGCGCGAGCCGTACGGCCCGAACGGTGCACGTACGCCTTGTGCTCGGCCGGCGGATCGGCGTGCACGACGAGCTCGATGTCGTCGACGTGGATGCCGCGGGCCGCGATGTCGGTCGCGACCAGGGTGCGGACCTGGCCGGAGTGGAACGCGTCCATGCTGCGGGTGCGGGCGTTCTGGCTGAGGTTGCCGTGCAGCTCGGTGGCGCGGACGCCGCGCGCGTTGAGCTGACGGGTCAGCGTCTTGGCCCGCGACTTGGTCCGGGTGAAGATCACAGTGCGACCGGGCGCTGCGGCCAGGTCGATCAGCACCTCGGTGCGGGTGCCCTGACTGACGTGCAGCACGTGGTGGTCCATGCTGGCCACCGGCGCCTCCGCCGAGTCGGCCTGATGGATGGCGGGCCGGCTGAGGAACCGCCGGACCAACCCGTCCACACCGCTGTCGAGGGTGGCGGAGAAGAAGAGGCGCTGGCCGTCCTTCGGGGTCTGGGCCAGCAGGCGGGTGACGCCGGGCAGGAAGCCCAGGTCGGCCATGTGGTCGGCCTCGTCGAGGACGGTGATCTGCACGGCGTCGAGCTTGCAGTGGCCCTGCTTGACCAGGTCCTCCAGGCGTCCGGGGCAGGCGACGAGCACGTCGACGCCGCGACGCAGGGCCGCCACCTGCGGCTGCTGGCCGACACCACCGAAGACGGTGCGACTGGTCAGCCCGGACACGGCGGCCAGCGGCTGGAGGGCGGTGTCGATCTGGATCGCCAGCTCGCGGGTGGGCGCCAGGATGACGGCACGCGGGCGGTTGGGCTGCGTTCGCCGGGACTCGGCACTCAGCCGGGTCACCAGCGGGAGCAGGAACGCGTACGTCTTGCCCGAGCCGGTGCGGCCGCGGCCGAGCACGTCACGGCCCGCGATGGCGTCGGCCAGGGTGGCTGCCTGGATCGGGGTCGGGGTGGTGATGCCGTGGTCAGCCAGCACCTGAGAAAGGTGCGTGGGCAGGCCGAGGCTGATGAAGGTGGAACTGGACAACAGGGTGGTCACTCTCGTGGGTGTCTCACCTGGGTGAATCCGTACGTCACGATCCACGTCGATCGCACGAAGAAATCTTGGGAGGGGAGGAGCGGAGCTCAACGTCACCGGCAGCGCGGGGTGAGACCGGTGCGCACTGCTGAGAACACTGTACGTCATCCCTGCGGTCGGACCCGCATCCAGGGGCTGACGAGCCCGATGCGGCCCGCCGGGCGACATGGGTGAAGATGGTGCGATCCCAGACGTGAGGAGTCGTCGATGACCGGTGTGCCGACAGTGTTCGGGGCCGAGATCACCTTGCCCGCGATCGGTTTCGGCACCGGCGGACTCAAGGGCGGGGCCGGCGTGGACGCCATCGGCCGTGCTCTGGACGTCGGCTACCGGCTGATCGACTCGGCGGTGAACTACGAGAACGAGGGCGCCGTCGGGCAGGCGGTGCGCCGGTCGTCCGTGCCGCGCGAGGAGATCATCGTCACCTCCAAGCTGCCGGGCCGCCACCACGCCTATGACGAAGCCGTCGCCACCGTCGAGGAGAGCCTGTTCCGCACCGGACTGGACCATCTCGACCTCTATCTCATCCACTGGCCGAACCCCGGGGTCGATCGTTACGTCGAGGCGTGGCAGGCCCTGATCACCGCACGCGACCGGGGGCTGGTGCGCGCCATCGGAGTCAGCAACTTCTTGCCTGAGCACCTGGACCGCCTGATCGACGAGACGGGGGTCACGCCGGCCGTCAACCAGATCGAGCTGCACCCGTTCTTCCCGCAGACCGAGCAACGCGCGGCCAACGCCGACCGGGGGATCGTGACCGAGGCCTGGTGTCCGATCGGACGGGCCGGGGAGTTGCTCGACCATCTGCTGCTGCGCTCGATCGGGGATCGCCACGGCGTGTCGGCGGCGCAGGTGGTGCTGCGCTGGCACGTCCAGCTGGGCGTGGTGGCCATCCCGAAGTCGGCGAGCGACGAGCGGCAGTACGAGAACCTCGACGTGTTCGGCTTCGCCCTCTCCGACGACGAGATGCAGCAGATCTCCGCGTTGGGCCGCGCCGACGGTCGCCTCCGCGGGTTGGACCCGGCCACCCACGAGGAGTTCTGAGGTCCTTCACACCCTGGGCAGGGCAACCGAGCATTCGGTCACCTACTGGCCCCCTCCGCCGGAACCGGCATGAGTGCACGATGATGTCGCCGGTGAGCGAGACGACGGATGCGTTGCCCACCCGACGCCAGATCCGCCGCTGGCGGCGCTACCTCGCCGACGAACGTGCGGAGGCTGCCGTCTACAGCGCGCTCGCCGCGCGCAAGGAGGGTGCCGAGCAGCAGATCCTGGCAGCCCTGGCCGACGCGGAAGGCCGGCACGAGTCGCACTGGCTCGAGCTGCTCGGTCCCGCCGCCCACCCTGCCCCGCGGACCAGCCAGCGCACCCGGCTGATGGTGTTCTTGGCCGCGAACTTCGGCACCGTGTTCGTCCTGGCGTTGATGCAGCGGGCCGAGGGGCGCACTCCGTACGACGACGACGTGGACGCCACCGAGCAGATGGCCGCGGACGAACGGATCCACGGTGAGGTGCTCCGCGGGCTGGCCGCTCGCGGACGTCAGCAGCTGTCCGGCTCGTTCCGGGCGGCGGTGTTCGGCGCGAACGACGGCCTGGTGTCGAACCTCGCGCTCGTGCTGGGCATCGGCGCGACCGGTGTCTCGAACCAGACGGTGCTGTTCACCGGGATCGCCGGTCTGCTCGCCGGTGCCTTGTCGATGGGCGCGGGGGAGTACGTCTCGGTCCGCTCGCAGCGGGAGCTGCTCCAGTCGACCCGGCCCGACCCGGGGGCACAGTCGGCGCTGCCCCATCTCGACCTGGACGCGAACGAGCTGGCCCTGGTCTACCGAGCGCGGGGGATGGAGCCGACGCAGGCCCAACAGCAGGCCAGCACGGTGCTGGCCAGCCAGGTGCTGGATGCGGACTCCCCGGACGCTGCCGGCGTCGATCCCCACGAGGCGGTCGGCAACGCCTGGTCGGCCGCGCTGTCGAGCTTCTGCTTCTTCGCCTCCGGTGCCTTGATCCCTGTGCTGCCCTACCTGTTCGGTGCCACCGGCGCGACCGCCATCGCCATCGCCTCCGTCCTCGTCGGTCTTGCCCTCCTCGGCACCGGCGCGGTGGTCGGGATCCTGTCGGGAGCCTCGCCGGCCAAACGGGCCCTGCGTCAGCTGGCTATCGGGTACGGCGCCGCGGCCGCCACCTACCTGCTCGGGTTGGTCTTCGGCGCCACGATGGGCTGATCCCGCCGCTTCGTCAGCCGCCGCCGGGTTGCGGACGCCGGACCGCGAAGCCGTCCTTCTCAACGACCACCGGCCACTTCGCGAGGGTGCGAGCGGTGGCTCTGCTGAAGCCGGTCTCGGTGCTGAACCGCACGGCGATGACCGCACTTCCCGACCGGTAGTAGTCGAGGGCGAGCGCCTGCCAGTCCTCGTTCTGTCGCCGCGCTTCCTGGTGGTACGGGCTGTCGACGTGGTAGTAGCTGTAGCCCCCCAGATCGACCACGAACCGGCAGCCTCGGTCGATGTCGGACTGCAGCAGGTCCATCTGGATCAAGGTCATCGGCCAGTCGGTGGTGGTGCAGCCGTCCCACGCGGCGGACGCCGCTGCGAAGTGGGCGCCGGGAAAATGCCGTTTGCCCAGCTGGACGTCCCGCATCGGGTAGGCGAGCGCGAGGACTCCCACCACGGCCAGACCGATGAGGGTCGGAGCAAGCCACCTGACCGAGCGCGACCATCCCAGCAGCACGGCCAGAGCGCCGCCGAGGGTCAACGCCATCGGGGCGGCGGTGAGCCCGGCATAGTGCAGGAACCACATGGGGGTGGTCATCACCAGCAGCCCGTGGGTGATCATCAGGGCGGCGACCACCCGCAGGTCGGAGATGATCAGACAGATCACGGTGGCGCCCAGCACCGCCACCGCCATGATCACCAGCCAGACGCTCCACAGACCGCTGCCGTAGCCCCACTCCCGCACGCCGAGCACGTCCGAGAGCCGGTCGCTGGCCCTCTCGTTCGCCCGACGTCGACCGACCTGAGCCACCACGACCATCCGCCACATCTCCTGCGGCGCAGCCAGGAAGAACGGCAGGCACACCGTCGCGCACGAGGCGACCGAGGAGCCCAGGGTGACCAGGGCCTGCCGGCGGCCCCGCCGGGCCCAGATGGCCACGACCACCACCAGCACCGCGACGACGCCCCAGATCTTGAGCACGGGGGACAGTCCCAACAGCACTCCGGCCACCGCATAGTGTCTGGCGCCGATCCCCTCGCCCGATCCCAGCAGTCGGGTGACCACCAGCCCGAGCAGCAGCGCCGTGGTGCCCGGGGCCTCCAGCAGGGCGGTGTGCTCGACGTACACCGCGCCGATGGAGAGGGCGTAGAACAGCGACGCCAGCAGGCCGGCGGCCCGACTCAGCGGCCTCAGCACCAGTCCGCACAGGATCGCGTTCACCCCGCCGAGCAGCATCCAGGACACGCGAGCGGCCGCCATCGCGTCCGGCTCCCCCATCAGCCAGGACAAGGCCGCGAAGGGAGCCAGAGCCAGCACCACCCCGGGCGGGTGGAGCAGCAGGAAGTCCCGGTACGGCAGCAGACCGTTGACCAGACCCAGCGCCGCGGCGAAGTGCACGCCGTCGTCGTAGTTGCCCAACCCGTACAGACCGGCTCCGCGCAGCGTACCGGCGAGCCGGACGGCGACGGCGAGGCCGAAGATCCCGGCCAGGACCGAGCCGAACCACCAACCGGACGGCTGCCGTCGGCTGCTGTCGGAGATCGCGGTGGTGCTGTCGACAATGATGGTGGTCCCTCCTTGCGTCCATCAGGGGGTACGCAGGAAAGACTTCAAGGGTTGCATATCTGTGGCGTGCGGCCATAAGTAATGCGGCCGCCGAACTGAGGTCATCGAGCCTCGGGAAGCGGCTCCCGCACCACGTACCGGCCGGCCTGGGCGACCACCGGCCAGGACGCGATCTCCTTGGCCGTGCCCTTGCTGTGGCCCGACTGCGTGCTGAACCGCACCGGCACCACGGCATCGGCTGAGCGGTAGTACGCCAGGAGCACCGCCTGGAAATCGCGGTTCTTACGGCGCGACACGTCGCTGTACGGGCTGTCCACCAAGTAGTAGCTGTACCCGCCGATGTCCACGACCAGCGGGCAGGCCCGGTCGAGGTTGCGCTGCAGCAGGTTCATCTGGATCAAGGTCATCGGCCAGTCGGTCGCCAGACAACCCGGTCGGTCCGCCACGGCGGCCGACAGCGTCGTGCCCGGGAAGGCGGGGTTGCCGAAGGCCCACCGCGGCAGCGACAGCGCCAGCACGACCGTGCCGAGGACCGCGACGGTACCGACCGCCCAGCCGACCCACGGCACTCGCTGGACCCGTCCACTCCAGTCGATCGTCGCCCCGACCGCGCCACCCAGCACGAGGGCCATCGGGGCCGCGGTCAGCCCGGCGTAGTGCAGGAACCACATCGGGGTGACCAGCACGAGGGCGCCGTGAGTCAGCAGCAGCGCCGCCACCACCCGCAGATCGACGCGAGCGAGGCAGACCACCACCGCGGTCAAGACCACGACGATCATGATCACGGTCAGCACCTGGATCGTCGGCTGGGCGCCCACCCAGAAGCGGATGCCGAGAATGTCGTTGAGCCGTTCCGCCGTCGCCCAGTCCCCGCGCCGCCGGCCGAGCTGAGCGACGACCACCATCCGCCACATCTGGCCCGGCGCCGACAGGAAGAAGGGCAGGCAGAGGACGGCGGCGGAGGCGATGGCGGCGCTCAGCATGAGCAGGGCCGGTCGTCGACCGCGGCGTGCCAGGATGCCGCCGACGATCACCAAGACCGTGACGACGCCCCAGATCTTCAACACCGGCGACAGCCCCAGCAGGACCCCGGCGATCACGTAGTGCCGGGGGCCGATGCCCACGCCCGACCCGAGCGCTCGGGTGAGCACGAGCGCAGCCAGCAGGCCGGCGGTCGCCGGCGACTCCAGCAGAGCGGTGTACTCGACGTACGCAGCGCCGAGGAAGAGCGCGTAGAACAGTGCCGCGACGAGCCCGGCGATGCGGCCGATCGGGCGTAGCACCAGTCCGCAGAGAACTGCGTTGAG